>JBGTCG010000001.1:0-3864 GCA_041748915.1 Methylococcales bacterium
ACCGCTCCCACAAATGGCTGGACGGCGTTTCGGATGTAATTTTGGATCCCCTCTGGCGCTAGCGCACGACGGGGATCCAAAATTACCTACGCCTACCGGGGACTACTAGCCCTCGCGTTCGCTCTCCATGGCTGGCAGCGATGGCAGCAGACCGTAGTAGCTCGAATTCGTGTGCCGCTACCGCTTTAAAAGTATTGCTGTCAACCAACTCAACGCCTTTGGCCTTGACAAGGCTTAATGTCTGGCGCTCGTACAGTGAACGAAAATTGGCCACACTAAATTCGATTAGCATCACCGCCTCCTCGACCTGCTAATTATGACGAATAACGTCAAAAAATAGATCTATAATTATATTCGGTCTATTCTAGACCTAATTTTTTGGCATTATAGGTCAAAATTTGAGTTTTATTTAATTGGTCTCTCATTTTTTGATGATGTTTGATAGATCTGGAGAAACGACGTCAAGCTACAAGTTCTTTGCTCCCGGTTTGTTCCCTGGAACTTCGGATGTCTAAGCCGATTCCATCCGCCAGGCGATCTTTGTGTTCCGATGCAATAAAGAGCAGTGCCAATTGTATCTACTTGGGCGAAGTGGATAGCCCGCTAGAAGATAATACAGTTACTTCTGGTTGAGCGGCTTCCGAAAGCAACTCGTCCAAGTCGTAGTTGACACTCGCCACCCCGAAATCCGGCTCGGATTTAAAGGGATCGCGGATGTAATACGGTCCGTCGAAACGATCTCCATCCACAATCACAACGGCCAGAATGAATTTTGCTTTCTGATTCAAACCATAGATAATTTCGTTCCGGGTTACGGTGATCGTGGTCTGGCCCTTGGCGCGTCCCTTGACCTCGATATGCCGGGCTTCCTGCAATTTGCCGTCTATACGCGGCGGTCGCGAGGTAATATCCCAGCCGCATTTCTGATCGGAAACATCATGGACTTGGTGACCCAGGCCGCGTTCGGCATCCATCAGTGACTGCATGGCGATCTGCTCGATGCGGGCGCGTGCAGTCGCATCTGCGGCAAATGTGGTTTCCCCTTTGCGCTGCGCCAACAATCCTTGCGGGATGACCAGAGCCCCGCCAATCACGACCGGTGTGCTCGAAACCACATTGCGCATGGCTTCGAGTTCTTTCTTGCGCTGCTCCAGGCGGGCGGTGAGTTCTTCCACCCGGCGTCTCGCGTTGTCGGGCTGCAGCCTGGGCTGCTTGCCCGCGGCGACATCTTCGCTGAGTTTGATATAGCGGTCCGACCAGTAATTGATCTCCTTGACCAGGCGTTCGTTGACCGCTGCAAGGATTTTGTCGACCTGCCGTTCGCGCCGTTCTTTGACTTCCCCGTAATGTTCCGGAACAAGATTTTTCGAAGCATGATTGAGCGCCTGGGATTCCAGAGAATCGCCGATCCAGTCGGCGCGAAGCACATCGTCGATCCGTTTCAGATCGATTTCTTCGATCGGTTGCAGGTCGAGATGGGGCGCCCAGCCGGCATCGAAAGTTCGGCCCCGCGGGTTGGGTTCGAGGCCGTCGTCGTCGGGGTTAACCAATACCGCGCCCTGCTTGAGCTTGGGCCGATGCGCTTCGAGCACCAAATCGGTCAGGGCGTGCATCAAGGGATGGCCGGGATGGATCAGGTCGGCCATGGGTTTACCGGTCAGGCGAATGTGCTGCTTTTCAAAACAGATGCGCTCATATTTTTTCAGGACCGGTGTGCGGGTTTCGCCGATCACCCGATCGCGTTCGCGGACGGCGGCCGGGACATGGCGGATTTCATAGCGTCCGTATTCGCGATTGCGCATCTCTCCGCCGAGGGTCTTGAACGCTTCGGTAAAAAATGCGCGGATGAAGTAGGGCTGCAGTTTCCGGGCTTCGGCCTTTTCCATCTCTTCCTTGACTGCGTAGAGTTCTTCAAGCCCCATGTGCTGCTCGACGAGTGCGTTGCGGCGCATGATTTCCTCGAGATGTCCTGTATCCAGTGCACTATCGATGACCTGGTCCAGTCTCGCTTTGATTTCGGGTTGTTCGCCGTAGCGGATGGCTTCGATCAGCAGGTCCTTGAGCGACACGTTTTCAAAGGTCTCGCCGAGAATATCGAAAACCCGACCGCCGAGGGCTTGGCGTTCTGCCTCCAGTTTGTCCAGAAGCTTCTGGAAGACCGCGCCTTCCCGGGTTTCTGCGGCTACTAAGTTCCACAAGTGGCAGACCTCGGTCTGCCCGATCCGGTGGATTCGGCCGAAGCGTTATTCCAGCCGGTTGGGGTTCCAGGGAAGGTCGTAGTTGACCATCAGATTCGCGTTTTGAAGGTTCACGCCCTCGGCCGCGGCATCGGTCGCGATCAGAACTAGCACATCAGGGTTATTGCGGAATTCTTCCTGGGTCTTGCGGCGGTCATCGCGGTTGACGCCGCCGTGAATCGCGGTTACGGCTTCGGGACGGCCGATCAGGTCACGAATCCGTGCCAGTAGGTAGTTCAAGGTGTCGCGGTGTTCCGTGAACAGGATCATCTTGCGAAGCCGGCCTTCGGATGTCCGCATTTCTGGAGTGTCCAGCAGAAGCCGGGAAAGCTCCTCCCATTTTCTGTCGTTGCGGGACTGCACTACCCGATGTGCTTTGGATTCGAGTTCTCGGAGAATCCGAATTTCAGCTTCGAGTTCCTCGATGGTTTGTGCGGCGGTGGCCTGATCGACTACATCTTCGACCCATTGTTCGTATTCTCCGCTGGCCATTTCATCGGAGGCCTCGTCAATATTATCCGGCACATCCTTGACGCTATATTTCGCAAGTATATCGGCGACATGGTGCCCGCATTGCACCAGTTTTTCCTCGTCGAGACGATTTTGCAATCGTTTGCGGCGCCGTTTCAACGACTGGTAAATGGCCTCCGGACTGGAAGCCAGGCGACGCTGTAACTGGGTGAGTGCGAATCCGACCGTGCCTTTTCGTTTGTCGCCAATCTTGTCGGCCCGGTTCATCTCGTTACGAACGTAATCGGTTACTTCGGCATAGAGCGCCGATTCCAGGGGCGATAGTTCGTACTTGGCGGTGTAGGCCCTGCGCTCGGGGAACAAGGGCGTTCCGTCGAATTTGAGCAGTTCTTCCTTGACCATCCGGCGCATCATGTCGGAGACATCGATTCGATGGGCGGCTTCGCGGAACTTGCCGTAAAACCGATCGCCATCCAGAAGGGACAGAAAAAGCTGAAAATCCTCTTCCTTGCCGTTATGCGGCGTCGCGGTCATCAGCAAAAAATGGCGGGTAATTGAGCCCAGCAGTTTGCCAAGCTTGAAGCGAGCAGTTTCATTAAGCTTGCTTCCGAAATAATGGGCCGCCATTTTGTGCGCTTCGTCGACGACAATCAGGTCCCACTCGGCGCAGCGCAGCTTTCCCTGATAATCTTCATTGCGGGAAATCTGGTCGATTCGGGCGATAAGTTGATTCTGTTCTTCGAAATAGTTGCCGGTCGCACATTGTTCTTGCTTTTCCCGACTGAAAATTTCGAAGGAGAGACTGAATTTTTCCATGCCTATCCGGTTATTGAACAATACACTTTTTCTGTTCATACTCCTGTTTCCGTGAGTTCGTAGCGATCCGAACTAAATATTAGGGGAGGCGGGTTCTGAGTATCAAGATGGGTTTCTTGAAAAGGTATTCAGGGGATTGAACAGATGGTTTTCGGACGAGGCGGAGGAATATTCCGCAAGAAGGTGAGCAATCGGCTTCGCGCAGGCGAGAACCCGCCTGCGTAGGCCAGTTTGGCGCGCATCCTAAGGGCTGCTTGGAAGCGAATGTTCGGTTAGCCGTATCCGAGCCGCTGGTAGGCAAGCTGGAAAGCGCCGAAACCGGGACAATGGTGGGAGAAGC
>JBGTCG010000002.1:0-22022 GCA_041748915.1 Methylococcales bacterium
ACCGGGCGCGACCAGCACCGGCGTGACTGCCCCGAATGAGCGTAGTCGATGGGTCCATTGCGGTGCTGGGTGACGGTGCAGTGATCACAGCGAATGCTGGCCGATCGGTGGTACTGCGTACCATCCAGGGCGATTAACAACGGCCCGTCCGAAGCACGAAAGGCTTGCAGAAGTTCCCGCTCGTACAATGCGTCCAACACCCGTTCGAACATCGGGTACACCGGCTGCGGCGGCACTGCGTCGAGAAGGTCGCGAATAGGATTATCCGTGGGGATCGTCCCCACGCCGAACAAAGTCCGGACGTTGCTGTTGCCCAAAGTCTCGGTCATGGCGGTTTGATAGGCAAGAAACGACGGACTTTGAGTGAAAAACACCGCAAACGCAGCCGCCGCCACGTCTTCCATGCGGTACTGGAGGTTGCGCCCCGTGCGCTTGTCCGGGAACCCGCGCATCAGTTTCCGCAAGTCGCCGACCAGATCGCCGAACGTTAAGTGCGCTTTCTGCTCTCGAAATGGATATGCCAATGTGGCCGCTTGGTCGTTTGTGGTCCTCCTACGCTCTTCTATCAAAGCGGCGCGGTTTTGTCCAGCAGTTTATCCGGCGGATTTATCAAAATGAGAATTGCTGGCGGCGCCTGGACTGAAGAGGGGGTTGCCCTTACTCCAAAAGAGTTAATAACCGCGCAGCACTGGGGAGAGCGCTATTGGCTCTGTGTCGTGGAGCATGTCCACGACGAGAATCGACGCAGACTATACTTGGTAAAAAACCCGTTCGGAGCGACGAGCCAGTTTCGGTTCGACTCAGGGTGGAAATCTGTCGCCATCAGTGAAATGGTCGCTCCGCTCAAGCCTGAGGCAGGCGTGTTCATCGACATCCCGGGTGAGGGAAGGGGGCGGATTTTCACTTCGCGCAAGAAAGGGCAGTTCTTCAAGCTGCATGTCATACTTGACGGTGGACGACAGGTGCGCAGAACCTTCAACCCAGCAACGATGAAACTGTCCGCGGGATACTCATGGCCCGAATGATTCCCACCTTGTCGGCCGAGCAACTGCGAGCATTTCGCTCTCGGGCGGAAGCGCGGTTCTATGCGGCCTGCGAAGGGCAGCTTCCTGGCGATGTGGTCGTTATCCACAGCGCTGGATGGATTTACCGCGACCATCAAGGTCGAATCCGAGAAGGAGAAGCTGACTCCACCATATTGGCACCGCAATCCGGCGTCTTCGCCGTCGAGGTTAAGGGAGGGGGGTGTCGCCTATGACGCGCCGAGCGGCGAGTGGCATTCGGTCGACCGTAACGGGCAGCGTAACCGCATCAAGGATCCCTTTCGGCAGGCGGCGCGCGAGCGACATGCCCTGCACGACCAGCTCACCGGTCACTCGCTGTGGCGGCAGTGGCGCGGCAGTCGGTTGACCTTGGGCCATGCGGTTGTCCTGCCCGATATTCACGATTCGTCATCTCTCCAAGGGCCAGACAGACCGCGGGACATCATCGGTGTCAACGATGACCTCCGAATTCTGGGCACTTGGTTTGATCGTGTCGTTAGGTTTTGGAGACGGCTGGGAGACGATGCCCCCGGAACACAAGGCATGCGACTTGTTGAGGACATCCTGTGCAGGTCAATCGAGGTTCGGCCGGCACTCCGGGCGATTATTGATGATGCGGAGCAACAGCGGCTTCGTCTGACCGCAAACCAAGCCAAGATACTGCGAATCATCGGTGGCCGTAAGCGAGCTGTCGTGTCGGGCGGAGCCGGAACTGGGAAGACGCTTCTCGCTGTTGAAAAGGCTAGACAAATTGCTCAAATGGGTCTACATGTTCTCCTTCTTTGCTACAACCGGCCACTGGCTGACGCTCTGTCAACGGGGCTCCAAGACGAGCCCCGCATCCAGGCGCTAAGCTTTCATCAGCTATGCGACCGGCGAATCCGACAATTCTTCCAAACGACTGGGCGGAGCCTGCTCGACGAGGCCGCCGACGCGTATCCTGGAAACAGCGATAAAAATCGGTTTGAAGTTCAGATGCCCTATGCCTTGGCGCTATCGAATGAAGTTCTCAATGAGAAATTCGACGCTGTCGTGGTCGACGAAGCACAGGACTTCAGCGACGAGTATTGGTTCGCGATTGAAGAGCTTTTGCTAGACCAAGACTCAGGCTACCTCTACATCTTCATTGACGAGAACCAAACTCTGTACCCCCGACATGGAAATCTTCCCGTGACGGATCAACCGTATTACCTCACTTCTAACTGCAGGAACACCGCACCGATACACGAAGCTGGTTATGTTTTCTACACTGGAGAACCAATAGATGCCCCCGAGCTTCCCGGACCACCAGTCGAACGAATCGCACTCGATACGGACGATGCGCAAGTGGAGGCCATCATCAGAAGGGTACGCCAGTGGGTGCACGAGGAGGAACTACGACCAGAGGATGTAGCCGTTCTGGTTGCCAAACGACCGAAGGCGTCTTTGTACGAACTGCTCCAACGACGAAGTAAGGGGGGTTGGCATTGCCTGGGTTGAGGAAATCCATGGTCGACGCCATAGCGTGCTGCTAGAGACAGTGGCCCTATTCAAGGGCTTAGAGGCTCAGGCAGTCGTGATGTGGCTGGGCGACGAAGTCGTCGACGAGCAGCAATGGGAAGCCGTGTACGTTGGCGCAACTAGGGCGACGTCGCTGCTTTGCATAGTGAGCTCGCGCAAAGCGTGCAAGGCGCTACGGTCGAGATAGTATAATAAGCCCCGTTCATCGCGCCAGTACGAAGGACTCCTTCTGGCCGGAAACAGCCTTTAAACTGATTCCAACAACCGATACCGGTTCAGCCTACCAGTCCAGTGAGTCTTCGCGGCTAAAGAACTGTTTCATGACCCGCGTCATATAGGCATGATCCAGCACGCCGGCACTTTCGCGGATGCTGTGCATGGCCCACATCGGACAACCGGCGTCGACGGTTCGAATGCCGAGTTTCGCCGCGGTGATCGGGCCGATCGTGCTGCCGCAGGGAACGTTGCTGCGGTGGCTGTATCTTTGCCAGGGCACATCGGCTTCCGAGCACAGCCTCGCAAATTCGGAATGCGAAGCGCTTTCCGTCGCATAGCGCTGGTTCACGTTGATTTTGATCACGGGCCCCTGATTCACGAAAACCGGATGTTCCGGATCATAGGCCGACGCAAAATTCGGGTGGTAGGCGTGGGCCATATCGGCGCTGATCAGGAAGCTTCGAGCCAGCGCCCTTTTATAAGTTTCCCGCTCCGGATCCATTGCCAATGCGATGCGCTCCAGCACATCAGGCAGAAAACTTCCGTTCGCTCCTTTCTGGCTCTGACTGCCGATTTCTTCATGGTCGAAGAATGCGCAGACCCTGGTCGCGGGCCTTCGCAATCCTTCCGCGGACAGCAGCGCGGTCAGCCCGGCATGGCAGGAGGCCAGGTTGTCAATCCGGCTGGTTGCGAAAAACTCATCCTGCGCGCCGTAGAGTGTACCTTTCTGGCAGTCGAATACGGCGAGGTCGAACGCAACAATCTGATCCGCTTCGACCTGAAGCCGGTCGGCAAGAAAGTCATTGAACCGCCGTCCGTTCGCGTTTGGTTCGTCGCCGCACGAAAGGATCAGCGGCAGCTCATTCTGGAGGTGCAGGCGCAATCCCTCTTCATTGACCATCCGGTTCATGTGAATGGCCAGATTCGGTAATCGTAGAAAAGGCTTGTTGATGTGTACCAACCGGTTTTCCAGACGGCCTTGATGGTCGATCAGCGCGACTCGTCCGGCCAGGCTCAGATCCCGGTCGGTAAAAGTGGCCAGGATCGGGCTTCCGTAGACTTCGACGCCGATGCGCTCGAATTTTTCGGATTGGATCGAGGGATTGGGCTTGATCCGCAGGCCCGGCGAATCGGTATGCGCGCCAATCATCCGAAAACCAGTTTCGGACAAGGGTTTTTCACCAATATGGAATGCGATGATCGACGATCCGTCGCGCACGGCGAAATACCGCCCGCCTGGTTCCAGACGCCATGCCTGTGATTCGGCCAACTCCACGAAATCGTGTTCGATCAGCCGTTTCGTGACCGCGGTCACGACATGCCATGGGCTTGGGCTTTGATCGATAAAGTGCAATAAATCCGCGGCGTGGGCGCGGACGTCAGAATCGAGCGGCAACACTATTTGGCTCGTGGCTTATGATCCAGCGATGCCGAATTAATGCAGTACCGCCGTCCGGTCGGCCGCGGGCCGTCTTCAAACAGGTGGCCGAGATGGGAGCCGCAGGCCGCGCAGGTCACCTCGACGCGGCGCATTCCATGACTTTCGTCAATTCTGGTTTCGATCGCGTCCGGATCGATCATGTCCCAGAAACTCGGCCATCCGGAACCGGAGTCATATTTGGCATTCGAATCGAAAAGCGGATTGCCGCAGCCGGCGCATTCGTAGACCCCGGCGGACTTGGTATGCGCATATTTTCCGCTGAACGCCGGTTCCGTGCCTTTTCGCCGGCAAATCTCGAATTGCTCGGGAGTCAGGATCTTTGCCCATTCCTCTTCAGTTCGCTGGATCTTCTTTTTTATCATGTGCCAAACCCTCGCGTTATCGATTGAATTCACAGGATCGGTCGGAATCGACCCAAAAACCAACACAAGCATCATTCAAGTCCACCGAGGCTGTCAAGCCGTTTCCGGATCCTCGCTGAGCAGTGCCTCTTTCTGTTCCTCACTGTCGAGGAACTGCAGAGCCAGTTGTTTGAATTCGGCTTCGATATTCAGGAATGCATCGACGATATCGGGATCGAAATGGGTGCCTTTCCCTGCGGTGATCATTTTCACGGCCGTATAGTGAGGATAGGGAGGTTTATACACGCGGCGGCTGATCAGCGCGTCGTAGACGTCCGCCAGAGCCATCAACCGCGCGGAAACCGGGATGGCGTCACCGGAAGCACCATGAGGATAGCCGGAACCGTCCCACTTTTCCTGATGCCCCAGGATGATCTCGATCGCAATTCGCAGGAAATCGTTTTCGCCGGTCCGTTTCTGGATCAATTCGAAGACCTGGGCTCCATATTCGGTGTGTTTCTTCATGAGTTCGAACTCCTCGTCGTTCAGGAGACCGGGTTTGAGCAATATGTAGTCCGGTATGCCGATTTTGCCGACATCATGAAGCGGTGCGGTCTTGTACATCAGGTCTATGGTGTGGTCGTCCAGACAATGCCTGAATCGCGGATGGTCGCGGAGATTCTCCGCGAGCGCCTTCACATAGTTTTGGGTGCGTTTGATATGGCCGCCCGTTTCCGGGTCGCGATATTCCGACATTGCGCAGAAGCCTTCGATCGTTGCCTCCTGGCTGACCAGAATCTGGCGCCGGATCGCTTCGGTCTGCAGCTTTTCCCGCCCATATTTGAGCAAGGACAATATCAACATCACCGCCGCGATTGAGAGCACGGCCGGCGCGGGCGAAACTAAAATGCCCGTGCGCAGCAACAATAGTTGCGAGGCCGCCACAACCCCCGCAACGAGTAACAAAGGCATCACCGCACTGATCAACGGGCCGCTCCAGGCGAGCAGTCCGGACAACAGCACGCCAACGATCAACGCCGATAACATTTCCCAGCCATCCGCCGCGCCGGGACGCCAGAGAAAGTCCCGGGTGAGGATATTATCCACGATCGCCGCATGAAATTCGACCCCGGAGTACAGGGGATCGTATTGAATCGGCCGGTATTCTTGCAGACCGGCGGCGGTAATCCCGAGAAAAACGATTTTTTCCTGTAACTGTTCCCGGCCTACCGTGCCTTCCAGAACGTCCGAGGCCGACAGAGTTTCGTAGGTGCGGCCAGGACCGCGGAACCGGATCAACAGATTACCGGCGGAATCCAGCGGCACTTTCCGATCCGCGAGGTGTAATGTAATCCCATCGTCTGCGATCGAAAGCAGCAGTTGTTTAATGCCCATCGCGGTGGCAAAAGTCTGCAACGCCAGACTTGGATAGACGCGGTCCATCCATTTCATAATCAGCGGAGCCTGCCGGTAAATGCCGTCATCGAAGGGGCGGGCATTGATAAACCCGGTTGCCGGGGCCGCACCGGCGATCACGGAATTGCTGCAAAGTACTCCGGCCGCGCTGTGCAAATTTTGCGAGGATCGGCGGAGAATCTCGGTGTCGTAATGAAGCCCGGTATTGACGGACTTCAGCGGGCAATCACGGCCTCTCCCCGGTTCGAATTCGAAAACATAGCTGAGCACGAAAGGCCCCGATTTCAGCGTTGCCGCGAGGATTTCATCGTAATCCCGGACCGAAGCGGGTATGTTGTCCAGAGGTAAATCCAGATTGAACCCGCGCTTGAGTTCGCGGTTTATCTCGGCGGGTGAACTGCGGTCGCGCTCCGCGAAAAGCGCATCGATACCGACCGCGGCAGCCCCGGACTGCGCCAGTTTCTCCAAAAGTTGCGCCACGCGATAGCGGGGCCAAGGCCATTGTCCATAGGCTTGCAGACTCTTTTCGTCGACCGAAACGATCACCGGAATCCGTGATGGCTCAGGCCGTGGAAGAGCCCCGACCTGAAGATCGGACACCGTGTTCCGGAGTCCGGTCACTTCCGGGAATAGAAGCCACGCGGCCAGCAAAGCAAGCGTCATTACGGTCCCTGCCACGGCGGTCAACAAAGGTTCCCGGAACTTTGGTCGGCGAATTGATGCGGGACGGGTAACGGACCGCTTCAGCGGGAGACGCCAGCGGCGGTCAAGAGTCACCTTACTTCAACTTCCACGCGCCGGTTTCGCGGCTCCGGAACCCCGTCGCGCGTTGGAATCAGAGGATCGCTTTCACCATAATAGCGAATATCAATACATTCTTGTGGAACGCCCTGCTTGACCAGTAGACCGGCCACCGCATCGGCGCGGCGAAGCGACAGACTCCGGTTGTAGTTCGCCTCGCCGGTACGATCCGAATGTCCGATCACGCTGATCTCGCATACGGCGCGGGCTTTTAAATCCCGATCAATCTCTGATGTTTTAGGCTCGGCATCCGGACGCAGGCTTGCCGAATCAAACTCAAAATAGAATAGATAGCGTTTCGGCGGCAGCGGCTCGTTGGCCAACGCGGCCGAAAACATTTCCCCGATCTCCTGATCGCTCAGGGTTCCCGACCTCGAAGGAGCGGATTCGGCACTGGTGGCTTCCGCGCTCTCACCGGCCTGGCTTAGAATCGTTTCACCGCCCGCCGTCGACACCGAGACCTCGCCAACTTTTCCATCCGGATCGGGAACCAGCACCACGCTGGTGCTCGAACAGGCGCCGACCAGCAACCCGCCCAGTACAAGAAAATAAATTTGATAACGTTTGTATTGGCCAAAGCTTTTCTTCGTAATCCGATGGAATATACCAGACGGCATGTTTTAATCCACTTTAATCAGCACCTTGGTGCCACGAAGCCCGAGGATCGCATCGGGCGTCTTGAACTTGACCGAGCTTGGCGAAATTCTTCCGATGGCTCCCGATAGGAAAGAAGCCGTGCCGTGCGAGAGTCGAGTCAAAAACGAGACGTTCGCAACATCGGGCTCGAACAGGAATTCTTCGATCAAAAACTCGGTATCCGGTCCCAGTGAAAGCACGGATCCATCCTGAAACATGATACCCACGGCGCCGTTCGCTCCGGTAATAATCGTGTCTCCAGCATGCACTGGCCCACCGATTTGTACCGATTGCTCGGTACGGTCACGGGCGATAACAGCCGTGGGTTGATAGGTCTTGATACTTCCCGCCGACTGGTCGACGGCGGGCGCCTGGATCGAAAATAATGCGAGCAGGCCGCCAAAAAGGACCGGAATTCGCATGACCATTTTCCTCCGATTTGAATGAGACGAACCGTGGGTTTGTTTTCGAACCGGTATCACTGGCCCTCGAACCGCCTCTTCGCCATTGTTGCGACCGGGAAAGATAGATCCGATCTAAATTACGCTATTTTTCCGTGCCGGGAAAGAACGTGAATGGGCACCCTGGTCGTGGTTCAATCCCTATATTCGATGGCCCCGCCGAACCTGTTCTTTTCACACAGATTAGATCACTTTGGTTCATCAAAAACAAGCACGGCGCCGGTTCGTCTTTTCTCTGTAAAATTTTGTTCGGAGATAGCTTTTGATCGTGGAACGCACAGCCGCCAAGCGGAATCTGCCGCGGCCGCAGCAATCGCACGTGAACAGGTCGTAAGGACGAAGGTTGCATAAGGAAGCGCTGATTACATAAGAGCTTCCCGCAGTGCAGGGATGCACTGCCAAAATCGGACGCTGCAAGCGTCTGATTTTGTGAGGCAACACCAAATCGCATTGGCAGGATTGCCGAGCGCTGAGATATCCAGGATGGATTTATTCGGCGTTTCCATAGAGCATTCGAATTCAGAAGACGAGCGCCGCCTGGCCGGACAGGCTGGCTCTTTGCCGAATATTATTCAACGGTCACCGATTTCGCGAGATTCCTCGGTTGGTCCACATCCGTTCCCTTGATCAGCGCAACGTGGTAGGCCAGCAATTGAAGCGGTATCGAGAATATGACCGGTGACATTTCGTTTTCAGTCGGGGTGACGGTCAGTACAAACATGTTGTCTTCGCTTTTGACTTTCAGGGTTTCGTCCGCGAATACGATCAACTGCCCGCCACGTGCGCTGACTTCCTGCAGATTGGATTTAAGTTTTTCCAGCAAAGGGTTGTTCGGGGCGACCGCGATGACCGGCATTTCGGAATCCACGAGTGCGAGCGGCCCATGCTTCAGCTCGCCGGCGGCATACGCTTCGGCATGGATATAGGAGATTTCCTTGAGCTTGAGCGCGCCTTCCATTGCGATCGGGAAGTGGCTCCCGCGTCCGAGAAAGAGGGCGTGCTGCTTGTCGGCAAAGCGCTTCGATAACTCCTCGATCTGATCGTTCAATGCGAGTACATCCTCGACCCGGGCCGGCAGGCTGAACAATTGAGAGGCAATCTTTTTTTCCTCGACGGGATCGAGCTTGAATCTGCGGCCGATTGCGATCACCAGCAACATCAGCGACACCAGCTGGGTCGTAAAGGCCTTGGTCGAAGCGACCCCGATTTCCGGGCCCGCGCGGGTCATCAGAACCAGGTCGGAGGCCCGGACCAGCGAACTTTCCATGACGTTGCAGATCGCAAGTGAATATTTGGCGCCCAGTGTTTTGGCTTCGTGCAAGGCCGCGAGCGTATCGGCGGTCTCACCGGACTGGGATACGGTCACAATCAGGGTGTTCGGGCACAGTACCGGGTTGCGATAACGGAATTCGCTGGCGATCTCTACATTGCACGGAACCCCGGCTATGGATTCGAACCAGTAGCGGGCGACCAGTCCGGCATGGTAACTCGTGCCGCAAGCCAGGATCTGCACCCGTTCCAGGCGATCGAAAATCTTGCCGGATTCCGGGCCGAATGTGGCCTCGAGCAGTTTCAATCCATTGAAACGGCCTTCGAGGGTCGCCGCGATCGCGCGCGGCTGCTCGAAAATTTCCTTGAGCATGTAGTGCCGGTACTGACCCCGGTCGACGGAGCCGGCTTTCAACTGGCTTTCGCGGATATCCCGCTCCACGGGGCGCCCCGATCCATCGAAAATTTTGACCGAATCCCGCGTAATTTCGGCAATCTCCCCGTCTTCAAGAAAGATGAACCGCTGGGTGACCGGAATCAGGGCCGCGACGTCGGAGGCGATAAAATTTTCTCCGATTCCGATACCGATCACCAGGGGACTCCCGCGGCGGCACGCCACCAAAGTCTCCGGCTCGTCGATACCAATCACGCCGAGCGCATAAGCGCCTTCCAAACGCCGGATCGTCGACTTGACGGCCTCAACCAGCGAATTGCGATTTTCCAATTGATCATAAATCTCGTGAACCACCACCTCGGTATCGGTTTCAGACGAAAACGAGTGTCCATTGCTGCTTTGCTCTTGCCGCAACCCTTCGTGATTTTCGATAATTCCGTTGTGAACGATCGCGACCCGGTTCCGGCAGATGTGCGGATGGGCATTGGATTCGCTGGGCACGCCATGGGTGGCCCACCGCGTGTGCGCGATTCCGGTCGAACCGTGCAGGGGCTCCCGCATGAGACAATCGCCTAGTTCGGCAACTTTGCCCAATCTGCGTTTACGCTCGATGTCCTTGCCATTCAACACCGCGATCCCGGCCGAGTCATAGCCGCGATACTCGAGCCGCCGCAAGCCTTCGAGAAGAATCGGGACGACATCCCTCTGCGCGACCGCGCCGACAATGCCACACATGCTAAGAACTCCTGTTTTTTGTCGGGCGCGCCCAACCCTTGATCGTCTGTTGTTTGCTGCGGCTCAGCGTCAGCTGATCTTCCGGGGTGTCTTTCGTGATCGTCGACCCCGCCCCGATCGTCGATCTTTTCCGGATCGTGACCGGTGCAATCAACTGCGTGTCCGATCCGACGAAGACCTCGTCTTCGATTACGGTGCGATACTTGTTCGCGCCATCATAGTTGCAAGTGATCGTGCCCGCTCCGATATTGACCCGCGAGCCGATCGTCGTATCGCCGATGTAGCTCAGGTGATTGATTTTCGACCCGCTGCCGACGCTCGACTTCTTGAGCTCGACGAAATTTCCGATATGGACATGATCACCTATGTTCGTTTCGGGCCGGATTCTCGCAAACGGTCCGATCCGGCTGCAATCGCCGATGGCCGCGTTCTCGATGATCGAATGCGGCAATATTTCGACCTTATCGCCGATCACTGCATTTCTGATCACGCAGTTGGAACCGATCCGCACGCTGTCGCCGAGGCTGATCCGGCCCTCGAGTATCACGTTGATATCGATCTCCACGTCCCGGCCATAGCGAATGATTTCCCCGCGCAAATCGAACCGGTCCGGATCCTTCAGAGTCACGCCGCCGGTCATCAAGCCAATGGCCTGTTGTTTCTGGAATACGCGCTCGAGATGGGCAAGCTGGACCCGGTCATTCACACCGAGGACCTCATCTTCGCTGGACGCCTGGACCGATTCGACCCGATGGCCTTGCCGCACCGCCAACGCGACGATGTCGGTTAAATAGTATTCCCTTTGGACGTTGTCGGTTTTCAGTTCCGACAGCCATCTTTTTAGCAAACCTCCTTGCGCCGCTATAATCCCGGTATTGACCTCGGTGAGCCGCTTTTCTTCGTCGTTCGCGTCTTTTTCCTCGACAATCCGTTCGATCCGACGGGTTGCCGTGTTCCGGATAATCCGGCCGTAGCCGCAGGGATTCTCAAGATTCACCGTTAACAAGCCAATCGCATTGTCACCGATCCCGGTCAGCAGATTTTGCACCGTAGCTTTCCGTAACAGCGGAACGTCTCCATACAAAATCAGAACGGTTTGATCGCCACCGATCGATTCGGCGACCTGCATCACCGCATGGCCGGTTCCGAGCTGTTCCCGTTGTTCGACCCAGGCCGCATGCGAGTGACCAAGCTCCGAACGCACCTTCATTCCGCCGTGTCCATAAATCACGGTGACGTCTTCGCACTCAAGGCTCGCCGCGAGGTTCATTACGTGTTCGAGCAACGGCAAGCCGCCCAACTTGTGCATCACCTTCGGCAGCGAAGATTTCATTCGCGTTCCTTGGCCCGCGGCCAGAATAACGGTTTTCAGATTCATGGATTCTACGAGGTCAATTCAGAAAGATCGTAGGATGCGCCGACGAAGGAGGCGCATCAACCCCGAGGCGATGCGGTTCATGCCGGACTTCCCTGTCCGGCACCCTGCGGGCGGCCGTGCCGTGCAAATCGTCAATCCTGCCGATTTGTCGTTCGTCAGCACATCCTACACGATGTAAACGCACCCCAAACAAAAAACCAGGCAGAACGCGCGCATCGGCTGCATTTTACCGGGTTTTAACATTTGCAGCCGCAGGATTTCAGGAGCCTCGTTTTCTCAACCGGTCCAGAGTCCTGAGTTGCATAACGGCTTCCGCGAGTTCGGCCTGCGCTTTCGCGTAATCAATCTTGCCCGATTTATCGGCCAAAGCCTCTTCGGCGCGGGCTTTCGCCTGCAACGCCGCGGCTTCGTCGATATCTTTGGCTCTGATCGCGGTGTCCGCCAATACCGTAACGACGTGCGGCTGCACTTCCAGAAGTCCTCCCGAAACGAAAAACGCAAACACTTCGGTCGCGGTCTTTACCCTGACCTCACCGGCTTTCAGTCGGGTAATCAGTTGCGCGTGGCGCGGGGCGATGCCGACCTCCCCCATCTCCGCGGGCGCGAACACCATTTCGGCAAGCCCCGAGTAAATTTCCTTTTCCGCACTGACAATGTCAACGTGTATGGTCATGGTCATAATTCTATCTCAAGCGGCGATCAGGCGGCCGCCTTTCCCATCGCTTTTTTTGCTTTTTCCAAAACTTCGTCGATGGCGCCGACCATATAGAAGGCCTGTTCCGGAATAGCGTCGTACTCGCCGCCGATGATCCCTTTGAACCCTGCGATCGTATCCTTCAGCGAAACGTATTTGCCCGCCGAGCCGGTGAACACTTCCGCAACGAAGAAGGGCTGCGAAAGGAATCTCTGGATTTTACGCGCCCGCGATACGGTCAGCTTGTCTTCTTCGGATAATTCGTCCATGCCAAGAATCGCGATGATGTCGCGCAGTTCTTTATAGCGCTGCAGCGTGCCCTGAACCGCACGGGTTACGTCGTAATGCTCCTGGCCGATGACCAGCGGGTCGAGCTGACGGCTCGTTGAATCCAGGGGATCCACGGCCGGATAAATACCGAGTTCGGCGATTTGCCGTGATAACACGACCGTTGCGTCCAGGTGAGCGAAGGTTGTTGCGGGGGACGGGTCCGTGAGGTCGTCCGCGGGTACGTATATGGCCTGGATCGAGGTAATCGATCCGGTTTTGGTCGAGGTGATCCGTTCCTGAAGGGTGCCCATTTCTTCGGCCAGGTTGGGCTGGTAACCTACCGCGGATGGCATCCGTCCGAGCAACGCGGATACTTCGACTCCGGCCAGGGTATAACGATAAATGTTGTCGACGAAAAACAGCACGTCGCGGCCTTCTTCGCGGAAATATTCGGCCATGGTCAAACCGGTCAACGCGACCCGGAGACGGTTGCCCGGTGGCTCGTTCATCTGGCCGTAAACCAGAGACACTTTGTCGAGTACGTTACTCTCGGTCATTTCGTGGTAGAAATCATTGCCTTCACGAGTCCGTTCTCCTACGCCTGCGAAAACCGAAAATCCACTGTGCTCGATCGCGATGTTGCGGATCAGCTCCATCATGTTGACTGTTTTGCCCACGCCCGCGCCGCCAAACAAACCGACCTTACCCCCTTTGGCAAACGGGCAGATCAGGTCGATCACTTTGATGCCGGTTTCGAGAAGCTCGTTGGTCGCCGCCTGTTCTTCATACTTGGGCGCTTTGCGGTGAATCGCCCACGATTCCTTCTGCCCGATCGGGCCTTTTTCGTCGATCGGGTCACCGAGAACGTTCATGATACGTCCCAATGTTTCCTTGCCGACCGGGACTTTGATCGGCTCACCGGTACTTTCCACTTCGAGGCCCCGGCTCAAGCCGTCGGTACTTCCCAGCGCGATGGTTCTGGCAATCCCGTCACCGAGTTGTTGCTGCACTTCCAGAGTCAGATTTTTGGCCTTGACTTTGAGCGCATCGTAAATCTTCGGAAGCGATTCCCTGGGGAATTCCACATCGACCACAGCGCCGATGATCTGGACTATTTTGCCCGAACTCATGATTGGTTCCTCATTAAGATCTTTTCAGGATTTTGACCGTTAAAAAAAAATTTTAGACGGCCGCGGCGCCACCGACGATTTCAGAGATTTCCTGCGTAATCGCTGCCTGCCTTTCTTTGTTGTAGATCAGTTGCAGTTCGTCGATGAGTTTTCCCGCGTTATCGGATGCGCTTTTCATAGCCACCATTCTGGCCGCCTGTTCGCAGGCATTGTTCTCCACAAGCCCTTGATATACGATGGACTCGATGTACCGGGTCATCAGACCGTCCAAAATCTCCTTCGCGTCGGGTTCGTAAATGTAGTCCCAGTATCCAGCCAGAGTTTCCGCGAGTTCTTCCGCATGGATCGGCAGTAATTTCTTGACAGTCGGTTGCTGCGTCATAGTGTTCACGAATTCATTGAAGGCCACGTAGAGCTCGTCGATCCGCCGTTCGGAATAGGCATCCAGCATCACCTTGATGACTCCGATGATATCGTGAAGATGCGGGGAATCGCCGATTTTTGTGGCCTGGGCGATAATATTGCCGCCCACGCTCGAAAAGAACCCAACGCCCTTTCGTCCGATACAGCCGATGTCCAGACCCATTCCTTTATTTTCCCATTCGCGCATCGTACGCAAGGATGTTCGGAACAGGTTTGCGTTCAAGCCGCCGCAGAGTCCACGATCCGAGGTAATCAGGATGATCCCGATGTGCTTCGTTTCGCGCGTGACCAGATACTCGTGCTTGTATTCCGGATTGGCTTGGGAAAGATGATTGATGATCTGACTGATTTTCCGGGAATACGGCCGTGTCGCCTGCATGCGGTCCTGCGTCTTCCGCATCTTGCTCGCGGCAACCATTTCCATTGCCCGGGTTATTTTTTGGGTATTCTTGATACTCGCGATCTTGGTCCGGATCTCTTTTCCGCTGGCCATTGGTTTCGTCCCTACCAGGAATGATTCGCTTTGAAATCCGACAATGCGGACTTGAAGGCCCCGGATATTTCGTCCGAGTAGTCTCCGCTCTCGTCGACCTTATGGATCAGGTCCGCATGCCGGGATTTCATATAGGTCTGTAGCGCGTTCTCGAAATCCCGAACCTTGTTCACTTCGACATCGTCGAGATAACCCTCGTTGACCGCGAACAATGAAATCGCCATCTGTGCCACGCTCATCGGGGAATATTGGTTCTGTTTCATCAATTCGGTCACGCGCTGGCCGCGCTCGATCTGCTTTCGCGTGGCTTCGTCAAGGTCCGATGCAAACTGCGCAAAGGCCTGCAATTCGCGAAACTGCGCGAGGTCGAGCCGGATCCCGCCGCCAAGCTTTTTGATAACCTTGGTCTGAGCCGCCCCACCCACGCGGGATACCGATAGCCCGGCGTTGACGGCGGGACGGATACCGGCGTTGAACAGGCTGGTTTCGAGAAAGATCTGTCCGTCCGTAATGGAAATCACGTTGGTCGGAACGAAGGCCGATACGTCACCGGCCTGAGTCTCGATAATCGGCAACGCGGTCAGGGAACCGGTTTTTCCTTTCACTTTGCCGCCGGTCAATTTTTCGACTTCGTTTACATTAATCCGCGATGCTCGTTCGAGAAGCCGGGAGTGCAGGTAGAACACGTCGCCTGGATAGGCTTCGCGGCCCGGCGGGCGACGCAGAAGCAACGACACCTGGCGATAAGCCCAGGCCTGTTTGGTCAAATCGTCATAGATAATCAGCGCATCTTCACCGCGGTCGCGGAAGAACTCGCCCATCGAGCAGCCGGTATACGGCGCGATGAATTGCAGCGCCGCCGATTCCGAAGCCGAAGCCGAAACCACGATGGTATGTTTCATCGCGCCGTGTTCTTCCAATTTACGCACCACGTTCGCGACCGAAGACTGCTTCTGGCCGATCGCGACATAGATGCACTTAATCCCGCTGCCTTTCTGATTGATGATCGTATCGATCGCAATCGCGGTTTTACCGGTCTGACGATCCCCGATGATCAATTCGCGCTGGCCGCGTCCGATCGGGATCATCGAGTCGATCGATTTCAGTCCGGTCTGGACCGGCTGCGAGACAGACTGTCTGGTGATTACGCCCGGAGCGATTTTTTCGATTGGCGAGGTCTGATCGGTGTCGATCGGTCCGCGTCCGTCGATCGGGATTCCCAATGAGTCGACCACCCGGCCCAGCAATGCTTCGCCGACCGGGACCTCAAGAATGCGACCGGTACACTTGACACGGTCCCCCTCGGTCAAATGTTCATACGCACCGAGTATGACCGCGCCGACCGAATCCCGTTCCAGATTCAACGCCAGGCCATAACTGTTTCCGGGAAATTCCAACATTTCACCTTGCAGCGCATCGGCCAGTCCGTGGATCCGGACAATGCCGTCGGTCAGGCTCACGATGGTGCCTTCGCTGCGCGCCTCGATACTCAAATCGAAATTTTCGATTCGCTTTTTGATCAGGTCACTGATTTCTGATGGGTTTAATTGCATGAGTCTGTCTCGTTCTAGCTGTAGAGTCTCTTGGCTAATTTTTGAAGCTGACCGCTTACCGAGGCATCGATCACGGTATCCCCCGCGCGAATGACTACACCCCCGATCAAGGATTTATCCTCTTCGATCTTAAAGAGGACCTTGCGTTTCAGGATTTTCTCGAGCATCGTGGCAAGTTGCTTTTCGGCTTTTTTTTCCAGCGGGAAAGCCGTCCTGACTTCGGCTTCGATGTATCCCTCGTCGTGCGCCCGATGAACTTCGAACAGGGATTGAATAGCGGATACCAGATTCAGACGGTTGTTTTCCACCAGCAAACGCACAAAATTCCGGCCTTCGTCGGAAAGATAACCCTGTCCGATTTCCAGCACAAAATCGGTAACTCGGGCCTTCGCCACTCTGGGATTATCGGCTGCCGCGGCCAGCTCCTGGTCGTGCAGGGCAAGGGCAAGAAACTTCAAATTATCCGACCATTGTTCTGCCGTGCCGGTCTGTTTCGCGTGTTTGAAAACGGCTTCGGCATAAGGCCGGGCCAATGTCACCAATTCGCTCATCGTCAGGCCTTGTCGAGTCGGGCCGCGACTGACTTGATCATTTTGGCATGGGCCTTACGATCCACCTCTTTTTGCAGGATCTGCTCGGCCGCGCTGATTGCGAGCTCCGATACCTGTTGGCGCAAGCCGTCCTTCACCTGCTGAACCTGCTGTTCGATATCGGCCTGGGCCGCCGCCAGAAGTCTTGCGCCTTCCGTTTTAGCGTCATGCTTGGATTCCTCTATAATTTCGGTGGCCCGCTTTTGCGCCAGATTGACGATTTCCGCAGCCTGGTTCTTTGCTTCGTTAAGAACCTCCGTGGCCCGTTTTTCGGCGCGGTCCATATCATGTCGGCCACGTTCGCCCGCAGCCAGTCCTTCCGCGATTTTCTTCTTACGTTCTTCCAGGGAATCCATCAAAGGCGGCCAGATGTACTTCATGGTAAACCATACCAGAAGCGTGAACGTAATCATCTGACCGATCAGGGTCAAATTGATACTCACAATGCTATCCTCGTGACGTGAAGCGAATTAGATCGACAGGCCGTTCATCAACTGCCTGCGGCCGCCTCAACTGCCGAAAGGAACGGATTTGCAAAGGTGAAGAACAGCGCCAGACCGACCCCGATCATCGTAACCGCGTCGAGCAGACCGGCCACAATAAACATTTTTACCTGCAGCATCGGAACCATTTCCGGCTGCCGTGCGGCGCCTTCGAGAAAACGGCCGCCCAACAATCCGAAGCCAATCGCGGTGCCCATTGCACCCATTCCAAGAACCAGGCCGACAGCGATTGCGGTCATGCCCTGTACGTTTGCGATTAATTCTGCGAGTTCCATGTTACCTCCCAAATATACGTTATCGAAAAAAATAAAAAGGCTTATTTAGACTCTTAGTGATCCTCATGCGCCAGACTCAGATACACGATCGTTAGAACCATGAAAATGAACGCCTGCAGCGTTATGATGAGAATATGAAATACGGCCCACGGAAAACTTAACAGCGGCTGGATCCACCAGGGCAGCAACGCAATCAGAATGAAGATCAGCTCTCCCGCATAGAGATTTCCGAATAGCCGAAGCCCGAGAGAAATCGGTTTGGCCAGCTCTTCAACGACCTTTAACAGCAGATTGAACGGCATCAGCCAGGGGCCGAAGGGCTGACACAGCAATTCCTTTCCGAATCCAATCACGCCTTTTATTTTCACGCTGTAGACGATAATCAGCAGAAACACGCTGATCGACATCGCGAAGGTCGCATTCAGATCGGCGCTCGGTACGACGCGCAAATAACCGATTCCCATGATCGAACCCAGCATCGGCAACAGATCAACCGGAAACAGGTCCATGAAATTCATCAGAAAGACCCACGTGAATATGGTCAATCCGAGCGGGGCGATCAACTTGCTTCGTCCGTGAAAACTATCCTTTACCTGAGTATCGACAAACTCGACGATCATCTCGACAAAATTTTGCAGCCCCCCCGGAACTCCGGAAGTGGCGTTGGAGGCTGCCTTGTGGAACCAGAACAGGAAAAATGCCCCGACGGCAACGGAAAAAAACAGCGTGTCGAGATGCAGGGTCCAAAACCCTTCCCCGCTTGAGAGAGGTGTTAAATGGTGAACGATATATCCGGTCGCACCGCCCGTATCATGCGTTTCAGTTGACATCTTTCCTCATTCGCTCTCTGTTCGACTAAAAAGCAGCGCGAACCAATACCCAAAAATGACCGCGATGAAAACCCCAAAAAGCGGCCCGTATAGAATATTCGGTATTTGAAATACAAAAACAAACAACCCGGCCGTGATGATTATTTTTATCGATTCGGCCGTGTAAAAAGCGCGCACGATCTCCGGTGCGGGTTTGCCTCTCGCGGCGGCAATCCGCATGGCGAAATAGGCATTAGGCATCAAGCCAATCAGTCCGCCGACAAATCCCGATCTGGCCTCGGGCCAACCGAAAAATATCAACAGGAATGCGGGCAGGGCGATCGTCACACTTGCCTGGATGGCCAGAATTTTCCAGACGGCGAAGAATGGATCGCCCGTTCTCACGAAAACTCCCCTCCAAAACAACGCGCAATTATATAGAGGCGATTGGATTAGTTCAACAATATTGTTGGCAACTGGAATTCCGTGCGCGTTCAGTTAAGGGCAAATGACAGGATGTCGGAAAAGAATGGATAGCCGCAAGGCATGGAATCGCGAATTGACAGAATCTTCACCAGAGCCGCCATTGCCCCGACTGCCACGACTAGCATCGCCCCAAGTTTGATGATCATGCGATATTCAAGGTCTTTCATGTCGCGGGTGAGATCGGAACCAAGCCGCTCGATTTTCAGATCAAGCTGCTTCGTTTCCCGCATGAGATCAGAACGAAGTTGTTCGATTTTGGCGTCAAGCCGCTTGATTTCCTGCGCAAGATCTGAACGAAGTTGTTCGGTCTCTCGGGGTGAGATCAGAACGAAGTTGTTCGATTTTGAGGTCAAGCTGTTTGATCTCGTGCCGCAAGGTGGCATCATGCGTCCAACTCGCGTTTCAGACCAACCTCGAGTTCTTTGATATCCCTTTTTAGAGCGGCCTCGGTTTCCTTCAGATCACGTATGGTGGCAACGTCAGATCACGTTTGGTGGCAACGTTCTGTTCAATGAATTCAGCCTCGGCCGCGGCCAGCGCCTCGGCTTGCTGCTCGGTAAATCCGGCCTCCTTGAGACGTTTGGCGAACTTCAGGGTATCGAACGCGATGGTGGTCATGATTTTAAGAAACACTCCAAGCGGGCCATCCGCAGCATAGCGAAATCCATACTCCGGGTCAAAAAATAAGAGGAGCCGCCACGAGCACTTTCAAGCACCACCGTTTTCTGGATACGCCGGTAATTTCCCGATAGTGGCGTTGGGTGGAAGGCGCGAAAGTGAACCCCGCCAAAACAAAACAATACTCAATTGGTGTCGGGCCGATGACACGAGGCAAAACCGGCTCATCGCGCTCCCTCGCTTATAGTAAAGGGCAAGAATGGCCCTATGGAATGTCGGCTGTCCTTTTTTTCACATTTTAGACGCGAAACGAGTTAGAATTTTTATGTAATCGGTACTTTTATCAAACCGTTTAGCTGTTGGTAGCTACGGATTGATTTCAACTTAGGCCTATTGTCGGTATTGTAAGATGGAAATTGGATTTTACCGGGCCGAGGTCAAAAACCTTTATTAGGTACACTGATTTTCGATTGTAATGACAATGCGAGGAATGCAATTTGTTTCAGCAGCAGACAATAGAATTCCGCACCTCATTCACCCGTACGCCGATAACCGTGAATCTTACGGTGGGGCAGGAATATTTTGCGGGCAGTGAAGATGACAACGAGATTATCCTTCAAGGCCAGGATATTCTGACTCGGCACGCCAAACTGAGACTGTCATCGGATGGATTGTGTATCACACCGATCGAACAATCCCAAATTTCGGTCAATGGTTCTCCCGTCGGCGAATCGGCTTCCTTGACCGATGGCGACTGGCTCTCACTGGGTTCCTGCCTCTTCCAGATCAATTTTTTGAATCAAGTCCAGGCATCCGCTGAGAGCGCTTCATTACCATCCCAGCCCCATCCCCGTTCAGGGGTTATAACCATCGGACGACTTCCCGAGTGCGATGTTCAAATTGCGTCCCCTCTGGTTTCCCGCGAACACGCCAGGCTGTATTGCGACTCGGGCAAGGTGGAAATCGAAGACCTTCACAGCACCAACGGAACTTTCGTTAACGATAGACAATTGAATGAACGGGTGCGTTTACAACAGGGCGACCGAGTCACGATCGCCTCGTTTGCCTTCGTCTTCACCGGCGGAGCACTGGAACCCATCGACACTTCCGGTCGGGTGTGCGTGGAAGCGCGCGGCTTATACAAGGAGATTGTTGATCGTTCCACCAAACAAACCAAACGCTTGTTGGACAATATAAGCTTGGTAATCGAGCCGGGCGAGTTTGTCGTCATTTTCGGTACCAGCGGTTCGGGCAAATCCACGCTAATGGACGCCCTGAATGGACGGCGCCCGTCCACTGGCGGTCAGGTCTTGTACAATGGTACGGGTTTATACACCTCCTTCGATGCGTTCCGGGCCGCCATCGGTTACGTACCGCAACAGGATATCGTACATCGCAAGATCAGTGTCCGCCATGCACTGGAGTACACGGCGCGTTTACGTTTGCCGCCGGATACTTCAAGAGAAGAGATTAACGCGTATATCACTAAAGTGCTCGACAAGGTTGAACTCGCGGAAAAAGCTGAATTACCGATCGATACGCCCGCTCCTCTGAGCGGGGGTCAGCTCAAGCGTGTAAGTTTGGCGGTAGAACTGGTGGCCAACCCGAATATACTTTTTCTCGACGAAGTAACCAGCGGTCTGGATGCGGGTACCGACAAACGCATGATGCGTCTGTTTGCCAATCTGGCGGCGGATCAGAAAACCGTTATCTGTGTCACCCACACACTGGAAAATATCGACGTATGTCATCAGGTGATTTTGTTGCACAAGGGCAAACTGGTTTATTTCGGTCCGCCCAAACAGGCTGCCGGTCACTTCGGTGTCGAGCGTCTTTCAGATGTGTATGAACTGCTGGAATCGAGCCCCGCGAATCTCTGGGAGGAAAAATTCCGGCAATCATCTTTTTACCGGACGTATATCGTGGACCGGCTGTCCGGCCACGATCCCGATACCGGCGCAACACACAAACCCGGAGAACTGAATCCTGTCAAAAACCGGAACCGCTGGTTCGGATGGCGACAAACCGGAACATTGATGCGCCGTTACATCGATCTGATTGTTTCGGATCAGAAGAATCTGCTGATCCTGCTACTCCAGGCGCCCTTGATCGCAATTGTTATCGGCCTGGTATTTGACACGCAAGGATTGCCGGCCCAGAGGGCGGCGGCGGAGAGCCAGATATTTTTTATTCTGGTATTATCTTCCATCTGGTTTGGCACGCTAAATTCGGCTCGTGAATTGGTCAAGGAATTACCCATTTATCTGCGTGAACGCTCGGTGAACCTGCGCATCATGCCGTACCTGATCAGCAAGCTTCTGCCGCTGGCCGTTCTGTGTCTGATTCAGTGCGCGTTGCTCATGGGAATCGTATCCCTGCTGGTTGAATTGCCCGGCAGCTATCCCTGGCGTGTTATTGCCTTGTTTGCCGTGGGAATGGCGGCGACCTGCATGGGATTGGCGGTCAGCGCCTTCGTCGATTCCAATGACAAGGCGATCGCCATGGCGCCGATTTTATTGATCCCGCAGGTCGTGTTATCGAATGCGG
>JBGTCG010000003.1:0-3726 GCA_041748915.1 Methylococcales bacterium
GTCCAAATAACGGCTAAATTGCGCATTTCCAACACTCTGAAATCCTATTTTTCCATCAATCATCAGCAGAATTGACAATTCATCGGGTTTTGAGTACCTTTCCGATTAATGAAAAAGGCCGTTTGTTTTTCCTATTCTCGGCGATTGAGCCTGGCCCGGCCGAAAGAAAGACATGACAAAAAGCTTCTCCAAAAATCTCCGGCCGGTCTCGCGCCGTGAAAAAATTTCCACCGGCCAGAGCGACAACGTCCGCTGTTCCCCAACCGCGATGGTCATCGTTCTCATCGGCGTGTCTGGTTCCGGTAAATCGACCGTCGGGAAGCGGCTGGCGCGAGATCTGGGATGCCAATTCCATGAAGGCGACCATTGCCATTCGCCAGCCAACAAGAAGATGCGCGAGGGCGTTCCGCTGAACGACGCGGACCGGTGGCCGTGGCTGGCAGCGATCCGGGATTTGATTGCCGAGGTTCTCGCCGGGCAAAAGGACGCGGTTATCGCCTGTTCGGCTCTTAAACAATCGTATCGGGATTATCTCCGACAACCCGGTGTGCAGTTCGTGTACTTGAAGGGCGGCTTCGAGTTGTTTCGGCAACGGCTGGAAGCGCCGGGGACATTTCTTCAATCCCGATTTGCTCGCGAGCCAGTTCAAGGCCTTGGAAGAACCTCGCGGCGCGCTCGTGGTGGACGTAGCCCAAACCCCCGTCGCCATCGTCGGCGAAATCCAGGAGCGCCTCCATCTCGGCGGATCATCCCATGGGAAATTGGCTCCCGCGTGAGGCGAACCGATGAATTTTTCAAACCGAAATCCGTGGCGCAGTTGGTGGCCAACCATCCAACGGGCCGGAGAGCGTTGGGCGGAAGTGGATGGCGACCAGCGCGCCGCCGCCTTTGCCTATTATCTGCTGCTGTCACTCTTTCCCTTGATCATCATGCTGGTGGCCGCCGGGTCACTGTTCGTCGAGCGCGAGGTGATGACGCGCGAGCTTGTTCAGTTGCTCAATGGCTACATGCCGTTGACGGGTGAACAGGAGCGCGCCGCCGTGGCGGGCATGCGCGGCTTGTTGGAAGCGCGGGGCACGATCAACCTCGTGGCGTTCCCGTTGTTGGCTTGGGGATCTTTGAAATTCCTGCGCGCCCTGATTCGGGCTGCGAACCGCGTCTGGCATTCGCCGACTTACAACTGGTGGCGCTTGCCCTTGAAAAGTCTCGGCTTGCTCGGCATCACCGCGAGCGGTTTCCTGATCGGCATCCTGTTGCCGGGCGTGGCGCGGCTGGTCCGGCGCTGGCTCGCAAACTATCTCGAATTTCCCGGCTGGGCGTTCACGGTGATTTTCCAACTCATTCCGTGGCTCGTGCTGTTCTACGGGATTCTCATGATTTACAAGCTGGCTCCCAGCCGGCCCACCAGGTTTGCCGAAGTATGGCTCGGCGCGCTGGGCGCGACGGTCTTGATCTGGACGGGCGGACTGCTGTTCCTCCTTCAAGCGGCCCACTTGGGACGCTTCAACGCGCTCTACGGTGCGCTCGGCAGCATCGTGGCGTTCCTGGTTTGGCTTTACCTCTCCAGTTGCGTGGGCGTATTCGGCGTCTGTTTTTGCGCGGCGCAGACGGAGGTCCGGGAGAATGCCAATAGTCATCCTGAAAACCCCTGCGAGTGATGACGCCGGAACAAAGCGAACTGCTGAGAACGCTGCAACGGGACTCGTTCAGCTATTTTGTCCACCAGACCAATCCCGCCAACGGGCTGGTGCTCGACAAATCGCGTGCGGGATGGCCGGCCAGCATCGCCGCCATCGGGCTGGCCCTCGCGGCCTATCCGGTGGGCGTCGAACGCGGCTTCATGACGCGGGGGGACGCGGTGCAACGGACGCTGGCGACGCTCCGTTTCTTTGCCAACGCGCCTCACGGATCCGAGTCCGATGCCACTGGCCACAGGGGCTTCTACTATCATTTCCTCGACATGAAGCGCGGTCGGCGCGCGTGCCGCTCCGAACTGTCCAGCGTGGACACCGCCTTCCTGCTCGCCGGCATGCTGGCCGCCGCCGCCTACTTCCAGCAGCCGATGGCGGAAGAAGACGAAATCCGCCGACTCGCGGACGCCCTCTACCGAAAGGCCGATTGGCAATGGATGCAGAACGGGGCTGCGGCGGTGAGCCACGGCTGGACGCCCGAGAAGGGCTTTCTGCGTTACCGCTGGCACGGTTACGACGAAGCGCTGATCATCTATCTGCTCGGGTTGGGTTCGCCGACGCACCCGCTGCCGGTCGAGAGTTATCGCGCCTGGGCTTCGACGTATAAATGGAAAAGGATTTACGGCATCGAGTTCCTTTATGCCGGACCCCTGTTCATTCATCAGTTGTCACATGTGTGGATTGACTTCCGCGGCATTCGTGACGAGTTCATGCGCCATCATGATCTGGACTATTTCGAGAACAGCCGGCGCGCCGCTTTCGTGCAGCAACAATATGCGATCCGTAACCCGCGCGAGTTCGAGCACTACGGCGAATGCTGTTGGGGGATCACCTCCAGCGACGGTCCGGGTCCAGGCACCGTCTTGGTCGATGGCATCGAACGCGTGTTCTACGACTACATCGCTCGCGGCGCGCCATTCGGGCCCGACGACGGCACGCTGGCGCCGTGGGCGGTAGTCGCGTCGCTGCCGTTCGCGCCGGAGATCGTCCTGCCCACGATCCAGAACTATGAGCGCATGCACCTGAAGGAAGCCGGGCAGTACGGCTACAAGGCGACCTTCAACCCGACCTTTCCGGTGCAGCCGAAACACGAATACGGCTGGGTGTCGCCGTATCACTTCGGCATCAACCAGGGGCCGATTGTGATTACGATCGAAAACCATCGATCCGGATTCCTGTGGTCGCTGATGCGGCAATGCCCCTATCTGGTCACGGGCCTGCGCCGGGCGGGATTTACCGGCGGCTGGTTGGAATGACCGGCACACGCGAGAGCGGGCTTGGATAGTCAGCCAAGCTGGCGATCTCCCTCGAACCGCCTCGGTTTCGCACCGACGAAGAACTGCTGATCGGGCGCTCCCGGATGCTTGGACTGCCAGGGCCGCTTGAAACAAACTTCGGCGACGCGATAAGACACAGCTTTTACTGGATTCAATGTGAGCGGGCGGTATCCTTCCATCCATCGGCTCCTGTCCGAATCAGCTGGGCTCGATTGCTGAAACGGGTGTTCGATATCGATCTTCATTACTGTCCCCACTGTGGCGGTGAACTGAAAATCATCGCCGCCATCGAAGAACCCGGGGTGATCGCTAAGATCCTTGACCATCTCGGCTTGCCGACGAGCCATCTGCGCTTCGCTGTCCATGCTTCGCTGGCTGTCCAGCCAAGCCCCGGGCTTGTCGTTCGTTGCTCAATCACAGCTCACTCAGCCCGCCTACCGGCCCGACGATTCGATCTCTTCGCACCCGCCTGATTTGACATCACCATCCGCTTTCACCGATTCAGTCCGCAACCGGCTCTCCCACTCGGACTTCATTCCACCAATTGACACAATGCGTCCAACGCCTGGCTAAATTGCGTATTTCCGACACTCTGAAATCCGATTTTTCCGTCAATCCCCAGCAATTCTCATTTTGATAAATCCGCCGGATAAACTGCTGGACAAAACCGCGCCGCTTTGATAGAAGAGCGTAGGAGGACCACAAACGACCAAGCGGCCACATTGGCATATCCATTTCGAGAGCAGAAAGCGCACTTA
>JBGTCG010000004.1:0-13489 GCA_041748915.1 Methylococcales bacterium
TAAGTGCGCTTTCTGCTCTCGAAATGGATATGCCAATGTGGCCGCTTGGTCGTTTGTGGTCCTCCTACGCTCTTCTATCAAAGCGGCGCGGTTTTGTCCAGCAGTTTATCCGGCGGATTTATCAAAATGAGAATTGCTGGGCTGCACTCGTATCTGGACTACCTTAGCCCGAATGATTACGAATCAGCGATGGCTGAATTGATGAAGGCCGCTTAACTGGGTTGTCACAAAATGCTTGACCACTCCACCCCACAGCCAGGCACAACCAACCTTCCTTCGTCCAGATATACGTCTACTCGGGATACCGTCGTCAGCAAGCCGCAATGAGATCGCAGCGTTGAGGGCTTCCGAGGCGATCCGACGAAGCAGTTCGGCGGACAGCATTAGCCACGTTTTTTTGCTATCACGGCACGGATACCCGACTGCAGAATAAGAGTCAACCGGCAAGTTCAGTATAACGATGCAGGATATCCTCTCCCCAAAGCAATGCGGTCCAGCCCGCAGCCGACAGGTAGGGCCCAAAGGGAATTGGCGCTGCGCGGCTATGCCGTCCGAACAGGATCATCATGCTGCCGGCCAACGCGCCGGCCAGGGAAGAAAACAGGATGATCACGGGCAAATATTGCCATCCCATCCAGGCGCCCAGCATCGCCAATAGCTTGAAATCCCCAAACCCCATTCCGTCCTTGCCGGTCAGGATTCTAAAAACTTGAAACACGATCCACAGACTTGAGTAACCGGAAATAGCGCCGATAATCGCGGAATGACTATCGGTGAAGACCTCCGGAACGCTGAGGCCCATCCCGATCCACAATAGCGGAAGTGTAATTGAATCGGGTAGTATCTGATGATCGATATCGATTAAGCTCAAGCCGATCAGACCCCAGGTTAAAACCAGCGCCGCCCCGGCCTGAGCCGTGAATCCGAAATGCCAGACAACCAGCGCGGAAAATATCGCCGTCAGTGCCTCGACGGCCGGATAGCGCAGCGAAATCGACGTCTTGCAGTTCGCGCATTTTCCACCCAGAATCAAATAACTGATGATCGGAATATTTTGCCAGGGGCGAACCGACGACGCGCAGTTCGGGCAGCGGGACTGCGGCTGCAGCAAGTTAAAGGATTGCTGTTTTGTTGCCGGTTCGGTCGCGAGCCCCAGGTATTCAGTCGATTCCTGGCGCCAACTGTGTTCCATCATAATCGGAAGACGATAGACGACCACATTCAGGAAGCTGCCGACCGTCAAACCCAGGAGAATGGCCGCGACGATCAACATTGTGGTGTCGGTTTCCAGGAGTTGTAGTAAGGTCATGCCTTTATTGACACCATCCAGAGTTCGCCCGGTTTTGTTGCGCGACCGTGGTAAGCATAATGAATTAAAGAGGCGAGGGTACGCTTACAGGTTTTCTTCGCGCCTGTAAACCTAAAGTAAATCATTCCGGCGCCAGCCGCGTTGCATGCACCCGGCATAATGGGTTTATCGCGGTAAGGCGCCCCGAAGTGCAGGCGGATATTATTCGTGTCTCGCCGTCAGACAACTGCTCCCAGCTTGAAAATTGGCAGGTACATCGCGACGACCAGTCCACCCACCACGACACCGAGAAAGGCCATGATCATCGGTTCCAGCAAGCTGCTCATGTTATCGACAGCATTGTCGACTTCTTCCTCGAAAAAGTCGGCAACCTTTTCCAGCATGCTGTCCAAGGACCCCGATTCTTCTCCGATCGCGACCATTTGGATTACCATATTCGGAAACAGGTTGGCCTGGCGCATGGATTGCTGCAACTGCTGCCCGGTTGCGACGTCCTCGCGCATTTTCATGACCGATTCACCGTAAACGATATTGCCGGTCGCGCCGGCAACCGAGCTCAACGCTTCGACCAGAGGCACGCCAGCGGCCGACATGGTTGACAGTGTTCTTGCGAAGCGGGCGATGGAAGCTTTATGGACAATCGCGCCGATCGCCGGGATCTTTAGTAGTACCTTATGCAGAAAATGATTGAATTTGCGGGAACGCCGGATCGCCTCGCGAAAACCGAAAAAGATCGCCACGAGGACTCCGAGGATGATGTACCAGCTTTCCTGAAGAAACCTGGAAAGACCAATGACCATTTTGGTGAACGCCGGCAAATCCGCGCCGAAACCTTGAAACAGTTCCTCGAACGTCGGCACGACAAAAATCAGCAGGATCGTGGTAACGATACAGGCAACAACGAGGACTGCGGTCGGATAGGTTAAGGCTTTCTTGATCTTTCCTTTCAGCGATTCAGTTTTCTCCTTGTACTGCGCGATCTTGTGCAGCAATGTTTCCAGCACGCCTGCTTGTTCGCCTGCATGAACCAGATTGCAAAAAAGTTCATCGAAATACAAAGGATGTTTTCCCAACGCTTCCGCCAGGGTATCGCCGCCTTCGATATCGCCTTTAATACCGAGCACGAGTTCCTGCATTCCGAGGTTCTCATGGCCCCGCCCGACAATATCGAATGCCTGGACCAGCGGGACACCCGCCGACATCATGGTCGCCAACTGCCGGCTGAAGATGGAAATATCTTTTGGTACGATTTTCTTTTTTCCGATGGAAAACAACTTCTTTGGCTTTTTCTTGATCTTGATGGGCTTGATACCCTGCCGCCTCAGTTCCGCGCGGACGGTCGATTCACTGCGCGATGACAGTTCGCCTTTACTTCGAGCACCGTTGCGGTCGGTTCCTTCCCAGATGAAGATGGTTGCTTCTTGTGCCATATTTGTTAATCTCTTGTTACTCGATCGATTTCTTCCAAACTGGTAACGCCTAAACGTACCTTGTTTAGGCCGGATTCACGCAGGTCATTGACCCCCTCCCGTTTTGCCTGTGCGGATAATTGTAGTGCGTTGCCACCTTCGAGGATAACCCGGTTGATCTGTTCTGTGATAGGCATCACTTGATAGATGCCGACGCGTCCTTTATAGCCGTTAACGCAGTGGTCGCATCCGACGGCTTCATAGATTGTCAGGGCGGCGACTTCGGCTTCCTTGAACCCCGCCTCCAATAATATCTCATTTGGTAAATGAACTTCCGCTTTACAGTGTTCGCATAGCCGCCGGGCCAGGCGTTGTGCCATGATCAGCAGAATGGACGACGCGATGTTGTATGCCGGGACCCCCATCTGGACGAGTCTGTTCAATGTTTGTGGTGCATCATTGGTGTGCAGCGTAGAGAGCACCAAGTGCCCGGTTTGCGCCGCCTTCACCGCGATTTCGGCGGTTTCCAAATCGCGTATTTCGCCGACCATGATGATGTCGGGGTCCTGACGCAGAAAGGCGCGTAATGCAACCGGGAAAGTCATACCGGCCTTGGGGTTCATGTTCACCTGGTTAATTCCGGGCACGGTGATTTCCACCGGATCCTCCGCGGTTGAAATATTGCGGTCGCCCGTGTTCAGGATATTTAGTCCCGTGTACAGCGATACGGTTTTGCCGCTTCCAGTCGGACCGGTAACCAGAATCATTCCGTAGGGTTTTTGAATCGCTTCGAGGAAAAGCTTCTGTTGTTTTTCTTCGAAGCCCAATTGTTCGATGCCGATCTTGGCGCTGGTCGGATCGAGAATACGCATTACGATTTTTTCCCCAAACAGGGTTGGACAAGAATTGACGCGGAAGTCGATCGCCCGGGTTCGCGACAATGCCATCTTGATTCGGCCGTCCTGTGGAATTCTGCGTTCGGCGATATCCATTCTGGACATAACCTTGATACGGGAAATAATCCGGGTGGCCAGATTGGCCGGAGGGCTTGCAACTTCGTGAAGTATGCCATCGTTTCTGAAACGGATCCGAAAAAATTTCTCGTAGGGTTCGAGATGGATATCGGAGGTTCCCTTTTTGACTGAATCCAGCAGAATCTTATTGACGAAGCGGACAATCGGCGCATCCTCGACATCGGTGTCTGATTCATCAGGAGATCCGCTGTCGTCGCCCCCTGAAATCTGCAAGTTGTCAAGGTCTTCATCCAAGAGCGCGGCCATCGATTTATCGTTCGCTTCCAGCGCTTTTTCGATGGCTTTGGCAAGTTTGGATTCTTCGACCAGAATGGTTTCCGTACTGGTCCTGGTATGGAACTTGATCTCATCCAGCGCCTGGACATTGGTCGGATCGGCCAAACCGATGAACAGACGATTACCCCTTTTGAACAGCGGCAACGCATGATGTTGCGTAATCAGCTTTTCACTGACCAGTTTTACCGGGGAAAGGTTCGTATCCAGCACGTCAAGGTCAAATAGCGGGACACCAAATTCTTTGGAAGCATGACTCGCGATTTCCAGGCTGCCCAAGATATGGTTGGCGACCAGAAAAGTCGTGAAGTGGATTTTCTTTTTCCGTGCTTCTTCGATATACGTTTGAGCATCCAATTCGTTCAGTAGGCCTACTTGAACCAAACTTTTTGCGAGGCCCTGCAGATGAATTTTGTTCGCGACTGTGACCATTCCGGAGGTTAGAGAGGATTTAATTTGGGTTTATTCGATTCAGTAAGTAAATATTAGATTAATCATCAGTGATTTCCACGCCGTATTTATCTGGACGCCGATTGAGAGAGAGCCAAGGCTATATTCGCCTGCCGCGCGAACAAGGAAAAGCTTTCGAAACTACGCTGAGTTAAAGGAATTTTATTATGAGTTCTATCAGCATAGAGCAATCCAATCGCCTTATTATTGACCGCAAGGCGGGCGATAAAGCATTCTGTATTGCCGATTTGTTCGGTAAATTGCCGGGAATAGAAAGCCGCAATCGTACTATCCCGATAGGGTCTTGCCCATAACGGCTCCGGTTGCTGAATTGCGTGAGAGAACAGATTCTTCTGATCGCAAACCGAAACCCGGATCGGGGGGCTCTGCCCGTCGATCGGCCAACCGAGCGTCGATTTTTCCTTTAGTTCGCGCCGATCCGGGGTCAGAACAGCCAATAATGTACGATCCATACCCGCGACCCGGTAGATCCCTTCCATAACCATTTCAAAAATCAGATTCAAATCAAAATTGACGGTTCCAGTCAGCAGGTTGCTGATATCTTGCAAAATTTTCAGTTGCAGTCTGGCGTCCTCCAGGTTGCTCCAGACACGTTCCGACGTCGGGGCTGGTGAATTATCCTTGCCCGGTTTCGAATTCGGCTTCCGCAAGTCCAGGACTCCGAATTGAATCGACATCTTGAAAAATTTTTCTCGATTTTCGCGGACGATCGATTGCAGAGACGAGAGTTTTTTTTGGAGGCGCCTGGCCAGCCGCGAGAGGGGTTGATTGACGTCGTCCGTGGAACAATCGGCTTCCATGCTGTGCACGATCTCGTGACTCAATTGAACCAATTCAAGGCGTTTGATATCCTTTGCGCCGGAACTCGGATATTGTTGCAGAAGACTATTCAAGTTCCAGTATTTGCTCAGTGAGGAACCAAGCTCATTCAGTGTGAAACCGAGGACTTCCATTTCCGCGGCTTCAGTGGATATCTGCTCTTCCATGCTCAACGCCGCAATTCGCGGGAGAAGCTCCTTGTCGAAACAAGCAAATGAAATCTGGCCCAGGTCCTTAAGAAGCGCCGCAATGAAAACTTCTTCCGGGCAGGGATCATTAATCAGAATCGCGAAGCTTTTCGCCTGAATCGCCGCATGCAGCGCATGCGCGATTTTCTGATTGACTTGTGGTTTACCGCTGATTGAGACGAAAGTCTCGACAAAGGAACAGGCCAGGGTGATCTCACGAATCGTCTGGTACCCTAAGATAACGATGCTGCGCGAGATCGTATGAATTTTCACGCCCGTGGGATTGTAATAAGGGCTGTTGCTGAGTTTAAGGATCCGTGCGGTCAGAGAGGGGTCCTGAAGAATGATCCTCGACAGCTCCTGCGCCCCAACCTGTTTGTTGTCCATCGAAGCGTGGATTTTTCGCGCCGTATGGGAGAAGATCGGCATCTTTTGTCGCGACAACCATTCAACCCATTCCTCTATACCGTGCGGATTTTGGCGGTTCGATTCCGCACGGAATGGAATATTGGATGCAGCGGATGCCTCGCTCACAAATAGATCTCCAATCGGATCGTACCTCGTTGATCTTGAAATTTTAAGAAAAAGAACAGCTTTTCTAGATGATGAATTTGTATCAGTATAGACCCAAGTTGGTGAGCTGGAGACAAACAACCGTCGTTGAGTCGCTGGCTTACGCATCCTTAAATCGATGATGGACGGGACTCGCGGCCTGCCGGTCGGGATTCCCAGTACCGGGCTTTGACGCAAGGTATGGATTTCGGTATTCTCGGAAAAACTTCCCGTGAGTATTTACGAGCGTATGACCGCCATTGCCTTTGATACCCTGAAGTTCGCCAAACGCCTGAAGGAGGCCGGATTCACCGAACCATTATGCCGGGCGCAATGCGGTTTGCGCGTTTCCCTTGATTGGTCGAACGAAAACTCGTTGCATCAGACCGGGACTGAGTCGTGCCAGCCCCGCTTTGACGGCAAGTCCAATGCCTGAAAAAACGTTTGCCTGCTTGTTGATGATCGATACGTTCCTGCTCGGCGGCTGCGCCCATGAACAAAAAGTTTCGAATTCCTACCCGAGCTGGGGCGAGGAAGTGATTTTGGAAGGCGCGGAAAACCGTCCTACCCCGTTGATAGTACGGTTTCTCGAACCGCTTTTCCCGGTTGAACCCCGCGCTTGTTTGCTGCTGGTTCACGGGATGAACGAATATATCGGTCGTTACCGGGAAATCGCCGAGTATTTTGCGTCTTCCTACCAGGTCGCGGGATTTGACCTGTTTGCGCATGGTCTTTCCAATCCGGTGATCGCGGCGGCCAATACAAACCTTGCGCACGGCGTCTCCGAAGCTGATGTAAGTCAGGCCTATATTGCCCAGGCGGATCTTCGCGATCTGACTCCGCTGCGCCATGATCTGGACTTGGCGCTTCGATTAATGCTCGATCGTTGTCCGGATCGTGCGGTTTTTATCATATCCCACAGCCTGGGTTCGCTAATTGCGGCGTCTTATTTATTGTCGAATTGCGCGGATCAAACGCTGCAAACGCGTATCGGCGGAATCGTGCTCTTGGGTCCGGCGTTCGCTGTTCCCGACATTCCGGGCTGGCGTGGGTGGCTGCAAAATCCGGCGATCAATCTGTCCTTTGCGGCCGAATCCGCTTCTCTGCATGCGCCGGAGAGTCCTTGGTGGACGCGGCTCTCCAGCCGAGCAGCAGCCGTCCCCTGTGCCCTGCTGCTGCGTGGTCTGTTCGAAGCCTTGTCGTGGCCTGGAATCCGGAGCCTGGTTACGCCGGTCACCCCGGATTGGGTGCCGGATTTTCTGTCCGATTGGGAAGAAGAAAGGCAACGCCACCGGATCGATGGTTATATCATCCGCCGCACGTTGCTTCGCTATGCAAAAGCGGTGGAGAAAGAAATCGTGCATTTCCGGTATGCTATGGCCGGTTTCGGTATCCCCTATTTGTTGATCTACTCCGATCACGATCCAATCACCCCAGCCTGGGGCAATGAGAACTTTCTGCGCGCAACTTCCGGCAATCACCCCGCCAACGAATCCTGGCGCCTGCGCAATCAAAATTTTCACGAACATCTATTCGCATCGCCTCCGCTTCGGAGAAAGGTTCTGCGCCGCATTGACGAATGGCTGGATCGCCGCCTGGCCACCCTCGCAGCCAGTACTCCAAGCGAAAGCAGCGATCAATGACGTGGCTTCTGAACGGCGGGAAATCGGGTCTAATGCTCGATTCGGCGGCGGCCGGCACCATCCGCGCAACCGGTTGAGGGACGGCGTTCCGGGCCTACCATTGCCGCGGATGTCGGTGCGCCACACAGTGGCCAACCAGAGTTGTTGTTCCCGTGGCAGGCCGGCAGGCCGATAATAGTGTTCGAGTTTCAGGAAACCCGTCGATGAAAGGAAACCGCGCCAGGTTTCAAGGTTGTGGAAAGCTCCATAATGCTCCCGGCTCGATCCCTCTTCGTTCTGGCCGCACGGGTTCGAAGCGAACAAAACGCCTTCCGCCTTCAAGGTCGCGCGCAGTTCATCGAGTCATACGGTGTCGCGCTCGCGCCCGATTGGAGAATGGTCGCACGGGTTAGCTTCGTCACCATTCGCACCCTGGGTGTAACTTTTTAGTATCATAGGCAGGCATCAGGCCGAATGCTGTTGACCGGACGAGAGTTGAATTCGAAATCATCGCGGATACAGCCATACATTGGTTTTCCATTTCCCGTTTCCCTGCGGAAGAAGATTTTCGCCAAAGATTGAAAGCACTGCCGTTTTGACCCCTACCCGGTACAGCTTTGAAACGAATCCTACAGTAGGAACGATTTCCCAGCTGCAAGAGATTCCGCTGCGATTCGCATTGTTTAGTTCAACTTGCCCAATTAATCCGCCTTTGCGACCGATATGAACGTATTACATATCCATTGGATTCCCACGCAAACAGAGGACTTTGTTCAACCCGGAAAATTTTACCTGTGGGTGGAAACGGATCCGGTTCCGGGCCGGAAAAGCCCGGGCTTGCATCCAAGTCATTTACGAAAGGAAGCGCTCGCGGAATTTCTGCAAATCAACTTCTCGATCAAAGCGGATGGCTTCAACCGCAAGCTCGCCGAATCGATGGTCCGGCAGTCCATTTTTTTGCCGGCTCTGAACGAAAAACCGCTGCCGTCACTGGAATTGCTGTCGCGAAGCGCGGATGAGGACGCAGGCGAACCAGGGAACCTCGCGTCCTGGCAGATCGACAGTTATCCCTTGGATGCGCCAATTCGATCAGTCCGGGAGATCCATTTTTTGGCCTCCTATCAATCAGACGAAATCGTACTGGGCCGGGATTTTCTGTTCTGGTCCTATTTCACACAGTCACTTCGGCAGGTCATTCTGAAAGATCAGTACATTCCGGTCCTGCTGTATCGGGATACGAAAAGCCGCGCCCAACCAAAGCGCTACGAATTTTATCCAGCCTGGCAGATCCAGTCGGAACGCTATGAAAAACTGATCCGCGACGCGGTCGGCTGGATTCCGCCTGCATGCGCGAATGGTTTCGACAAGGAAAGTCTGCTGCGCCATTGTGGCGAAGTACTGATCGGTGAATCGTTGCGCGCGCTAAACAAAAAGCTGCCGGCATCCTTTATCAAACAGGTCAAGGATAGCGCACTCGAAGTCTTCTGTTCGGAAAGCGGAATCAAGCCTTCCAGCGGTAGCGGTCTGGAAGCCGTGCGACAATGGCATGGGTGGCGGCAAAAGCTCACGGGAAAACAGGATGAAGCCGGGTTTCATTTGTGCTTCCAACTCAATGAAGCCACACCGGATCACGCGGACTCCTGGAGCTTGCAGTTTCAAGTCACCTCGCGCAAGGACCTTTCGTATAAAGTGGACCTGGCCGATTATTGGCGGATGAACCACACCGAACGCAGCCGTATCGAAAATCAACTTGGGCCCGATTTTGAAAAGCATTTGTTGCTGTTATTCGGATCTGCAGCGCGAAGCTATCCGAGTCTTTGGTCCGGATTGGAATGCGAGCAGCCGACGGGGCTGCCATTGACATTGAATGAAGCCTTCGATTTTCTGAAAGAAAGCGCATGGATCCTCGAAGATGCCGGCTTTCGAGTGATCGTCCCGGCGTGGTGGACTCCGCAAGGCCGCCGCCGCGCAAAGATCCGCTTGCGTTCGGCAGGCGGCTCACGTGGTACTGTTCAGGGACCGGGCACGGCCGGACTCAGTATTCAAGCCTTGCTCGATTATCGATACGAACTTTCGATCGGCAACGAACCGATCAACCGCGAAGAGTGGAGCCAACTCGTCGAAGCCAAGACCTCTTTGGTTCATTTTCGGGGTCAATGGATGGAGTTGGACCGCGACAAAATGCAAGCGATGCTGACCTTCTGGCAAGAGCATGGCGAAGAAGGCGGCAGAATTTCCATAGCGGATCTGGTCAAAAAACTTGCCGAGGAAAACGATACCTTCGAGGTCGACCCCGAGGACAGTTTGAATGGCATGCTCTCGAAACTCAACGACCCGAGCCGTATGGAAGTCGTGGAAAACCCGAAACAACTTAGAGCCGAACTTCGGGACTATCAAAAACGCGGAGTTTCCTGGTTGCTCTTTCTCGAAAATCTGGGTCTGAACGGATGTCTGGCCGACGATATGGGTCTCGGAAAGACCGTGCAGGTGATCGCGCGCTTATCGGTCGAAAAATCGGAGGGCAAGAGCGACACGCCAACCTTGCTGATTGCGCCGACCTCGGTAATCGGCAATTGGCAAAAGGAAATCGAACGCTTTGCGCCGTATTTGAACAGCCTGATCCATCACGGCAGCGGCCGCGAACAAGATCCGGAAGCTTTCCAACAACATTGTTCGGCCCAGGACATGGTCATTACGTCTTATCCGCTGATCCGCATGGACGCCAAATTGTTCAACCTGATCGAATGGCAGCGGATTGTTTTGGATGAAGCGCAAAACATCAAAAATCCCAAAGCGGATCAGACCCGCGCGATCTTGCGCCTGAAGGCCAAACACCGCCTCGCGCTGACCGGAACCCCGGTCGAAAACCGCTTGCTGGATCTGTGGTCGATCTTCAATTTTCTGAATCCGGGTTACCTCGGCAATCCAAGCCAATTCCGCAAAAATTTCGAAATCCCGATCCAGCGCGATCATGCACCGCTGCCATCGATCACCTTGAAAAAGCTGGTCGAACCTTTTATTCTGCGGCGCTTGAAAACCGATCGAAATATCATTCGGGATCTGCCGGACAAGGTCGAAAATAAACAATACTGCAACCTGACCAAAGAGCAGGCTTCGCTGTATGAAGCCGTGGTCGATGATGTCGCGAAACGACTCGACGCTTCCGAAGGCATCGAACGGCAGGGATTGATGCTGTCAACGCTCATGAAATTAAAGCAGATCTGCAACCATCCGATGCAATTTCTGCAAGACGGCAGCGCCTTCACGCCGAAGCGCTCGCACAAATTGGAACGCGTGATCGAAATGCTCGAAGAAGTGATCTCGGAAGGTGATAGCGTGCTGGTTTTCACCCAATTTACCGAGATCGGCGAGAATCTGACAAACTTGCTAAAGCGCGTGCATCGCTGGAACAGTTATTATTTACACGGCGGTACCAGCCGTTCCAAACGAGAAAGAATGATCGCCGAATTCCAGTCACCGGATACCGAAGCTTCGATCTTCATTCTGTCGGTCAAAGCGGGCGGGGTCGGGATCACCCTGACCAAAGGGAATCATGTATTTCATTTCGACCGCTGGTGGAATCCCGCGGTCGAAGATCAGGCGACCGATCGAGCTTTCCGCATTGGCCAGCAGAAAAATGTGTTCGTGCATAAGTTTGTCACGCTCGGCACAATCGAAGAGCGCATCGACAAGATGATCGAAGACAAAAAGACCATCGCCCAAAGCATCGTCGGAAATGATGAAAGCTGGCTCACGCGACTGGATAACGATACATTCAAGCAACTGATCAAGTTGAATAAACAAAATGTGGTGGACTAAGCTCGATGAACCGTTTCACTAAAACCTGGTGGGGACAACGCTTCATAGAAGCATTGGAAAGCTTCACCGGCGCGGGCCGTTTGCAACGTGGCCGTTCCTATGCGGGCAATGACCGGATCAAAAAGTGGCAAATCATTGGTGGTCTAGTCAAGGCCGAAGTCCGGGGCAATGTGAATCCTTATTTCGGGGTCTATCAAGAACCGACCTATCGAACATCGATGCAATTAAAAGCGATTTCCGCAACGCATTGGAACAATCTGATCAAAATAATGAGCAGCCGAGCCGGATTGATCGCAAAACTCATGACCAACGAGATGCCCGAAACGATCGAAAAAGCCTTTGTGCAATCGAAGGTTCAACTTTTGCCCGAAAACAGCCGGGATTTCGATGTCAGGTGTTCGTGTCCGGATTACGAAGTTCCGTGCAAACATGTCGCGGGACTTTGTTATCGATTGGCCTCCCAATTGGATCGCGACCCGTTTTTATTATTCGAACTTCGGGGCTTATCGCGACAAAAACTTCAAGAAGCCCTCGCCAAATCCGCGTTGGGCCAAATACTGGCCACAACACTTGGCGATCAAAGCGATCTGCCCTCTGCGACCGATTCTTATTATACCCGCCCAAAAGCGGCCAAGGTTCCCGACACGATCGACCCGAAAGCATTCTGGACAGGCGAAAAGCCCCTGCCCAAGGAAATCGAAGCCGCCAATCCAAATAGGATTGCGGCCGTTTTAATCAAAAAAGGCGGCGACTATCCAGCGTTCTGGGACAAACAAAGCTCCTTTATTTTCGTGATGGAAGAGTTTTACGAACGCGTCAGGAAAGGAGCGCAAATTTGAATGATCCTGGGTTCTAAGTTTGTGGTTTTCCGTAGCTTGTGCATGCTGGCCACCCGAGTGAGCGGCGCCGGGTTAGGAGGCGCGAACGCCCGTACAGGACGCACTGGTTGGACAACAAGCGATTGTGAAGCCATCCCTGGCGCGGCGTTTGGGGTAGAAACTTACCCCAGTCCGGACTTCAGCGCTGCGCGATCCCTGCTCCGCTTGAAGTCCAGCCAATCCATCCTGATTTGGCGGTCGTTACTTGGTCGCAACTCACCCTGTCCGGTCGTTCGGCAAGTTGCGAAGTGGCGTTAAGTCACTTCGGTCTTGCCTCACCCCAATGCCAAACTGCGTTCCGAGATCCTTCCGCGCGACCCGAAAAACGATCAGAACCTCTCGGCTGTACCAGACAATGAGCCCGGTCCATCGGCTCCCGTCCGAATCAGCTGGGCGCGGTTGCTGACCAAACCGCCGGGAGCGGGTTTTGAACGGCGAACGCCGGGCCAACCGGCGAAAGCGAGGAATGGCTTTCGTAGACGGGTGTTCGAGTTCGATCTCGAATACGGTCCTTGCCCTGTGGCGGTCAACTGAAAATCATCGCCGCCATCGACGAACCGACAAGTAATCGCCAAGACCCTGGACCCTCTCGGTTTGCCCAGCCGCCATCTGCGCTACGCTGTCCCTGCTTCGCTGGCTGTCCAGCCAAACCTTCCTGGCTTGTCGTTCGCTGCTCAATCGCAGCTCACCCACCGCGCGCACCGGCGCGAAACTTCGATCTCTTCGAACCCGCTTGATTCGACATCACTACCTGCCTTCACCGGTTCAGCCCGCAACCGGCTCTCCTACTTGGCCATTGCCTTCCGCCAAACTGCCACAATGCTTCCAAATCCTGGCTAAATTGCGCCCTTCCAACACTCTGAAAGCCTATTTTCCCATCCATCCCCAGCAATTCTCATTTTGAACAGAAACGTGCGTCCAAGCGTAGGTCGGGTTAGGCGCGCTCCACATTAACCTTGTCCAAACTCTTGCAAAAACCGCGCGCCGTAACCCGACACAGACTTCAAACCAACCCTCGTCGTGTCGGGTTACGGCGCGCGTCAAGCCCAGCGATAAAAAGTCCAGTTTATTGGATGCGCGCCTAACCCGACCTACCAATATCGCCAAAATGAGAA
>JBGTCG010000005.1:0-7627 GCA_041748915.1 Methylococcales bacterium
CATACACCATGCCATTCTTAACGTATTCGCTCGCGCCGCAATGCTTGCAGGATATTGTCTCCATACCACCCCCTTGCAATCGTTAGAAACTAATCATAGCAAATAACGCATCAAATATCTATATTTAGTTAGGACTCTCGAAAAAGGAAACGTAATCGCGTCCATCGACTGCGGATCAACGATCGCCGGCTTGGCTGGAAGCGGGCCCGGAGTTTGTCGACAGGGATTCAGGAAACACATAAACTATCTATTCTCCGTTCCGCAGGGTTCTATTAATTTCCCAGGTGAGAAGCAGCCAAGCAGTCTCAGGGCTTCCTCGGTCCCATGAGCCGTTTAAGAAAATCAGCCCGACAGACCGCGAGCCACCGCTATTTCTTTACAGGGTTTATTGAGAATCACCCGCGACCGAAGGCGCCCGACAAATTTTTTGGTTGCCAGATCAGCCAGCAACGCGTAGAGAAATGACCTCGATGGTTGACGAGATAATTATCGGTAACTACAAACTTCTCGAGAAGATCGGGGAAGGCGGCATGGGGGAAGTTTACAAGGCGATCGATCTGATGCTGGAACGCGAGGTCGCGCTTAAATTCATGCGCGCGGAGTATGCCCGGCAAAGCCACATTGTCGAGCGTTTTCGCAAGGAGGCAATCGCGCTGGCAAGATTGAATCATTCCAATATCGCCACCCTCTACAATTTCGTGCCCTACGATGACACCTTTTTCATGGTCATGGAGTTTGCGATCGGCCAAACGCTGGACCGGGTGATCGCAGCCCACAAGAAAGGCATGCCGTGGCAATATGTGCTCTCCTACTTCAGCATGGTGTTGAAGGGCATTGATCACGCGCATCAGAAAAACATCGTCCATCGCGATATCAAACCCTCGAACATCATGCTGAGTGACCGCAACGAGATCAAGGTCCTCGACTTTGGAATCGCGCGTCTGCTCGGGTCTGCTCACCTCACGCGTCCGGGCCAGACGATGGGCACCATGAAATACATGTCCCCGGAACAGATCCAAGGCAAGGAAATTGATACGCGGTCGGATATTTACTCGCTGGGTATCGTGCTCTTCGAGTTATTGGCCGGACATATTCCGTTCCGCGAAATGGGCGATTACGCCTTAATGAAAGCCCATATCGAGCAGCCCGCCCCGCCGTTGTCGGTTTTTATTCCGGATCTCCCCGAGCCGATCGAATCAGTCGTCAGGCAAACTCTGGCGAAGGACCCCGACGATAGAGTCCAGGCTGTTTGCGATTTTCTGAATGCGCTTGAGGAATTCATCCCGACTATCCCGTTCACGTTTGAAGGGCGATTTGTCAGACCTCCTGACTACTCCCCGGGCTCCGGGGAACGGCCCTCGTTCTCTCGCCCTGATACGGGATCCGCTTCGCGAAACTTGCGAAAGCCCGCTCGGCCCGAAGCAGTTGAACGTATCCCGGGAAATAATTCTTCGCCGTTTAGACATCAAGAAATGGACGACCAGGCGACCAGGATAGTCCAGAGGGACCAGGAGTCCGGGAGGAAAACACAACGAATATTGTTACCCCGGTGGCGCTCCGGCTACCAAACTCTGGTCCAATCCGTCAGGAATCGATTCCGCATTCTGGTACTTGTTGCCCGGAAAACGGCGGGCTATGTCACCGGCTCTGTTTCCGCAGGGGTACACAGCGTGTTGCAAGTCATTCGGAGACGATTGCGACCGCTGCTTTTCATTCTTGGCGTTTGCGTAGTCGTGGTTTCGAGTTACTGGGCATTCAAGCCGCGCCCGCTGACTCCGGAAGAAAAGGCGCAAATCGAATTGCTGTTGAACAAGACCGAAAACGCGATGGCGCAAGATCGATTTATTGCGCCGGACAAAGACAATGCGGAAGGGTATTTAGTTCAGATTTTCAACCTCTCACCGGACCAGCCGGATGCGCTTCGGTTCATCGAGCAGATCCTGAACCGGGTTTTGAAACTTTCCTATGATTCACTTGAACAAGGCGACATAGCGAAAGCGCAAACCTATCTTCTCGAGGCGAGCCGATTGGTCGCGGAACATCGCCTCGGCGATGACAAACTGGCTGAATTGACCAGGGCTGTCAACGCCGAACAGAATCGTTTGGCGGAACTCGAGCGGCAACGGAAAATTGACGAGGAACGGGCCGCGCAGATTGCGGCGTTGATGGAGCAGGCGGAATCCGCAGCCGCGGCCGGCAACTTCGTCCAACCTGACGAAAACAGCGCGCTCGCGTATGCCGAAAAGATCTTGCAAATCGACTCCAACCGTATGGAGGCCCGCGAGGTGGTTGCGAATATTCTGGAAATGGGCCGGGCCCGGGCGCAAGAAAATCTCCGGAACGGTAATATCGAGGAAGCCAAAGCTTTTCGAAATAAAGCCCTGGCCCTGGCGAAAAAGCATCAACTGCCGGATGCAAAGGTCCAGAGCTTATCGAACAAAATCGACGAGGAAGAACAGCGTCTAGACGAGGAAGAACAGCGTCTGGCCGAAATCGAGCGCCGGATAACCGAAGAAGCCCGTTTGGCCGAACAACAGCGGAACGCGCAAGCCCTGGTCCGCGAAGAAAAAATCAAGGCCCTGGTGGCGAAAGCAAGCGCTGCATTGAAGTCGAATCGGCTAATCACTCCAGTACGTGACAATGCGGCCGAATACGCGGCCGAGATCCTGAAGCTCGACGCGGACAATCGCGATGCCAAGCGCGTTTTGGATGATATTCTCGATCAATTCATTCAATCCGCGGGCGATGCATTGTCGGAGGGCGATATCGTGCTGGCGGAGCGTCAAAGACGGGCCGCGGAACAAATTGCAACCGAGCATAACCTGACCAATGCGGGACTCGAACCTCTGGCCGGGCGGATTGTCCAACAAAAAAAAATCGAAGAGACCCGCCGGGAAGAGGAAGCCCAATTGAAGGAAGCACGCCGGAACGAGGAAGCTCAACTCAAAGAGCAGGCCCGGCGCCAGGAGGAGGCTCGGCGGAAAGAAGAAGCCCGTCTGCAAGACGAAGCCCGGTTGAAGGAGACCGCTCGCCGGCAAGAGGACGCTCGCCTGCAAAAGGAAGCCCGCAGGACAGAAGACGCCCGGCTTAAAGAACAGGCGCGCCGGCAAGAGGAGGCTCGTCTTCAAGACGAAGCCCGGAGGAAAGAAGAGCCTCGCAAGAGAGAAATCGAGAGCCTGGTCAAGAAAGCCGGCCAGGCCCTGGATGCCAATCGGCTGATTACCCCGAATGGCCAGAGTGCATCCGATTACGCGGGCCAAACGTTAAAACTGGATCCCGGGAACCAAAAGGCGACCGGCATATTAAAAGAGATCGTAGGCAGGTTGATTGCGCTGGGCGAGGTAGCGTTGGCGGGCGGCGATATGAGCACGGCAGAAAAACACGAACGTTCAGCGGAGAGTCTGATCAAACGATATGGGTTACCGGACACCGAATATTACCGGTTTTCGGCGCGCATGAAAACCGCGCAATTGGAGGCGATGGCGAAGAAGCAGGCGGAAATGGCAAGAAAGCAACCCGAGCCGCCTGAAGTGGATCAGCCTCCGCCGGAACCGAAAAAAAAGAGCACGTTTATGCCACCGTCTTTTTGAAAGTGGTAAGATACGTTATACTGTTTTAGTTCGTTCTGATTATTAAAGATGATTCAGCAACAACTTCGTACCGGCGTGGATTGCCGGTAGCTGGATTAGAGGAATGTTGTTTGCAGGTATTCCCTGGGTACCGGCAATCCACGCCGGAGCAGGCTCTGCCGGAACGACGTAATTTGAGTCCTAGGTGAAGCAACGTACTGATCAAGACACCCGTTATCATGAGGAACCCGCTATGAATCGATTGACCCATTTGAAAACGCCGAAAAGGCTTTTGCAGGCATCGCTTTGCCTCTGGTTCTGCGGCGGGATACCCGGGTACGCGGCCAGCGACTTCGATCAACCGGTCTCTCCGGCTCGGATTGAAGCACTGGTCGCAAAAGCCAAAGCAGCCTTGAAGGAAAACCGCCTGACCGTCCCCTCGGGCAATAATGCGGTGGGTTATGCCCAACAGGTACTCAATCTTTCGCCGGGTCATCCGGAAGCTCAACGAATTCTGCGCGCCGTCGTCGACCGCTATGAAACGTTGGGCGCCGCCTCACTGGACCGCGCGGATGCGCTATGGCAAGCCGAGATCGACAAAGCGCAGATCTTGCAACGGCGCGGCAGCGAGGTGGCGCGTAACTACCGGCTTCCGGACAACACCCTGGCGAAAATTGAAGAGCGCGTCGCCAATGCGCGCAAGCTTCGCCTGAATGCCGCTGCTGAAATTACCGCCTCCGTGCCGGCAGATCGACCCGATGTTGCGGGGATGATCGAACGCTATCTCGATCTGAGCGAAGAGGCGTCGAGCCAGGGCGCGTTCGCGGAATCCGAATCGCATTTGAACGTTTCGCGGGATCTCATGACGCGCTATAACCTTGCCGAGGCTGACCGCGACCGCTTGAGTCGGCACGTTACCCATGCCGAACGGGAGTTGGCGTCGAGAAGAACCGCGTATGCTGGGCAATCCAGCGCGGTCTCGCGGGCCACGGAAAGCGCCCGATACGTCCTCCGGGAACAACGGTTTTTCATGCCGCCTTCCTTTTGAATTATAATTCCTGCCCGGCCGGGGTAGTCCCGGCTGGGCGCCCGAACAAGCAACTTTTCGGCAGTCGCGGAGGGATTCGCAAGTCGAAATTGTTTTACACAAATGTCGTTATTCACTGGATAGCCTGATCCCCTGCAACGGGGGTGCAAACCAGGCCCGAACTTTTCGAGCGACCCTGAATTCTTTCGCACGTTTTTAAACGTCGCAAGCAATGCCGGAACTAGTAGTCAGTCATGTTAATTTACAATAACCGGTCACCCCGGCACGGATTGCCGGGGTCCAGGACACAAGGACGTGATCGACACCGTCGCCGTCCATGGCCACTGGATTCCGGCACTCCCTGCCGGAATGACGAACCCATCCAATTCACATTGATTGACTACTAGGCTCTTGCGGCAATCAAGAATATTCGACGCCGTGATCCTTTCAATTCACGAATGTCTCTCGAACGATGTCGGGGAAAACAGGACAACGTCCCCGGTTGCAAAAGCGTAACGCCCCCAAAAAGCTCAGAGGTAAGATTAATCACCGGGCAGGCGCTTTTTTGTTCTCTGCATGGTTACAAGTTTCTATTGACATCCCAAAAACCATCGGACCATAATGTTTCAGGACCAAGCAAATGGTATTCACAAACATTGGTTTATTGCACATTGTTAGTTCGTCATCGGAGAATGGCGGCGGGGCTAGGTATTGATTACTCCGAATTTCGATGTGCCGTTCCGATATAGTAAAAATGGGGGAAGTATGTCGTACGTCAAACGAACAGTTGGAGCCTTCGTACTCGGTGTAAATTCAATTATTATTGGTTGCGCCGGGAGCACGGCTTGGGCGGACTCGGACCCGTGGGACAACACGGTCTGGGGCGGTTATTCGGATATTTTGAATCCGAACTGGGAGGAGGATTTTTCGGTGACAGCGGGGGTTAAGGTCTGGATGAATGAGTGGCGGCAGGATTTCTTTTTTAATTCGGGCATTTTCGATTCGAACGCTTTTCAAGTCGGATCGTTTTCCGTCTCGAATCCCAATGCTAAAACCTCGGACTTGGAAGCAACACCGATCCCCCAGTTAAGTATTCGCTACAAGTGGCTGTTTGCTACAGGGAGCTATTTCTCCAAGACGAATTATCGTTTCGAGCCAATTCTGAGTAATTCGGCGGTTTTTTTTGATCAAGTTTCCGGTTTCACTCAAAACAATGTTCTGATCCAGACTTCAGCCGACCGATATGAATACGATTTTTCAGGGGGAATTTATATCCATCCGAACATCGCAATATTAGGTGGATATAAACGAATACAACAGAACTTCGTACAAAATGTAACAAATACTGTCACCGATCTTTTTGGAACGAATACCTTTTCAGGGACATTCAATAACAGCATCAATGTAACAGGCCCGACAATCGGAATCGCGGGCTCGGTACCGATTGGCAGCGGGTTTGGTATGTATGCCAATTATGCTCATGGTTTTATGAACGTCGATATTAACGATGGTTTCGGCGAACTTGCGGCCGACGCAACCTACGATGTCGCCGAATTGGGTTTCACGTACACCTACGGAATGTCGAATCTTCCTGTATATATGCCATTGTCGGCGGCCAGCATTTATGCAGGCTACCGCTGGCAGAACTTCGAAACGAAGTTTGATGCAAATGCATTTAGTCCAGTCTCCTCGACCCGTTCCGACACCACCCGAGGTTTTGTGGTGGGCCTTAATTTGAGCTGGTTATAACAGGAAATTCACGGCGCCCCCGGAGGTTGTCTCCGGGAGCGGGGTCGTAGCGAAAGCGCGACTACGCCGAACCGGATCGCCCACCGTGTGAGGCTTGAAACGATAAATCTGCTCACCTTTCTTCCTGGCGACGGTGTTTCTGAGATAGACCGGAATCGCGTTTCGGTTGCAAAAAAGGTTTCTAGTAGATCGTTCCGCTAAACAACTACATATGAATCAAACATCAAAACTTGTAGGATGTGCCGACGAAGGAGGCGCATCGGTCGCGGTCGATGCGGTTCATGCCGGACTTCCCTGTCCGGCACCCTGCGGGCGGCCGTGCCGATTTGTCGTGCGTCGGCACATCCCGTGATGCGCTTCGTGCCTCAGCACATCCTACCTGTTCTGGTCGAAATGAGTGTAAACCTTTTGTCGAAACGTTCTGCTAGACAGCTTAACTTATACCCTACCAAATCGTGTCAATCAGTGAGCTTTGACGTAAGTTGGAATCCGCGGTGATAATTTGTGCGTTATAAATAATTGATGTTGCAGCAATTATTCTATCTGCAGGGTCGTTGTTTATTTCGTTTCCAAAATTCGTCGAGAGTTCTGCTATTTCCGGTGAAATTGAAATCACTGATACATTACGGGACTGAAGAAACAAGTTAATAAAATTGGCTGCGGTTGTGTCCACTTCAATTCGTGAACGTTTGATGAGCATTGATACCTCCCAGATAGAAATGTCTGAGATTATCAGCGCATTGTGCTCGTCAGCTTTTGCAATAGCTGATTTGGCCAGCTCTGTTATTTTGGACTGCTCGAGGGCGTCCCAAATGATCGCGCAAGTGTCTAAGAGAATCACGACAGGGCGTCCCATCGACTATTTAATGGGCTGATCACATCGTGAATTTTTGCGGTAGCGGCCAATTCGCTGAGTTGCTTTATGGCCACAGCTTTTTGGTCTGTTGGGGGGTTAATCGTTGCCAGCAGTCGGCCGTTTGTTGTAACAGTAATTTGCTCGCCTGCATTCGCTTTTTCTAAGTATTTCAGTAGGTTGGATCTAAGCTCACTGATATTAACCGTAAGCATGATTATATCCTCATGTATTGTACAATATGATTGTACAATACATGCAACGGCATGACAATTCAACGGAGTTAGGGGCAGCAATTCTCATTTTGATAAATCCGCCGGATAAACTGCTGGACAAAACCGCGCCGCTTTGATAGAAGAGCGTAGGAGGACCACAAACGACCAAGCGGCCACATTGGCATATCCATTTCGAGAGCAGAAAGCGCACTTA
>JBGTCG010000006.1:0-6411 GCA_041748915.1 Methylococcales bacterium
CAATCTTGACCACTGTTTGGAAATCAAATCACAAAATTTGTCTTGCCAATCGGGAGGAGTCCATATATGGGGTGACGCAAGGAACCCCAACAAAACCGGGCCGGCGTGAAATGTTGGGGTTCGTTCCTCACCCCAACCTACGCGGGCTTCATTCGGGCTACGCATACTTGGACAATACCGTTATAGTTGTAGGTCGGGTTAGTGTAGCGTAACCCGACAACCCCCCGGCCGAACGAAGTCCAGTGAATCGCATTCACATGGCGACACCGATGGATTGCCCGCAATTCAAACCATTCGTCGGGTTACGCTGCGCTAACCCGACCTACGATCTCTGGGAGTGAGGTAGGTTGGGGTGCCGAAGGAACCCCAACTTCGCCCCAGCCCGGGAACGTTGGTGTTCGTACCTCACCCCAACCTGCGGCCTTTGGAAATTAAGGATGGATTGATATTGAAGAGCATCGATAGCGAAATCGGAATGCGGCGTCAAAGATATTTCAGCATAGGGTGGGATCCAGCTCGTTTGAAGTTATCGAACCTGCGACAGGCCGGATACAGAGCCGCCGTTATGCCCATCCAGATCAGATAAACGGCCGGCAAACCATAACCATAGGCTTTTGGAAAGCCCTCGAACAACGCTGAAGAAACCCCCGTCAAAAAGGCATGCGCCAATGCCGACAACACAATCAAGGGCAGGTGGAGCAGATAAAAGAACATCGGTGTTCGTCCGAAGGTCGCGAAAACCGCGCCGAACGGTCCGGTCATTTGCACGAGCCAGGGCAGCAAAGTGATGGCGGGTCCCAAGGTCATCAGCAAATACAAGAGCGACGGCGGGTATTTATGGCAGTTGAGGAACGACAGCGCGGTCATTACCAGCGTATCCTGCGGCATCCAGGGTTCAGGATCGCCGTAACTGTTCAGCCAGCGCGGCCCGATAAACAAAAGGATCATCACGCTGCCCAGAACAACCAGCGTTTTTCGGCGTTTGTATTCTTCCAAAATCAGCAAGGGTCCAAAACCGTAGCCGGCCGCCATAACGCCGATCCAGGGAATCAGCGGATAAGAGGCATGAAATAGCCGGTCTTCACCGATTTGCACCGTGCCGCCGGCATGAAGAATGGCCCAAACCGCGCCGAAACCGCCGGCCTCCTGTGGCTTCAAACCGTCGAAGAGATTATGGCTGCCGATCATGACGAGGCCGAACACCGCAATAACTGGCGGCGGTAAAAACACCAGCCCGGCCAACACAATCATCGACCAGCCTATAGCCCAGAGCACCGCGCCGGAAATCTCGGAAAAATCCGGCGTAAAGCACCAAATCAGGCTTTCAAAGGTGACTCCGAGAAAACCGATCCACAATCCGCGCGTCAACAAAAACCCGCTCAGTTGCCGTTTGCCGGAACCGTAAACGGCGGACAGGTAAGCGCTCGAGCCGGCCAGAAAAATGAACACCGGCGCGCAGAAATGGGTGATCCAGCGCGTCATGAACAGCGCGGGCCAAGTTTTCGTGAGATCGGTTGGCGTGACATCCGCGTTGCTGAAAAAATCACGGGTATGATCCAAGGCCATGATCACCATCACGATGCCGCGCAGCAAATCGACCGCGACCAATCGCCTTTGATCAAGTTCGCCGATCGGTGCCATATTAATACTCCAGCCGGAGTGATCCTAACACGGTCAATGGTTCCGCCAGTTGGTTGTTCGCACGGCTGCGCAAGAAGAAATATTTCGTGTCCGTAACATTATTCACGTTCAGTTGCGCCGTCAAAACCGACGAATCGAGCTTGTAACGGTAGGCGGCATACAAGTCCAAGCGCGCATAACCCTCATCGGAAAAGCTGTTCCGGGCATCGCCGAAGCGACTATCCGCGAGAAAAATCCCTCCACCCACGCTCAGGCCTTTCACGAACGCTTGCTGGAAATCGTACTTCAACCACAGGCTCCCGGAGTGTAACGGCACATAAGGCAGGCGATTGCCCTGAAGTCCCGAGAAATCCAGGGTAACTTTCGTGTCGGTATAGGCGTAGGTAGCGATCAGACTAAGATCGTCGTTCAACTGGCCCGCGACATCTACCTCAAGCCCTTGACTGCGCGCCTCGCCGATGGCGACAGTGGACGTGAGGCGTCCGTCGAACCACTCCGTTTTTATGCCAGCCTCGTATTGGGTTGCCGTCTGCGGTTGGAAGGGCTCACCGGTTTGCGAGATCCCATTGTTGGATCCGAATGACTCGATGTAATTTCCGTACAGCGAGAGCCAATCCCAAGGTTGATAAACCAGGCCGACCCGGGGGCTGAATCGTGAATTGCGCACGGTATTGATTTTGAAACTGGATAGCTCGTCAAATCCGCCAGAAGCGGTTGCCCAGTCGTATCGGCCACCCCCCAGGAGGTGGAGCTTATTCCACAGGGTCATCTGATCCTGAAAATAGACCCCGTACCACTCATCGTCTTCAAGGCCTCTTGTGTTAGGGCTCTGCGAAAGAATTTGTCGTTCGACATCGATGACGGAATAAACTGGGTTAAATATATCGATGGCATCGATTGGACTGATAACCCTATCCAGTTCCTCATAATAGTACGAATAATAATCGGCGCCGATGAGCACATCGTGGGCAACACCCCAGGTGTCGAATTTTCCATTGAGATTGGCATAGACAGTAGTCAAATAAGCGTCAGCGTCCCCGAACCATGCTTCACGGGGAATCCTATTATTGATTACCGAAGCACTGTTGACTGCGTAGATCTCATTGTAGGTGAAGTCAGAGTTGGACCATACGACGGCATTCTGGAATTTCCAATTGTCATTGAAGCGATGCGACCAATTGAAATCCAGCAGAACATTATTGCGGTTATCGGTAAGGCCGAGGCCGGGCTGGGCGAAATTGCGGCTGATCGGCAGCGGCGCAATGCGATTTCCGAACGCTGGTATCCCTGAGTCGTAAACGAAGTCGTAGTCGAGATACTGCATCGAAAGATTGAACTCGGTATCTTCCGACGGCCGCCAGGTCAAGGCGGGCGCTACGAAGATACGCTCGTTAGAACTGAAGTCCCGGAACGAATCCGAGTTCAAGTAAGACAGATCGAAGCCGTAGAGTAAAGTCCCATCTTCCGTAACCGGCCCGGTCGCATCGACCTGTGTGCGATAGTAATCATAAGATCCGAAGCGCTGTTCCAGCGCATAATAGGGCTGCGCTTGCGGGCGTTTGGTGACGACGTTGATCAGCCCGCCGGGTTCTATTCGGCCGTATAGCCCGGACGCGGGGCCTTTCAAGACTTCCACCGGTTGAACATTGGCCAGATCGAAGTTGAGGTTATTAAGCCTTACGCCGTTTCGGTATTGAATCTCCCCCAAATCGAAACCGCGCACGATGAACCGATCAATGCCCCCGGTCGAAAAGCGCTGCTGCACGTTGCTGACGTTTCTCAGCGCATCCTGTATACGATAGGCCTACTGATCCTGTAAAACCTGTTTGGGCACTACCTGGATCGACAACGGCGTCTCCATGATCGGCGTATTGGTCTTGGTCGCCGTGGAAGCGTTGCGGCGATTGTAGTCCGGGTTGTAGGGATCATTCGGGTCATACATCGCATCATCCGACACCTTCACCACCGGCAATGTCGCCCCCGACTGCGGTTGCGTTTCCACTGCGGCAGGCTTGGGCTCGATAATCGTCGTGTTATTCTCGGCGATGCGATAGCTCAAACCGGAATCCTTGAGTAATTTGTTCAACCCCTGTTCGACCGTCACGGTTTCACGAAGCGCCGGTACTTGGAAGCCTCGGGTCAGGTCGGCATCGAAGATCAGTTTGAGATCGGCTTGATCGGCAAATTCGGTCAATGCCTCGGCCAATGTTCCGGCCGGGATTGAATAGGCGCGTGTGGCCGGTTGCGAGCTTTCCGTCGCGACGGCGCCGTGGGCAGCCCACGCAAGCGCGATTGCGGCGAATGCGGCGCGCAGTTTGCCGCCGATGACGGTTGATTGGTTCATGATTGTTCCCCCCGATCGATGAATCGTGACGGCAATTTTTTGAGCGTTATGCTTCTCACAACGTTTGAGAAAGAAAATCAGGAACACCGCACACAGATTTTTTAGCGCAGGGTGCGCCGCCCGCACGCGGAATTGGGCAGGCCGATCGAATTTTCGAGTGCGCGCAGCGCACCCGAAAATGCCCATTTAAGAAGTTAAGGCAGGAATTGCCGGAATCCGACCGCCAAGCTCGCAGGCATTACCTCCCAGTAATTTTGAAACCGGCAATCCTTGCCGGTAGACGTTGCTGCCGAACCATCGATACGATGAATCAGGGGCCGTATCCCGTAAAAGTGTGTCAAATCACGCGATTTCCGTGAGTTGCCTCACTAATTCTGATCGGATTCATGTAGATCATTGATATTTTGTTTATTTTTTATGGCATTAATTTCGCGTATTAAGGTATTTGCGTTGCCGGCGATCGGCTTTAACCCAGCGTTTTCACAGCACTCCTTTCGTATGACTCCCAACGCGCAACCGTTCGGTCATTTCTTCGCGGAAACCAAGGATGAATTGATCGCTTTCTTTTATCGGCGTTTGAAATGTCCCGACACCGCGAAAGACCTGGCGCCGGAAACGTTTTTGCGGCTGTTGGGTTGCGAGCAGCGGACTGTTACGCAAAATCGGCGGGCACTCGCATTTTTCATTGCCGGCAATTTGACTGTCGACCATTTTCGCAAGAAATCCATACGCGACCGCCATGCTCCGCGGAACCATGAAGCATTGGATGGTATTGAGTCGATTCGATTCCCTGCAACGCCCCCAACGCCGAGCACCGCGCCATGCTCTGGCAAGACCTGGAGCGGGTTGGCGCGGCTTTGGATGAACTGCCTGAAGAGAGTCGCAGCGCGTTTTATCTGAGCGCGATTGAAGGACTAACCTACGCGCAAATCGCCGAATGCCTGGGGGTTTCCGAACGAATTATCGGCAAGCGCATCGCCAATACCCTGAAACACTGCCGGGCCCGCTGTGATCCTCACTGAGTGGGAAACCGGTTTCTTTCCGCACGGCATTGGTTTATCGTTAGCGGCGTTCCTCGTTATCGATACTCTGTTCATGCCTACGGAACCCGAAAAGAGCGGCGAAACGCTTGCCGATGTCGCGATCGATTGGCTGGTGCGGATGCGCTCGGGATCGGTCGGCGCGAAGACGCGCCGCGATTTCGATAAATGGTTTCACCAGGACATAGCGCACTGCAAAGCCTATGCCGAAGCCGAAGCCTTGTGGGATGGCGCGGCCGGGGCCCTTGAGGATAAGCCTGGAATTCATGCGCCGCCGCGACGAAACCCGAAGGCTCGAAGTGGCGCGCGGGTCCGGCGCGGGGCATGGAACGCGCGGCTGCCCTTTGCGACATCCCTGGTACTCGGCTTGTTTGTAGCCTGGAGTTCGGTGTCGGATTGGGTATTGAGCGATTATTCGACAGGAGCCGGTGAGCAAAAACAAGTCGTTCTTCCGGACGGCAGTCGCGTGCTGTTGAATACCGAATCCGCGATCGCTCTCGACTGGTCCGTCGGGAAAAGGCGGGTCGTGTTGCTGAAAGGCCAGGCTGAATTCAAGGTCGGCCGGGATCCCGGCCGACCCTTTGAGGTCGAAGCGGGAAGTACCTCGGTGCGTGCATTGGGAACGGTGTTCGAGGTTTTTGAACAGGCCACGGGAGAGGTGAATGTCAGCGTCAGCGAGCATGCCATGGCCGTCAGCCTGCCGGGCGAAGCCGGGTCGGACCCGATCCGCGTCGAGGAGGGCTGGCAACTGTACTATGCCGGGCAGGGCCCATTGAGCAAACCCGCTCCGGCGAACCTGCACCGGATCAACGCCTGGAAGCGAGGCAAACTGATTTTCAGGGACCAGCCGCTTACCGAGGTGGTTGCGGAGCTCAATCGTTATACCAAGGCCAGCATCATTCTAAAACGCAGCGAGATTGCCCGGTTGCGCGTGAGTGGCGTTTTTCCGATCGATGCGATGGAGGTGCTCGGCGCACTGGAGAAAACCTTTTCGCTGCACACCACGCATTTGGGGCCCTGGCTGGTGGTTTTGCATGCTTGATGAATCGTTCATTGACCAAAAGACCGTATCGCTTGGTACAAAACAGACTACATCGGTGTGGAAGCATCAGAATGAAACGAATTATAGGATCAAGAATTTAGAATCTACATTTGGAGCGGCGAAGCAATCCCAACTTGCATCGGTCCAAACACGCCGGACGGGGCAACATGTCCGATGCGTCATCCTTGTTTGTGTGCGGCCATACACCCCCTGTGTCAGGGTAGATGTCGCCTCTTCTTGACAGTCTTTGTTTGAACCAGGGGGCATAAGTTGGAGGAAGGTTAATGTTTCGCTGGTGTCGCATAGGAAGGAGCCCGTAGGGCGACTGGATATGAGACACCAGC
>JBGTCG010000007.1:0-4732 GCA_041748915.1 Methylococcales bacterium
GCGTCGACCGGGACGATGCGGATCGCGTCGGCGATCACATAGCCGTTCGCGTTGTCGCGGATTTCGACCGAGTAACCGTTCCCGGCTGTGAACGACCAGGTTCCGAGCCGATTCCATTGCCCGCCGTTTCGGGTTTGATCCACCGGGACCGCTTGACTTCCCGCGTCATGATACACCGTGTAGGTCGCATGGGTGGCCCGGTTGGCATGGGCCGTCCAGCGCGCATAAATCTCATACGCTCCTGTGGCACCCGGGCTGAGCGGCCAGGCGACGCGATCGGTTCCGGTCCCGACTGCATTGGATTGGTAATTTCTGCCTTGATACCCGGAAACCCCGAGTTCGACACGATTTCGGGAATTTTCCTGTGAATTGCCGATCAGCGGGGTTTTAAAACAATCACTTGGAAAACTACTCGGCTTTCTTCTGTAGTGACACGAAATTTTTTGCTAAGGATTGTATTAAGTTTGTCGCTGCGATAGAGTGGCGACATGTTCGTAAAGATCACCACCTCCGGTCCGCGCCGCTATGTCAAGCTGGTTGAGTCTTACCGTGATGCCAAGGGCGTACCCCGCCAACGCGTGATCGCAACCCTCGGCCGCCTCGCGAGGCGGCCGAAACCGGTAGCGCGAATGTGCTGATCGATGGATTGCTGCGCGCCAGCGGCCAGGCCAGCCTGGCGAAAGGCACCGGGCGCGTAGAGTTTGCACCGGCGCGGACGGTCGGGGACACTTGGCTGCTCCATGCGTTATGGCAGCAGCTGGGTTTTCTGAGCGCCTTCCGGCGCCTGTTGCGCACTACACGTTCGTCCTTCGATGCCGAACGGTTGTTGCGGGTGATGGTGTTCAACCGCTTGTGTGATCCAGAATCGAAGCTCGGCATTCTACGCTGGCTGGAAGGCACCACGGTCCCGGGTGTTGCGGTTGAAGAGGTGACGCATCAGCGCCTTTTGCGGAGCATGGATACGCTGGCGGATCGCAGTGAGGCTCTGGAGTCCACGCTGGCGGGGCTGTTGCGCCCCTTGATCGACCAGGATTTATCGATCGTCTTTTATGACCTGACCACGCTGCGGGTTGAGGGACAAACGGTCGTCGCGGCGGACCTGCGCCGCTACGGCATGTCCAAAGAGGGTGCCATCGCCCGCCAATGCTTGTTGGGCATCGTGCAAACGGCGGAGGGACTTCCCATTTATCACGAGGTGTTTGCCGGCAACACCGCCGAGACCACCACCCTGGTGCCGACGATCGAACGGGTTTTGTCGCGCTTCCCGATTCGGCGCGTGGTGCTGGTGGCCGATCGCGGACTGCTCTCGCTCGACAACCTCGAAGGGTTGCAAACGATCCAGGTGAACGGGCGCTCCTAGGATATCCTGGCCGTGCCGGGCCGCCGTTATGGCGAATTCGCCGATTCGTTACGCGATTTCCAGGACCGCACCTGCGCTTCGGCACAGGAAGAGGTCATCGGCGAGACCTCCTGGCAGGGCCTGCGCCTGGTGATGGCCCACAATCCGACTGTGGCCGCCGAACTGACCGCCACCCGCGATCACCAAATCCAAGATCTTGAACTGAAGGCACATGGTTGGGCCGGCAGGCTCGATGGCCAGGACGCCGGTACCCGCTACCGCGGCCACAAACTCGCTGACGGCGGCGTCATGGCGCGTTTTCATCAGGCCGTGAGCGAAGCCAAACTCAGCCGCATCATCAAGGTCGATCTGGGCAGTCCTCTGTTTACCCCTATGACATCGATGAAAAAGCCCTCGCTCTGGCGCGCCTGATGGACGGCAAACTGCTGCTCGCGACCAACGTCCCCGACCTTTCTCCTGAACAGATCGTCGCCCGCTACAAGGCTCTGGCCGAAATCGAACGGGGTTTTCGCGTCCTCAAAAGCGAAATCGAAATCGCCCCGGTAATTCACCGCCTGCCGAACAGGATTCGCGCCCATGCGTTGATCTGCTTTCTGGCCTTGGTGTTGTACCGCGTGTTGCGCCTGCGTTTGAAGGCCAAAGGAAGCCCTTATTCCCCGGAACGCGCTTTGGAGATCACCCGGCGCATCCAGCTTCACCAGGTGACACTTCACAACCGACACACCGCCAACGGACTCTCCACGCTCCTCAACAACAACAGGATCTTTTCGCCGCCATCGATCTTCCAGTACCGACCCATTCCGCTGTCAACACCGCCGTGTAGTGACAAATTTCAATACCCACTATCCGGTTTATCAATGACTTATCGAAAAAATGTGTCGAACTCGGGGGAAACCGAGGTGGACGCCGGCCAGGTGCCGACCGACCGGTTCGCCGGATTGCGGTTGTCGATCTGCCGGCCGCCGGGCGGAACGCCATTGGCTGCATGGTACTGATAGTTTTTTGCTTCGGACCCGGCAATCGCCGTTGACACCGGCCAGCTGCCCGTCACGGTAAATCCACTGTCGCAAAAAGGGCAGCGTCCCCTTTTGTCCCCTCCATATTCCGTCATGAAGCCTGTCAACCTTGATAAGGTTTCTCACTCGAACGATGCGCTTCGTGCCTCAGCGCATCCTTCTATGTGCCGTCCGGAGAAGCGTGGGTTAAAGATGGCCGCACCTATGCAGCCTTTCGGTGTTGGAAGAAGCAAAGCGATAGCCACCAGATCGCTACTGCATCCTCCGTCTTGAAAAAAGTTGGTTCCTCCGAGCCATGGACCGGGATTACGTAAATTCCAATACTAGTAAACGGCAAACTATAAAGGCCATAGCCCCTATGCCGCGGGACTACTACTATGTCATGGAGACGATGTTCCATGTAATTAACAGGTTTGTCGAGTCGTATTACCGGACACTCCTCCACAAGGGTAGTATCGTCAAAGCGCGAAACGCTGGCCAGCCTTGTGATCACTCCTGTACACTCATTTCCCATTATCGAACCGTCACGGCTCTCGGCGACAGTTATACGAACGCGCTTTCCGATTGGACACCATCCGAAAAGCTTACCCAGACTGCTAAGTACCTTGCCCATAAGGCCCCCAAAATGTACCGTGCTTAATCCGTTCATGGCCATCTCCAGCCCCTGTAATACTCGGCACCCCCGCCAGGCTGGCCGAATGCTGGCTCAACTGGACGAGATCCCCGAACAGGCTGCCACCATGGGGGATTAACAGGTCTTACTCCGGTACCCGGATTCCAGGGAGGCAAACTGAGGTTTCTTGCGGCGTCGGGACCCGAAGTATAGCGAGGTTTCCATCCCCAACCTCGTGTGAGCCATCCACTTGTGTAAGCAGCATTCTCTGCCGGGTAATATTGCCAGAACGGTCTCGCGAAATACCGTCCTGCTCCCGCACCACAGACAAGCGTTGCGGTGGTTGCATCGCTGGTATCTGGTGTCCATAAGGCTGCTAAGGCACCGGCGACATGGTAAAGAGGGTTCCCGGTCTGGACTGCTCGATCAGCCCAATACTGCGCGGCTGATTCCCCATAAGATTCGCCGGCATCTATGCGCCCGCCGAACAAAAGTCCTTGTGGGTCGATGAAGCCCAGCGGATTATTGGCAACATAGCTGTAAGTGTTAACGCCCCCAGCCAACCCGATCGGGTCGGGCTGGATGTAGCGCCCAATCGTCGGGTCATAATCCCGGAAGTAGTTATACTGCAACTCGGTTTCCTGATCAAAATACTGCCCCGGTAACCGCAGATTAAACGCAATCGAGCCTGCCACCTGGGCCGAACCGAAGGGGTCGTAATTGGCCGACCACACGACGGTCCGATTGGAATCGGTGATCGCAGTCGGTGTGTTCAGATGATCGGTATGGATGTAATAAGTTTCCGGGCCGGAAGTGGGTACCAATTTGATGGCATCGGCGATCACCTTGCCTTTTTGCGTGCTTTGGTTGCTGAGTTCTACGCGGCTACTCGGATTCAGGACGAATACCCCGAGCGATACCCACTGACCGCCGTCTTGGGTTTGGTCTCTGGTGACTGGTGCCGACCCGCTGGCATGCTTTACGGTAAATTTTGCATCCGGAATATTCCCGAGATCGGCCGGCCAACGCGCAAAGACCGCGTATTCGCCTAATTGAACTCCGGGAGTCCAGGTCGCTTTTTTGAAACCGCCGCGCGCAGTCTTGCTGTTGATCTGATGATAGCCGCTGCCGTAATAACCGGGCAGCGACGAGGATAGTCTCCATTTTCCGGTAAAAGAAAATTCGGTACCCGAATCATCCGCGATCGGTTCGGGAGCCGTGGCGTTGATTGCGATCGGTTGCGAACCCAAATAGAAATATTCGGCGATCGGATTGCCTTGTCTGTCCCTTTCGGCAATCAGGCGGCCATTCGGCCCGTAGTGATAGTAGGTCGTGCTGGAGTCGAAGGTCTTTTTGATCCTTTGATTACTTGCATTGTAGGCGTATTCGGCAACCGACGCGCCGGCCACGTTTGTCACGGCCAGCAAACGGTTGTGGTCGCCGTATCGGTATTTGAAAATTCCATCCGATATCGTGTTGCCGTTGGCATCATAGCTATAGCTTTTGTTAAAGACACCGGTGATGGAATTCAATCGGTTGGAATCGGTGCTGTAGGCATAGTGGTCGGTCGCGCTGTTTCTGGTTTCCGTCAAGCGATTGCCCACCCCCCTGTGTCAGGGTAGATGTCGCCTCTTCTTGACAGTCTTTGTTTGAACCAGGGGGCATAAGTTGGAGGAAGGTTAATGTTTCGCTGGTGTCGCATAGGAAGGAGCCCGTAGGGCGACTGGATATGAGACACCAGCG
>JBGTCG010000008.1:0-4666 GCA_041748915.1 Methylococcales bacterium
GAAGCATAACGTTAAACAATAAGGCAACTCGCTAAAATAATGCTTTTTAACATTTTCCTTCAATCATTTCCAGGTCTTTTTAAATCCATAAACCGGGATCGTGAAACAGCCTCAAAATTGATGAATTTCGACAGCCTAGAAGCGTCCCCTTTTATCATCGCTTTTATCATCTTCTGGTGCCCTTGGATATCCGGGATAATTGACTAAACTACATCTTGGTGGAAAAGACATGCAGCTGGGATATTGATTTGACGTGACGGATACCTGGTTTTACAGATGAAAGGAAGTCAAGATATGCCTTGGGCAGGAATTTCCATATATCGATTTATCAGGAAAATATTTCAAAAAACGCGTTTTTCAGAATCGTTGTGTTATTGAATTGCGGCATATAGATCAGCTCGATATGTTTTCACAGGTCGAAGTGAGGCCGACGCAATGTTAGCTTAGGAAAATATGTCAACCTGTAGTAAGTGTGGAAATCCAATAACTTTCAGATATGTTGGTGGGTGTTGTGTCCCGCTGCACTTGTCAGGGGGCTGCATTAACACTGGCAGTCGTTCCAAACTAAACGATTATTCTGGTTACAGTCGTAGCGATGAAAGCTGTTGTTTTCTTACCAACTGCCCAGAATGTGGCTTTCAAGTGTTTTTTATTAGATACAATGGTGGAAGCGTATGGATCGACCCACCTCTTGGGCCACCTTGGTATAAACACCCTTGTATGGATCGTGAGTATACTCCGATAGCTGGAACTCGATCGAGTTTAGTATCAAAGAAATGGTTCCTTAATGAGGAAGTGAATACTGGATTGATACTCGGCGTCGTTAAAGAATCTATGGTTTCATTTTCGAAGCAATGCACAATCACATGTATCGAAACAGAAAAAAATGACAGGCATATAATACTTGTAAAACATAATGCCGGATTTCTTACTGGAAAATTAGTCATTTTTAGTCCAGACGAAAAATCTGTCGCCTTGTTCGATAATGCAAAATATGCATATGGAGTGATAGCTATAATTGATGCCCCTTCGGGCATCGGGCAACAGATAGAAAAGATAAGCTGCCCTGAATGCCATGCAGCATTGAATCCGAAGAGTGTGAAAAGCCACTTCAGAAATCAACATTGGTCTGGGCTTATGAAATATGTCAACTAATAAGGCAAATACGTTCAGGAAAAAAGGGAGGAAAAAAGCGGACGCTACCCTTTTTTCTTTCTAGGACGCCCTATCGGACGATACTGTAATAGCCTATCCGCAATCTTTTCCAAACCTCGAATAAAATTCTCCGCCCCGCAGGGCAGACCCATTGCGACGTTTCGTCGCAGCACTTCGATGGTCTGCGGGTCGTCGCCCTCGGCGAGCCACGACGACCAGTCAACAATCTGTTTCCTTTGGTTCTGCCAGTCCGGTCGTTGGCTCAGCAGGCGATCGTCGGTCAATCCACAATGGGCGGCAGCGCTCGACCAACGATAGTCTTCCGCCTTCGACACCATTTGCGCCCTCACCGGGTTGCGTTCCACATAACGGATCGCCATCCACAAATACATATCGTCCAGCGGCGAGGAGAAAAAACGACCCTGCCAGACATGTCCTTTCCAGCCACGCAATCGGTTAACGCGTTGCGCATAGCGCATGTGGAGAGGTTTCAAGACCCGTTGCAATCCTTCGTCCGTATTTGGGACGGCCACGAGATGAACATGGTTGGTCATCAAACAGTAGGCCAAAATGTCAACCTGGTACTTGTCACAATAATCTTTCGAGAGTCCTAGGAGTCTGTCGGACTTAATTAACAATGAGTCTCATTTGTGGTAAAATAGCAGCATGTTTGATCATTATACCGGCACGTTTTGATGAATCGCTTTATTCCGTTCAATCGTGAACAACAGTATTTACTGCCCCCGTCCATGAACGACTGGTTGCCTGAGAATCATCTGCCGCTGGAAGAACGCCTGGCACCCGATGCACCACCCCCCACAACCGACGACCCGGTAGTCAAGATGGCCAGCGAACTCAAAACCCAAAAGGGCCGAGCGCTGTACGGCCGACGCAAATGCACGGTGGAACCGGTGTTCGGGATCATCAAACCAGTCATGGGATTTCGACAGTTCTCCTGGAGCGGACTCCAGGCGGTGTCCGGCGAATGGAAACTCGTTACGATGGCGTTCAATTTAAAAAGAATGCAGGTGCTGGCGGCGACAGGAAGGGGATAAAAGGATCAAAGATCGCCTTATCAAACGGAGATTACCGAGATTGACCCGTCGAATCAGCCTGACCAGGTTAATTGATCGGCGCATATAATCTATTCGGGATCTGTGGAAAAATCGGTCGTCCCGGATGACACTCAGATCAACTAGCCTATCCGACAGGCTCCTAGACCGAACTTTGACACCCTAAGATAGCCGAAACCGAGAGTTGTCGGGCGTTTCGGCTATTTTTTTGGCTAGCAAAGTACCCATGTATATTTGTAATATTTTCTATTGAAATATATGCCTAGATAGGGTATATATTTACCATGTACATCGAATCGGTCCCCAACCGCACCTCACCTCCAGCCATCCTGCTGCGCGAATCCTTCCGCGATCACGGCAAGATCCGTAAACGCACTCTGGCGAACCTAACCCATTGGCCGTCGCAACTGATCGAGCATTTCCGCGTGTTGTTGCGCGGCGGCGTGGCGGTTTCCGCCGCGTCTGAGGTCATGGCCATTGAGCGCTCACTGCCGCATGGGCATGTGGCGGCGGTGTTGGGCATGTTGCGAGCGTGGGGATCGGGGTGGTTCGATGCGGCGCCGCCACGCTTGCGGCCGGTATTGGAGGCGATGCTGGTGATGCGGGTGGTGGAACCGGCTTCGAAGTTGGCCACTTGGCGGATGCTGGATGGCGAGCGCGCAGTGACGTCGTTGCCTCTCTTGGTGGGTCTTGAGGGGTTGTCGCGGGAGGATTTGTATCGGGCATTGGACTGGCTGGGCAAGGCTCAGGCGGGGATTGAGCGGCGCCTTTCGCGGCGCCATCTTGGTGATGGCGTCTTGGTCCTCTACGACCTGACTTCCACTTGGGTGACTGGACCGTGTTGCGAACTGGCGGCCTACGGCTATAGTCGGGACGGCAAGCGGGGGGATCCGCAGATCGTGTTTGGCCTGATTTGCACGGCTGAGGGTTGCCCGGTATCGGTGGAGGTGTTCCCGGGGAATACCGCCGATTGCGCCACCGTGGCTGCCCAGGTGGCGAAGTTGCAAGCGCGCTTCGGTCTGTCGCGTGTGGTGTGGGTCGGCGACCGGGGGATGCTCACACAGACCCAGATTGACACGGTGCTGCGCCCTGCCGGGATGAGTTGGCTCACCTCGTTGCGGGCGACGCAGATTCGAAAGTTGCTGGATACCCAAGGTCCTTGGCAGGTGTCGTTGTTCGATGAGACTGGATTGATCGAAGTTTCCAGTCCCGACTATCCGGGGGAGCGGTTGGTGGTGTGTCGCAATCCGCTGTTGGCCGAGGAGCGTGCTCGCAAGCGCGAAGAATTACTCAGCGCCACCGCACGAGAACTGGACAAGATCGTCGCCGCCACGCTGCGCCAGCGTGCGCCGTTGCACGGGGAAGCCGCAATCGGCCTTCGGGTCGGGACAGTCATCGCCCGCTTCAAGATGGCGAAACACTTCGAGATCACCATTAGCCACGAGAGCTTTGCCTATCTCCGCAAGCCCCAACAGATTGCAGCCGAAGCCGCGTTGGATGGAATTTATGTGCTGCGTACCGATACCGCTCCGACGGAACTTTCCGCCACCCAGACAGTGGAAGCCTACAAGCGTTTGGCCCACGTCGAACGGGCATTCCGTTCCCTCAAAACGGTGGATCTCAAGGTCCGACCGATCTTCCATTGGAACGCCGTCCGGGTACGGGCCCATGTGTTTCTGTGCATGCTGGCTTACTCCGTGGAATGGCAGATGCGCCAGAAGCTCAAACCCCTATTGTTCGACGATGAAGAAATCCAGGACCAACGTCAGCTCCAGTCTTCGCCGGTTCATCCCGCGGAACGTTCAGACAGCGCCAAGCAGAAAGACGCTACCGGCCTGAATCAAGAGGGCACGCCCGTCCCTAGCTTTCGCTCCTTGCTAGCTGATCTGGCGACTATCTGTTACAACATCGCATCGACCCCGGTCAACCCCGAGGCAAAAATCATCCTCACCACCCGTCCCACTCCGTTGCAACAAAAGGCTTTCCAACTCCTCGGCGTCAAACCCGAACGTACCCAGTAACGCTCCTCAATGGAATGATAACCGTCATTACTATCAATAGGTTATGGTTTTATGAGGTCAAAGTTAGGTCTAGAATCAATTCAAGTTCTCCTGGAGCCGGCTTCCGGGAACATACCCCGCGCATCAGGACGGCTATCTTGTGCGAATCGATCTTGTCATATTTCAGGAAGTATTTGCCATTTCTCGGTTCATCCTTCGACTTGCTCGGACGAACGGAGGAATGGCAAACCTGTGATTCCACGCACTGATTTTCACGTTAAGCCAATTTAAAAAGCCGAGAGTCCTAACTAAATATAGATATTTGATGCGTTATTTGCTATGATTAGTTTCTAACGATTGCAAGGGGGTGGTATGGGTGGTATGGAGACAATATCCTGCAAGCATTGCGGCGCGAGCGAATACGTTAAGAATGGCATG
>JBGTCG010000009.1:0-23043 GCA_041748915.1 Methylococcales bacterium
CTTCCGACGCCGCACAAAGGTCGTCTCCAAATGCAAAGAAATGGTGGATCTCTCCCTTCGACTTTACCATCACCTCCACGATAATCCCGAAAGCTTCACCAATTATCAGGTGGCCTTCATATCTATATTTAGTTAGGACTCTCTAATTTGAAAACCCCGGATAAGTGCCCTGGACTGGCGAGTTTAGGCGACGACCGGTAAATTACCTTAAACAAGACTCAGGGTTAGCGAATAATCCAGTGAATTCAAAGCGGCTTCAAACTGTTTTTGTTTAAATACTAATTTTGGAAGGTTCTCGATACTTAGACTCTTTCATCCCACTTGGCTGTTGTATAAGGATTGATGGCATTTCCAAGACTTCCCGGATCGGTCACAAGAAGGTAATGCCAGATACCATGACTCCCAAGCCGATTGACAGCGTTGACCCACCGCTGGGCGGCTTTGGCTTTTAAATCCGCGTCATCGGTTTGCTGTCCTTTGATTTCCACAATCACCCTGATCGCGTTATCCGTGTCAACAATAAAATCCGGCACGTAACGGGCCGGGAGGCCTTTCTTGCGATAGGGGATGAAGAACCCCAGGCGGTCATTCTTCACCCACTTTTTCACGCCCGGATGACTATCAAGCCCGAATGAGGCGCTTTGCTCCCATTTCTGCGTATCGGCCACCATCGCATTAAGGTGGCACTTGGTCACCGGATAAATCGGCTTGGTGGTATGAAAGTCCACAAAGACCGTGCTGCCGCGACCGGATGCGCCCTGGGGGATCACCGCGACTTCCGCGCTTTCGCAGGAAGAACCTTTCTTGATGGCCTCCAGTAAAGTTCCAATGGCGGCTTGCATATACTCGCCCACCAGCAGCACGTCACAAGGCTGGCTTCCGCCTTTTCTGTCCAGTTTTTCTACGAGAAATCGTTTGGCCGCGAACGCAACCTTCGGGAACAACACCTGCACCGGAACCGCCGCAGCGCCATTGTCGGCCTGCCAGCGAACGCAAATTTCCTTTGCCAGTTTGAAGGCAACCTGCTGATCCCGGAACAAGGCCCGCCAGTCCTTCAGGGACAGAACCGGCTTTTCGCCGGGACCATAGGCCGCCAAAGCGCCTTCCGGCGTGGTCAGCGGGGTCAGTTCGACCGTCTGCGGAATCTTCATCGGATCAATCGTGACCTTGGCCACCTGGCTCCAGTCCACGAAGACATCGAATTGGCCGGACTGGTGATAACCGGTTACGACCGGAAAATCGATTTCAAATTCCGCCTTTTCCGGTACGGAATAAATATGGCTCGGCTCCGGCTGGGGCGGAGTCGGTCCGGGCGGAGACACCTTGAAGGGGATAAGTTCAAACGGCACGCCGAAGACTTTGGCGGTTTCTTCCGCAAAGGTCTGCGTTTCCTCATTGAGCGCGTAGCTCTTGCGGCGCAAAGCGCGACCGACGACCTGTTCGCAGAGCAATTGCGAACCGAACGGACGTAACCCGATGATATGGGTCACGGTGTTGGCGTCCCAGCCCTCGGTAAGCATGGCAACGGATACAATACAGCGGATGTCCCGCCCTGGCGCAACGCGCTCATCGATCCATTTCAGGGAGCCGTCATTATCCTCGTCGGCCACCTTGTCGTTGTGCTTGCGGACAAGTTCGGACCATTCTTCGGGAACCTTGCCGCCCGGCCATTCGGGTTTCCCCACGGTATCGAGGATGAAGCGGAGCCGCCTGGTTTCATCTTTCGTGCCGCCCTCTTCTATATCTTCGATGACTTTGGAATCAATACGCACCGTGACTTCCTGGCCAGACTGGTTCTTGAACCAAGGCGGCGATACACCATAGCTGTCATTCCCGTTTGCCAGCCATGAATAAACCTCCTTGGCAAGGGTTATATCGCGGCAAACGACGATGAAACAAGGCGGCACCGGGTGCTTGTGCTGCTGTTTCGCCGAGTTTTCCCATTCCTGAAAGCGTTGATGCCATTCCGTCGCCAGAAGATTGATCGGGGCGCTCGCGTAGTTCATCACAAGTTCAGGGGTCAGCCTGGAGCCGTAGCCGTCCTCCTCGGCTTTCGCTTGCACCCAACGCCAGATATTGAAATAAGCCGCCTCATTCGCGCCCGTAACATCCCGCGACGGCAATTGCGGAATCTTGACCAGACCGGATTCAATGGCGTCCAGCAGCCCGAAATCGGAAACAATCCACGGGAACGGTTTGCCGACTTCATTGCCGGAACCCTGGATATAGAACGGCGTTGCCGAAAGATCGAGGCAAAGGTGGATACCGCGCTTTTTGCTGCCACCGGCCAGTTTGTTGATCCGGTCCAGGCCTTCAATCCAGATGGTGGCCTCGCGGTCGTTCTTTTTGGCCAGGTCTTTGTCCTCATCGAGGGCCTGTTCTTCGCCGGTCGCGTCCCCTCGCCGGTAGGCGTGGTGGGCTTCATCATTGAAAACGAGCCAATGGGGGCTGCGGCCCTTGCCGCTGCCGAGTTCCTGCCGGATGCGTTTGAACCAGGCCGCGTCGGATTCAAAATATTTAATCTCGACCGATTCATTTTTCTTGCCTGCGTTCTTGACGATCTCGACCGGCTCGCCGGTTTTAACCACTTTCGCGGAGTCCCCGTTAACGGTGTTGGTTTCTTTTTTGGCCAGCCGGTGCCAATTGGCGATCATCACCTCGCCCCGGCGCATGTCTTCCATGCGGTGCGGCGGAACAAGCTGCCGGGTGCGATACAAGCTCAAGTCCCCGAGAGCCGGGTCCAGCTCCTGCAACCGCTCCCGGATGGTCACGTTCGGACAGACAATCAGAACCGTATCAGAAAACCGGTTGTCCGTAGGCGACGCCACACGGTTCAGGATGGACCAGGCGGCCAGCATCCCCATGACCGTGGTCTTGCCCGTGCCGGTCGCCATTTTGCAGGCATAACGGAGAAAGGCGCGGATACCGGCTGCCCTGGCGTCCGGTCCGGGTTCATCACTCGGGATTGCGGGCAGTCCTTTGCGGTAAATCTCGTTGGCCTCTACCAGAAAGATGAGCGTTTCGATCGCCTCGATCTGAGCAAAGAAAAGCCGTTGCATCCGGTCTTCACCGCGCCAGAGTTCCAGCAACTCTTTCGTGATGACGGATGCTCCGTCATACGGAAGGCCCGCGCTATAGGTTCCTTTACGCCAGTTTTTAATGCGGTTTCGGATTTCATTGACGATAGCAAGATCGACTTCTTCACCTTTCGCCGCCTCGAAAATGTCCAGAGTGCCTTTCTTTTTCCGCCCGCGTCCGGCATGTTCGGGAACCCGGTAAAAATAACTGGCCCGGTGGCGGCTCGGCGCTTTGACCGGCGGCTTTCCCCGCTCAATTTGCCAGTGGAACTGCGGTTCGCAAAAAGGCGAATTAATGATGGGTGATTCGACTTCGAAATTCTCGCTCATCCGTTTTTCGGGTGCTTTTGTCGACGCATCGGTTGATCAAGCCACCCAACGCAACACTTCGATCTCGGCGCCTTTGCTCAGTGCATCCTCCGCCAACGCCAGAACGCGACCGGTGATCTCCTCCGACAGGTAATACTCTCCGCAGTTGTCGCAAACATCCGCCGGTACATTCTTGATGATGAGGGTGGCCTCTTCTCGATTCAGGGTGACGGTGGCTTGCCCGGGATGAGTTTCTCCCGTCTTGCAAATGACGCATTTCATTAGGTTCTCCTTGCTTTGAAATCCGCCGACCAGACGGCGGAATCGGGTTGATAGGCAGTGACGATAAAACAAACACGACTTTCCGGGTCTTGCGCGACCACGACGTGTACGGGTCGAGTTTCAATGTAGGCGAGAATCAGACGGCTGGGATATGGGCGGTCGTCGGGATAATTCGCGAGGCAATTTCACCGTCTTTCATGGCGATTAAAACGTTGTCCTTGGACATTCCACGCTCGAACATTCGGGTCACGGCATGGCCGCTAAAACGAACTTCGGAACAATCCATTAATTCGCTCCCTTCGCCACCATCAGCTCGTTGCCCCGGTCGTCAATGACCTTGACGGCAATGCGCCGGTTGTCGCCGAGCATAAAGGGCTCGCTGACCGTACCGGCCAGATGTTCCCAAACGCTGTCGTCAAATTTCCCTTTCAGGGATTTTTGCAGATTGTCCCATGCGCCGGTTTTCGGGAAGAAGACCTGGGAGGCGCAGAACACCATGCCGTTATAATTGGTGTCCAGCATCCAGCACGGGAGGTTTTCGGCCTCAATGGAATCCGTTTCCATTGTGTCCGGCCTGAAAATATCAAGGCCCTTGACCTCGACCTGGTGAAGCAAAGTTCCATCAGGGTTTTGACCGACGGGCTCCAGAGCCACATCAGGCAAACCGGTAATGGAGAAAATCTCGCTTGACCGGCTGGTTTTCAGCAGGTCCGACATCACCACATCGGGAGTCATGGCGACATAGGTTGTCGGGATTTTCAGCTTGTCCAGCATCTCGCGGGCCTTGGCCTGGATGGCGAAGCCGAACAGAAAAAGCTGCCGGAAACCCTGCTGCAGGGCCTCGGTGTGGGCGTTGAACACATATTCGGAACCGATTGCCCCGTCTTCCGGCCCGAATACAATGGCGATGCGTTTTTCCGAACCGTTCCTGGCCGTGGCCTCGGCATGAAGATATTCCAGGTCCGCTACGGGGCGGACGGTTTCCAGTTCGAGACTCACATTGCCCGGCAACTGCAATGTCTTGCTCTGGCGCAGTACCTCGATCATGCGGTCGAGGTAACGGCGGGGATTTTCGTAGGGTGGGTTAGGCGCGCCTATCCGGGCCTCCGCAATGGCACCGGATGTTCTGCGCGCCGTAACCCACCGTTGAGCGTCGGAATGGTGGGTTACGTCCTGAGCTTCCACTACGCTACGCTCAGGCCTAACCCACCCTACATCGTTTTCATCCAGACTCATGGCCGCCTGAATCGTGGCTTCGACCGTGAATGGTCCGCAGACACGGGTGATTTGGTTGTTTTTTTCCGGCTTATCTACAAGTATTTCGACTGAAGATTCTTCATCTTTTGCGATACTGCTTGCTGTTACATGGGGTATTAATCCGCCAATCTCTTCACCCTTGCGGTTTTGCTTTCGTTCATAGACAAAGCCGCCTGCCGGGCCTTGCGACGGGTTTTTGAGGCGATACCAGGGGAAAGTAGCGGTGAGCAGCCTTTGCCGGGCCAGCGCCAACGGAACGCGGGATGTGTCGCAGGTGATCCATCGGCGGCCCCACTGCTCGGCGACATAGGCCGTTGTTCCTGAGCCGCAGGTAATGTCCATGACCAAATCGCCGGGGTCGGTGGTCATCAACAGGCATCTTTCTATTACCCTTTCGTTGGTTTGGACAACATAAAGCGGATTACTCGCTCCTCCAAAACCATCCCACCAGTTACTTAACGCCTTGTAGCCGAAGTCGTCAGCATATCTCTTAAAACCAAGTTGCCTATCTCCTACGAAGAGACGATTTGCTACAGCAAGCCTGTCCATTCCTGATGGCTTCCCATTTTCGGAAATCCCTGTAGTTTTCCACCCAAGTCCCTTTTTTATGCCTGGATCAAACGTTGTTCCTTTATATTTAAAAAAGACTGCTTGAGACTTACCTGGGTTTCCACCAGTAATATTTTCCGACTTAAAAACACGTGCTCCAGGAAATTCTTTAAGAACGCGCTTCGGATCATCGCGGTAATACCACTTAGGTTTATCCTCGCGCTTTTCCAGCTCTGCAAAGGTTATTTCTGTTCCATCTGACAATTCGATATATCTGAATGTTTCAACAAGTTCTGAGTCTAGAGGAGCGGACTCAAATAACTGGTGATATTTCAACCGCAAGTGGCTTTTGTTTTTCGTTGCCCAAACTAAGTAATCATTGACAGGGTCAAGCAACCCCCCTTTTTGGCTTCCTTTCTTCTTTACCGGGATAGTTACAATATAATTATCTTCTCCGAAGATTTCTGACACGATCCCCCTAACTTGAGCCAAATTCTCGTCAGAAATCTGCACGAATATTGAGCCGGATTCTGTCAGTAGCTCCCTTGCTAATAGCAGCCGGTCGCGCACGTAGCATAGGTATGAATGCAAACCCAACTCCCATGTATCCCGATAGGCCTTCACCATCTCCGGCTCGCGGATCATGTTGTCGTCCGCGCCGTGCTTCACGTCGCGCTTGCGGACGAATGGCTGGAAATTCGATCCAAACTTGACCCCGTAAGGCGGATCGAAATAAATCATCTGCACCTGTCCGCCCATGCCTTCGTATTCGAGCAAGGAATTCATCACCTGGAGCGAGTCACCCAAGACCAGGCGGTTTGTCCACGGGCCTTTGTGCTGGTAGGCGTCCAGCTTGTCGGCAATATCCAGTTGGGGATCGCCGAATAAATCAGTTTGGGTTCCGGATGCTTTGTAGCTTTTCAGCGTTTCGAGAATGGCCTGGGTGGAATGGCGCTCATGAACAAACAGCGGCAGCGTCGGCACAGAAATCTGCTGCCGTTCGGCCTTGCCCGCCCAATTGACGAATGGCCTAGCCAGACTCCTGAGCCGGGCCGCGCATTGCGACAAGGAAGAAAATTTTTCCTGCGTTCCCTGCCAGACCTGCGGCTGCTCAAAAACGACGCCCTCCCCCTTCTCCGCCGCTTCCACAATGAGATTCAGCAACCATTCGGCGAACGGGCGTTCGGCGTTCTCATCCCAGCAAAGTTCCGGCGCAAGGCTGGAATCGTAGCGGTAGGTCTTCGGAGCCTTCCTGTTCGGAAATTGCGCCTCGACGCCGACATCGGGGCGCTGCACGCTTTCCTGAGAATGTTTGTATGCAGACGAGCTCAGTTTCTCTTCCTTACTCATGGTCCATATTTCCCGGTTGTCCAATATTCCGAAATTGTAACACTTTGAATAAACCTGTTTAGCAGCAAGAAGCCAGGTCACCAAGGAACTTTTATCGAAACGACGGGCTTGCTATTTTAGGAGGTATCGGACAGGCGGCTCTCCACATCCATCGAGTCATGCAGGACGCGGACAATCAGGATCGTATTTCTGTCTTTTTCGATATAAACCACGACATGCCGTCCATGATGGTGAATCCGGACCGGCGGGACAAACTCGCTTCTTTCCCTGCAAAGAAGCGGATTTTTCGCCAGAAGTCTGAAACTCTCCTCAAGCGAGCCGATATACCGGCCTGCCTGTTGTTCGCCATACCGGGCAAAGCTGTATTTGTAGATTTCTTTGAGATCGCTATCGGCCTCTCTGGAAAGGATGAACCCCGGCATTACTCCGCTTTCAATTCCCGTCTGGCTTCATCGATGATCTGTGAAACGGTGCGCTCGCTGATGCCGCTTTCCAGGCCCTTCGCGATGGCTTCCTGCAACGCCTGCTGCTTTTCCCGATATTCCTGGTCGCGGCGGATCAAATCCCGGATGTAATCGCTGCTGCTGGCATATCGCCCGCCCGCGATCTGCGCCGCGATCCAGTCCTTCATGGGATCGGGCAATGAAACATTCATCGTGGCCATAACTGTCCCCATCTGAAAAAATACCGTACTCGTTTAATAATGGCAAATATTGCTAATTATTGTCAACGAAATACCGCTCACAACCGCCCGGCGATCCATTCATCAATTGCCCTGGCCGCCTGCCTCATCAAATTTTCAAAGGCCGCCGCATCCGGCGGCGGGCCGCTCCATTCAAAACGGTAGAGCTGTATCTGGTCCTCCTCCCCTGCCCCGCCGTCGATCCAGCAGTTTCATGACTTCCGTTTCCTTTCCTAACCGCCACAGCGAAGTACGGTTCAACTACGCCAGTAATATACGGTTGCGTAACTCGTTCCGGTATTCACTCCGCCTCCGATCCGATCGATTGACCTACTGCAAGTTGACAATCTGGACGCGCCTGTTCCGGCCGCTATAAGGATTATCCTGATCCAATAATTCACTTTTTCCAAGACCTTGAGTTTTCAAACGTGCCGCGGGCACCTTGAGTTGATTCACCAGGTAATCTTTGACACTCTCGGCACGCTGTCTGGACAGCGACAGATTGTAGCTTTCCGTACCTTTTGCATCCGTATGTCCTTCAATCATAAAATTTGAACCCGCGAGATCCTGACTCGACAACGCTTGCCCGAGACTGTCGAGGGTGGCTTTCGCCTCGGGGGTCAGTTGGTACGAATTAAATTCGAACTTAAGCTCCAGGGACGCCGCTTTCTTCGCTGCCTTGGCGCCGCTCATGCCGAGACCGCGAAATTGAAATTGAGCGGGTTCTTTGGCTGAATCCGGCTTTAACGCGTCGATAAATTCGTCGCGGGTTACTTTTTTGTTTTGGAAATTGGTCGTGTTATAGCTTTCAGCCAAGACCAAGTTGGCAAGACCAACGAGCAACACTGTAAAACCCAGGTTCGTTAAATTCGATACTAATCGGCCGATGTTCATAATTCAAACCCTTCCATCACGATTTCGATATTTTCTGATCAACACTCGCCCCCTGATGAATACTTTCCTTATTCATGCCCTTCCACTTGTAAACGGCATTTCGAAAGTCCCCACAAACGCTTTATTATAGTCTTTTGGCTCCCCTGGCCCCATCGCCGACAACCGTAAAGGCCGCCCAAATCAGCGGGTGCGAAAAGGCCCTGAGGTTCGGGTCGTCAGACATTTCGATCAGACTCATCTGTGCATGGCGAAGCGCATCGGCCAGGCTCTTATTGGACTGACTGCCCGATTCACTGAACAGAGTCACCATCAAATGGACCGTCGCTTGGTTTTCCGCTAGCCAATGCGACACGATCAATGACCGCGCACCCGCGAAAAAGAATGCGCGGGCCAATCCGGACAAACTCTCACCTCCGGTTTTCAAACCCGAGCCGCCGCTGTTACAGGCCGACAAGACCACGAGGTCGGCGTTCAGTCTGAGATCCAGTATTTCATCCATGTCCAACAATCCGTCGCCGCCCGCGGACGGTTTTTCCGTGAGTGAAGTGACCAGCGCGGGCACCGACTGACACTCCAGATCCGAAGGCAGCAAACCGTGCGTCGCAAAATATAATATCCGGTATTCGTTCAATGGCAAACGTTTGACTTCCTCGTCGGTAAACTGTTGCCCAAACACAAGATCCCTGGAATCGGCGGGGAAAAGACCGGCGATTTCCGTGACTTCGTTCCGGGTAACCTCGAGTGCTCCCAGTCTCGATAATTTTTCACGGTGAACTTGCAACCGTTCAGGATCGGATTGACAAGCTTCCGGCAGCTTGAATCTCGCCCGTTCGAGTTGATCGCCGGTAAAGGCTTCAAAATCGGCGAAACCAATAAAATCTTTCCTGGCCTCCGACGAGTGCGCAATCGCGCGCAGCCCCACGAAGGACTGGACCGACGGTAACAGACTGATTGAAGCGCGCCTCGCAAGCCAGGAAACGTGGCGGTAATCGTATCCTGATACCGGCTCTGGTTCCTCCATGACCAACAGGCCAAAAGGCAAGCTCAGCAACGGACCGGCAGGGACCGTTATCAGATGTTCGACATTGATTTCATCTGCAACCGCTCCGAACAACCGCTCATAAAGCCGGTGCGCGAGCGCAACATCGAATTGCGCCAAGCCTTCGGCCTCAGGTCTCAGACCGTCCCGAAGTCTGGCCACGATCTCTTCCGCTTCCGGCAATGAAAGGTCCACGGGAACCGCCTTGATATTTTTATCCCGAACCACAAACAGCAAACCTTCCCGGCTGCCCAAGAGCACCTGGACCAAAGCTTCTCCCGGCCCGACCAGATCTTTGATCTGCTCCGCACCCACGACCGTATCCACCAACTGGTTATACCGCGGAAGCGCGGACTGAACCCTGAGGCTCAAATCCGCGATGCGCTGGTTCGCCTCGGCGAGCCGTTGTTCCAGTTCCGAGACCTTGTTGCGCCGCTCTGCGGTATCAACCTTCGCCAGTTCAGCCTCATACGTCCGATACAACAGATTGCGTTCGTCCTGGGCCTCCTGAAAATCACGGACCAATTCCGCGGCCGGGCCTTTCCCGGCAGCCAGGCGAGCAACCGCCTGCGCGATCGTGCGACTGGTGATTTCGGTGCGGACCAACTGTCCGGCCTCGAACATGCGGTCATGGATTGCGGCGCGCCGTTCCGATTGTTTCTCGCCCAATTCAAGGCCGGTTTGAAAATAAGGCAGCAATTGATTGAAATTCAGGCTGCCGTTACGGGTCTTGACCAGCGCGACGGCCCGGTCGAAGGATTTCATCGCCTGCTCGAGAAGTCCTTGCTCCCTGTACGAATTACCCAATTTCAATTGATTGATGACCGATGGCCGCTCCCCGGGTGCGATCGTTTCCCATAGCGTGCCGGCTTTCTCGAGGTATTGACTGGATTCGGCGGCCGCGCCCTTCGATTGCGCAATTCCGGCGATCAGGTCCAGGATTTCAGGCTTCCATGACGGCGGCCGCTCTTCGGCGCCGTCCAGGATCGTACGCGCTTCGCCCAGTATCCGCTCGGCGTCCTGAACCCTGCCGAGACGTTTCAGCATGGCCGCCTCGATATATAAGCTCTGCACAATATCCACCCGCGCCGGTTCATTCAATGTCCCGATTACCTGAAGATTCGAACGTTCAGGCCCATTAACCAGGTTCATAGTCAATGGGTTATCCAAGGTTTTCGATTGATTCGATAGAATTTGTTCGCGGATCCGGGTGGCTTTTTGCGCCAATTCATACGCGAACTGGAAATCCGATTGATTCGCGGCATGTAACGCCACATAACTCCAGAAGCGGGCGCGGTCGCTCGGATCCAGGGCTTGTTCCGCGAGCGTTCCGGCGCGTTTGAACAAGCCATCGGCTTCGGCAAAGCGCGCCTGATTACTTCGTTCCAGCGCAAAATGCATCACCGCATCCAGCACGGCGGGATTATCCGGGCCAAGGATTTTTTCCTGCAACGCCAACGCTTCCCGATAGCGTTCCGCTGCGGTTGAGAAATCCTTGATACTGTTATAGAACTGCCCGGTTGCCATCAACCGGTAATACTTTTGGATCTCTCCGGATCCGTAGTATCCGCCGCTCAACCGCTGTTCGATATGCGTCATCGCGATCGTACGGATGTTGGCTGCGTCGATCGTTCCCGGCTGCAAACGCCCCGAAGCGACGCCGATCCCCTGTTCCAACAGCGCAAACACCGCCGGGATTCCGTCCGCCAAATAAACGGTTCCATCCACCTCGGCAATCAAGCCGTAATAGGGCCAATCACCGTTCCGTAACTTACATTCCAGCACCAGCGCGCCGACCTGGTCGAGGATGACCTCCGGTTTACCCGGTTCGCAAATCGATTTTTGTTCGAGCTGCGCGATCCATTCGCCCGTTTTTCCCCAATATTGCAGGGAATCCACATGCTCTTCTGGCCGGACTGCGAAGAGATAGCCGCTCGGGTACTCCCAATTCCCGCACCGCACCTGAAATTGACGAAGCGCAAAACCGACGGGCCCGGTTTCGGAAGATCGTTCCACCGTACAGGTTTCACCGACCTGGTTGGTTCCGCTCAGGATCTGCGCTGGACCCTGGCCGGATTGCCGCAGAAACGATTGGCAACCCGAGACCGGAACACACAGGGCCATCGCGATCACCACTTTTGTAAGCATTGAGTTGATCAATAAGCTCACCTTCGTTTACGGGCCGCGAACGGCCGCGGAATTCGTATCCTTATTCCCTGGGCGCCGCTTGGTTTTGTTTAGGCTGATCCGCGTCCTGATCCATCCCCCGCCGATCGCTGGCCGGCGTGGGCGGCGAATCGGGCGCAGCTCCGGATTTCACATCCCAAAACTCCTCATTACCCATATTCGAATATTGATATTGCGTCGGGTCGTCCGAGGGGGAACGCTGAGGTAACTCGGAAAAAACCGGAGGGAGTGCGAACAGCGTGGTCTCGGTCGTTCCCTGAGCTGATTCCACCAGGGTTCCCGTGGATCGCTGAGGTTGCGCTTCGATCGGCAGTTCAGGGAGGCCGGGCGCGGTAATGCAGGAAACCCCGATCACACAGCCGTTGATCGTAAAATTTGGATCGTCCACAGGCCCGCCGACGACCTCCGCGGTGGCGGTATCGCTGCGGCCGGCTACGGTTCCGGCCAATGTTGCCGACCGGGCGTTCGGATTCACGAATAAACCGTCTACGATCAAAAATCCCGCCGGGCCCGTGTCGAAGCTGCCGGAATGGAACACCTGGGTATCGGCCGCCACGAATTGTCCATTCACGCGCACATCACGGGCGCTGCCGATGTCCACATTTCCCAGTTTAATCTCCGTCCCGACGTCATTGCTAAAATAAATATCGCCTACGCCCGCGGACAAAGTTAAATCACTGTTCGATAACGCATTGACGGTACCGTTGAACAAGATATTTCCGCCTAACGTGTCCACCGTCTGGCCGCCGGACGCGAGCAAGGTATTGCCGTTCACCGTAAAATCCCCGCCGGTGGTCTGATACCGGCTGCCGAAGTTCACCTGGCTCCCCGTGTAGTCCTGCGTCCCGGTCGTCGTGACATCGGCTAGATTCAATGTCGATCCCAGAATCGTCAACCCATCGAGCGAGTCCGTTTGGCCGATAGCGCCTGCGGTGACCTCGCCGGCTGCACCACCGCTACTTGAATCGAGCGCCAGTGTAACCAGATCGCTGGACGCTCTCGCATCGATCGTTCCATTGAACACAATATCGCCACCCAGCGTATCCACGGTATGAGCGCCGGGCGCGAGTACGGTGTCGCCGTTCACCTTAAAATCGCCGCCGGTGGTCTGAAACCGGCTGCTGACGTTCACCTGGATCCCGGTGTAATCCTGCGCCCCGGTCGTCGTGACGCTGGCAAGATTCAGGGTCGATCCCAGAATTGTGAGCCCATCGAGCGATGCCGTTTGGCCGATGTCGCCTGCGCTGACGTCCCCCGCCACCCCGCTCCCGCCCGAATCCAGCGCCAACCCGACAAACTCCGCGGCCGAGGCCGCCTCGATGGTTCCATTAAATACGATATTGCCGCCGCTCGTGGCCACGGTGCGGGTACCCGCCGGCAACCGGGTACTCCCGTTCACGGTAAAATTACCGCCGCCGGTCATGATGTCGGCGTTGGCCTCAACAACCACGGTCGCATTGAATGACAGATCGTTACCGTTAATGCCGATCGGGCCATTGACAAGAATCGAGGAACCAAACAGGTCAAGAGGATCAAACAGATTGATTCCCGTTGGATCTATCGTGATCGTGTCGAATCCTTCGATGCGGATCGAGGAAAAACCATCGGCCAACGCGGCCAGATCCGTATTCGTAAGATCCAATACGGACGCGCCGCTATCAGCCACTCCGCCCATCATTACCGGCACGGTCGAGCCGGCGGCGCGAAGTTCCAGCAGACCAGGCCCCTTAACCGAAGCCACGCCGCCAGTCAGATCAATTTCATTTCCGCGCAAAGATAAATTACCTGAAGTCGCAATACTGGAAAGGTTCAGAATCGAGCCGCCGATGGTGAGCGTATCCAGAGGCGCCATTTGCCCGATCGCGCCGACAGTCACCTGATCGGAGCCTCCGGTTCCGGTCGAATCGAGGGTCAGCGCGGTGTTCGCCGGGGCCGACGCCGCGTCGATCGTCCCATTGAATAGAATATCGCCGCCGCCGGTCGTCACCACATGAGCGCCGGATCCCACGCGCGTGATTGCATTCACGGTAAAACGTCCGCCCGCCGTCGTGATGTCCCCATTAAGATCGAAATTCACATTCGGATTCAGAATAATCCCCATTCCCTCGTGGATCAGGCGGACCCAGTCGATCGGCGTATCGCCGCCCTTCATTGAAAGATCAAAATTCTCACTCGGATTCGAAGGAGTCTCCATTCCCTCGCCTTGGATCAAGGTGACCCCGTTGATCGTTAAATGGCCGCCCGTCGTTGAAATGGCGGAATTCACGCCCACATTCGTCACCGCATTCAGAACGACCGAATTGCCGTTGGTCGCAACTGGTCCATTGACCGTAATCGAGTTCCCGAGGAGATCAAGATTGTCGAAAACGCCCATTCCCGAAGCATCGACGCTGATCGCGCCCATCGTTTCGATGGAAATGGTCGTAAAACCATCCGCCACAGCGGCCAGATCCGAATCGGTAATATCCAAAACCGCTGGACCCGTATCCGCCGCGCCACCGAGATTAACCGGAACGGTGGTCGCATCAATCGAACCGAGATGTAACGGTCCTCCACCGCGCACCGATGCGATCCCGCCGGTTAAATTGATTTCGTTACCCGCCAGCGTAATTACGCCAGGAACCAACCCGGACGAATCGATCCGGTTCGCCGACAACATATTGCCGGCAAATATATCAATATCACCGGCCGTACCGTCCGCCAACGAGGAATCCAGCAGCGCGTTGGAAGAAAAAGAATCGGCGGCTCTCAAGAACAATAAGCCGCCCGCGGTGGTAATGTCGGCATTGGCGATATTGATGTTCTGGCCGTCAATAAAAATCGATCCTCCGCCGGTCGAAATCGGTGCGCCGATAAAGACATCGCCGGTCCCGTTAAAATCGTCGTCGGCGAACAAGAACACGGCCAAGCCGCCGGTTGTCGAAGTGATCGTATCGAACAATGTAATGTTGTTTTCCGCATTCAAAAACAAGCTTGCATCGCCGCCCGCGGATTTAACGATTGGGGCGCCGTTCTGCTGCGTGATATCGCCCAGGTCCGCGCCGCTGCCCCCCGTGGCGGTGCTGGTTGCCAGAAAAACACTCGTACCCGTATTCAGCGCCGTATTGATCAAATCGACGCCGACCTGGTTCGTGCCGATTGCGCCCTCGGTCCCGGCAGTAATCAAAATATCGGTCGGATCGATCAGCCACGCGCCGCCTTTGCCATTCGGCGCCGATGCGTCACCGACGCTCGTGAGCCTGAGATCCTTTTTCGCGGAGGTTTCGATCAGACCGCCATCCCCGGAAGCCGTCCCGCCCCTCGCGCTCAACCGGCCGTGAATTTCCGCGCGTTCATCGGACCAGACGATGATTTTGCCGCCGTCGCCCGAGTCCAGCGCATCGGCCTGAATATTGGCTTTTCCGGCGACCGTGGTAGCGGCGGCGTTCGGCTCGGGTCCCTGGCCCTTGTAGTTACCGCCGATCAATGCTTCGCCACCGCCGGCCGCCCCGGAAACATCGACGCTGGCTCCGTCGAGCAGCGCGACCTGTTCACCGAGCACCTTGACCTGCCCGCCGTGTTGTCCGGCGTCTTTGCCTGAAGCATCCAGCTTTCCGGTAACTTCAACCTGGCCATGCTCTCCGCCCGAGAGTACGATCCTGCCGCCCATGACATCCACCGCGCGCGCCTGAATCACGCCATCCATATTGATCACCCGGTCGATCAGCGCATTTTTGGTCTGCGCCGTCATTTCCACCACGCCGCCATCCGCAAGGATCGTCCCGCTGTTGGATATTCCCGCATTGGACGAATGGCCGGTCGATCCGGAATCCGTTTGCCGGGATTGACCTCCCAAGTCGAACTGCAACAAGCCGTCGCCGTCGAAATCCACGCTGAACGTCTCGCCGCTGGCCAAAGCCACCTTACCCAGGCGCGCTCTGATCAAGCCATGGTTCTCGACCTTCGGCGCGACCAGCGCCACGGCTCCGCCATCGGCGACCTCGATGCTGCCCAAATTAACGACCGCTGCCCCGGCATTCGAACTCGGCTGGTCGAATTCATAGCGACCGGCCATGAAATTAGTATTGTCGATATCGGTTGTGGTAGCGATCAAACTGCCGACATTCACGCGCGATCCCTGCCCGAACAGCACACCATTCGAATTCACGAGGATGACTTTGCCGTTCGCGGTCAATGCTCCATCGATCACGGAGGATTCCGGCCCCCGGACCCGGTTCAACGCGAGCGCGGAAACGGACGGCTGTTGAAAATGGGCATGCTCGCCCGATGAAATCGAAAAACTCCGCCAGTCGATGATCGCGTTTTGACTTCCCTGAATCACATCGACCCGGCCCGGCCCGCTCTGTTGAATGCTCGCCGAACCGCCAACCACCTGCCCGTCCTGAGGATTCGAGAATGCAATCGGAGCGACCGAAAAGATCCAGAATACGATCGCGACCAGCGCAAGTCCAACTTCGAGTCCCGTATCGATCCGTTGTCTGAACCTTGTTCCGCGGGTCACAGGCTTAACCGGGCTGGTGTACTTTCCCGGGTTGGATTGAATGTTGTGTCGCATGACGAACCTCCGCAAAAACTAATACCGGGCCAGTACCTGAAAGAAAAAGCGCGGATCCTTGGTGAAGGTATCGGGAATACGCGTCAAGGGCCACGCGACTTCGAGGTCGATGAACCAATCCTCGAAAAGCTGATTGCGTACGCCAAAACCGGTCGACGTCAACGAAGTTTCCGGATCCGCGAAACTGTCGCGATTCCAGACCACCCCAAAATCATAAAACCCATAGCCTTGGACGCTTCGCCAGTAACGCAACGGAACCGGAAGCGTATACCGCAGTTCGGCCGTTCCGGCGATCCCGCTATCGCCGGAAAGTTCGGCCGGGTTATATCCGCGCCCGAAGGGTTCGCCTCCGGTTTTGAATTCTTCGATATTCAGCAGCGTGTCGAATGAATACTGGCCGACCGCCGCAATGTAAATGGCCAGATTCTCCCGAATTTGCTGCAGATGGGAGGTCTGAATATTGAGACTCGTGAAATCCGGGATGCCGTCAGGGCGGGACAGATCGGATTCCCCGGCCTGACTGGCGCCCAAGCCATTGACTCCCTGGCGCAAACCCAGAGAGAGCGTCGAATAACCGGCAAAATCACTTTGCAGGTCATAGGCGATATTCGCAAAAAAAACCCGCACGCGATCACGATTGACGTTCAAGCTCCCAAAATCGACGTCCTGATTGATGGCCTCGAAACCGCCGTTGATGTACAGATTGCGGGTCCGCGAACGGATGATTGGATAACTCAAAGTTCCACCCGCAAGCATAACTAGGGTATCGATATCCAGGGAGCTCAGATCGAAACCCGGTTCCGAGGGGCCGTAGGAAGCCGTCAGATCAAGCCGTAACCCATCTCCGCCGAGTATTTGGCGATAAGTCAACTGCCCATATTGCTGCTCGGTGGTAAACAACGTATTCAAAAAAATGCCTTCGATCTGCTCGCCCAGAAAGGTGGCCGAATTCTCGCGCGCCAACAGCGAAAACCGGCTCGGTCCGGTGTACCGTGAACCCCGGTTATTAACGAAGGCATATCCATAAAAAGGCGTTCTATCGGCCTGAACGATCAGTCTGGAGGCTCCCGCCTCACCAGATGCCGAACGCAGCAATCCCAAGGCTCGAATTCCTGGTATATCATTCGCGAGCAACAGGTATCGTTCCAGGGCTTGTTGGGTTACCGGCGCTTCGCCCAGCAGGTTTTCCAGGTAATCCATAAGCCGGGCACGAACCGGACCGATGTCTCCGTCGATTTGAATATCGCCGATGAAACCTTCGACGACCCGGAATCTGAAAATGCCGTCATCGACCGATTGCGGCGGAACGATCACGCGGGTAAGGACATAGCCTTCGGAGTGGTAATGGTCCTGAATCCGTTCGGCAATCGAGAATAGCTGGGCCAATGAAATCCGTTGCCCGATCATTTCCAGATATAGTTGTTTTAGATCGTCCGCGCTGTAAACAGTCGCGCCTGCGAATTCAATTCCGCGAAACACCAGGAAGATCCCGGAAGCGCCGGGCGGCGCCTCGCCACCAAGCGGTTCAACTTCGATCGGCGCCGTCGGTTCCGGCGGCGGCTTCGGCAATTCAGCCGGAGGGCCGGGCCGCGGTCTGGCCGGTACCGGCAGAACCTGCGCGTTGCCGTCCACGGGTATGCCGATCAAGGCCGCATTCAATAACACACCGATACCGGCCAAAACCAGAACCCCGGCCGGCTTGCGCAGTTCCGATCGGGTTAATTTTTTGGGGTCCTTTGTCTTAAAAAGGTCTTTCGTATGGTCCAGCAATCAGATCCTACCCTTATTCCTGTAAACAGAGCTTGCCGATCACATCCAGACTACACCGCAGGATTAGCTCGCAACGCCAGGTCCGGATGCCGCATACGGCGATCCTTACGTTGTTCCGAAATCATCACGATAAATCCTTCGCCGGACGTCAGATCGCATGCGATCGAAAAGGCCGACTCTACAGTGAAATGTCTTGACCAGACCTGGTTCGACCGGAACCAATTCTCGATCGTCGATCCCGGAGCAGGATTCTACACCTAAATCCCCTCGCTGCTGACAGGTGTGATCACAAACGCCTCCAGGGTCCGATGGTTAGTTCGTCGGGAAACCATTAAAATAGCGTCGGATCAAATCAGCGAAAGCCTTCACAATGACGGAACGCGGTAACGGTACGGTTCTAGAACCCGGTACGATCTTGCTCGAATACAAAATTGAGCAGGTATTGGGAGCCGGTACCTTTGGCATTGTCTACAGAGCCGCGAATCGCTTCCTCGATGAAGTCGTCGCGATCAAGGAATATTTCCCCACGGATCTCGCCTACCGCTCGGATGATTTTCAGGTCATTCCCAAATCAGCCGATACCGAACCGGCGTTTCAATGGGCGTTGAAACGTTTCCTCAAGGAAGCCCGCATCCTTTGGGACCTGTCCCGGCCAGTTCCAACTCCGAGCATCATTCAGGTCAAAAGCTATCGGGAGCAGAATGGAACCGCGTACATGATCATGGAATACGCCGAGGGGCAGCCGTTGTCAGACGTGATCAAAGACCATCGGACACTCTCGCGGGAACAGATTGAACTGATTATGGATCCTTTGCTGGACGGACTCGAAAAAGTTCATAATGCTTCGGTCCTGCACCGGGACATCAAACCTTCCAATATATTAATCCGTCCCGATGGTTCACCGGTTTTGATCGACTTTGGCGCCGCGAAGCCCGATATCGATCAATCCAGCGCGAGATCGACCATATCGGTTTATACGCCGAGATACGCGCCGCCCGAACAATTCGCGCCCGAAGGGCGGCTCGGCGCCTGGACCGACATCTATTCACTCGGCGCAACGTTGTATTATGCAGTGACCGGCGAGCCGCCCGCGAGCCCGATCGCCAGGATCCAGGGATGCAAATCGATCAGTGCCGTGGAGGCCGCTTCCGGGCGTTATCCGGAAAACCTGTTGCAAGCAATCGATGCCGCAATCGAGCCGATTTACACATTCCGGCCCCAATCGATTGCAGCGTTCAGAAAGCTCATTTATCCAACAACCATCGCGGATCCTGAAGCCACGATTGTGATCCATCCGCCCGTCCCCGAACCAGTTCGCCGTTCGAACGTGAAGGCAGCGGCCGCGGACTTGGCATCCACCCACGGGACCTTGGATCACGACGGATTTTTAACGAAACGCAGGCTTTTGTACGGTAGTGTCGTTCTGACCGCCATAGCCGCGGTGTTCGGCGTACAAAATTATCTGAACCAGCATCCAGCGGAGCCATTGAAATCAGTCGAAACGCAATCGGTCAGCCCGGCCATCGAGCCGGTATCGGAGCAAGTGAATCGGCGCCTGGTCGAATTCGATTGCGCTTTATTGGAAAGTCGGTTGAACGACAATAATTCACTGGAAATCTCCGGCCACATCGCCAATCCAGAATTTCTGCAGAAACTCGAACAAAGCCTTGCAGAAGTGTCTCGCATCCAGGAGATCAAAACCGAAGTTCAGCCCGATCTGGATCCATTCTGTAATGTCATTCGGTTATATAAGCAATATCAGAATATTGGCGCCGACAATAACCATGCGATCGCGTTGGAATTCAATCACCCGGACCGTGTTTATGAGAGTAAGGACCTCCTGTTTATCAACGCGATCTCCAATACACAATCCCACGGCTATCTTTACGTGGATTTCTTCGACCGTGAAGGAAACGTCGTCCACATGCTACCCTCCCCGCTCAATCCGAACAATGCCCTGGCCTATCGTGAAGAGACCGTCCTCGGCGAAAAATACAAAGTCGCTAACGACGAAAACAAGCGGTCGTATGAAATACTTCCGCCTTTCGGCGCCCATGTCGTTGCCACTTTGTTTTCGGAGTCGCCGTTGTATGACGGTCTGCGCCCGGAATTTGAAGAGGTCGATGCCTATCTGAATGACCTGGACGCGATCCTGAAAGCAATGCCTGATGACCGCAGACCCGCGGTGAGCTTTGCGGTTGTGAGTACACGGGATGGCAATTAGAATCCACAACAACGGAAACAGGACTCCCGGTTAGAGTCCAATTATCAAGCGCAGCGATCAAACATTTCGCCTTTCATTTTGCGATAACATGCGGATTACGTAATCAGAGTCTGGAATGCCTGCTATTTCGTATCTAAATGGAACCTGGCAGCCGCCGGACGAAGCCAGGATTCCGGTTCTGGACAGAGGTTTTCTGTTTGGCGACGGAATCTACGAAGTGATTCCCGTGTACGACGGTAAAGCCTTTGCGCTGTCGCGGCATCTGCATCGCTTGAATAACGGCCTCCGGGAGGTTGGCATCGCGAATCCCATGACCAGTATTGAATGGGAAGCGCTAATGAACGAAGCCATCGTTCGCAGCGCGGAACTGACCGCCGTTATCTATCTTCAGGTTACGCGCGGGGTCATCGCGAAACGGGATCATCAGTATCCGAAAAATTCCGTTTCGACAGTGTTGGTCATGGTGTACGAAGCCCCGCTCTTCGAACGAAGAGAGATCGTTCCGTTGAAAATGATCACCCTGGACGATTTCCGCTGGGAGCGCGGGCATATCAAAGCAACCAGCCTGATCGCGGCCGGGATGCTAAAAAATAACGCGCTGGCGCAGGGAGTGGACGACGCGATTCTGGTTAAAAACGGACAGATTACGGAGGCCACGTCAGCCAACGTGTTCATCGCCGATAACGGGGTTCTGATAACCCCGCCAAAATCGAACCGGTTGTTGCACGGCATCACCCGTGATCTGGTGCTGGAACTGGCGCGCGGACACGGTATCCGAGCGGACGAACGCGACATTACGCAGGACCAATTGGCAAACGCAGATGAAATCTTCATCGCCAGTTCGGGCTATGAAACCTGGCCGGTCGGCAAGCTGAACGGCCGGGTGATCGGCAATGGCGGCGGCGGACTTCTGTGGCAGCGGATCGACCGATTGTTCCAGGACTTCAAATCGCGACGAAACTAAACAATCTCGAGTCGATCTTTAAGAGAAACGCTGAATAAATCCATCCTGGATTGCTCAGCGATCGGTTTTGGCAGCGCACCCCTGCGCTGCAATAGACCAGAGCGTCCTTAGTTCTTGTGCGTCATAATACATCCTGATTAGTAAGATGCTTCAACTATGGCTCAAATCACGTCGTTGCGGCAGGGAGTCCAGAAACCCAGAAGCCAGGGACGGCCTGCAGGCATTACATCCATGTAGTCTGGATACCGGCAATCCGTGCCGGCATGACGTTGCTGCTGAAGCATCTTTATAATCAGGAAATACATTACCGAAATTTTCAAGGTCGTCATTCCGGAAGACAGTTTGCGAGAAGCCAGGTCCCCCCTACCTTGCGGGCAAATCTGACACAGTAGAATCAGGGAGAATGGCGAAATATCGCGCTGTGCAGTTTCGGAGGTTCGTTGATGGATAGAATCGGTACCTATGCCTGGTGGCAGGAAGGAATAATCTACGAGATATACGCCCGATCGTTTCAGGACACCGATCACGACGGCATAGGAGACATCAAGGGCATTATCAGCCGTCTGGATTATCTTGAATGGCTCGGTATTTCGGTAGTATGGCTTTCGCCGGTGTATCCATCGCCGATGAAAGATTTCGGCTACGACATTTCCGATTATCTTTCGATTCACCCCTTATTCGGTTCGTTGTCTGATTTCGATCAGCTGATGACTGAGCTCCATGACCGGAATATGAAATTGATCCTGGACCTGGTGCCGAACCATAGTTCCGACCAGCATCCCTGGTTCTCCGAGTCGCGGTCGTCCAGGCACAATCCCAAAAGCAACTGGTATATCTGGTCGGATCCTGCTGCCGACGGCGACCCGCCGAACAATTGGCTCAGCGTTTTCGGCGGCAGCGCCTGGGAGTGGGAAGAACTGCGGGGACAGTATTATTACCATGCTTTTTTGAACGAGCAGCCCGATCTGAACTACAGGGAGCCACGGGTCATGGGAGCGATGCACGATGTGATGCGCTTCTGGCTCAAAAGAGGAGTGGATGGATTCCGGGTGGACGTTATGTGGCATCTGACCAAGGATCAGCAACTGAAAGATAATCCGGTCAATCCGGATTACGAGCATTACATGCCGGTCTATCACCGGCTTCTGCCCGTGTTTTCGACCGATCAGCAGGAAGTCCATGCGATTGTACAGAGGATGCGCAATGTGCTGGATGAGTTTGACGACAGGATGATGATTGGTGAAATTTACCTGCCGGTTCACAGGCTGGTGACCTATTACGGTATCGATAACCGCGGGGCCCATCTGCCGTTTAATTTTCTGTTGCTGCAAACACCCTGGGATTCCTTACAGATCGCCTCCGTCCTCGATGAATACTTCGGCGCGTTACCGAAAGCCGCGTGGCCGAACTGGGTGCTCGGTAATCATGATCAACCGAGGATCAGAAGCCGTGTCGGTCTGGATCAGGCCAGGATCGCGGCAATCTTGCTGCTCACGTTATATGGAACACCGACGCTGTATTATGGTGATGAAATAGGGATGCAGGATGTTCCGATTCCGGAAACCGAAATCCGGGATCCGCAGGGATTGAATATGCCCGGGAAAAACCTGAGCCGTGATCCGGCCAGAACCCCGATGCAATGGGACGCCTCTTTCAATGCGGGGTTTACGTCAAATACTCCCTGGCTCAGGGTCGATAAATCCTTCGCGCGCGAAAACGTAGCCGTGCAGAAACACGATCCCGCGTCGATGCTGAGTTTATACCGAAAACTGATTGCGTTGAGACGGCAGGAACCCGCGCTTAAAACCGGTTCCTATGAAAGGGTTTTTGCCGACCGGCAAGGACTCGCGTATTTGCGAAAGTCGGAGGCGGGTGATCCATTTCTGATCGTGCTGAACTTGACG
>JBGTCG010000010.1:0-5939 GCA_041748915.1 Methylococcales bacterium
CCGCTTCCGACGCCGCACAAAGGTCGTCTCCAAATGCAAAGAAATGGTGGATCTCTCCCTTCGACTTTACCATCACCTCCACGATAATCCCGAAAGCTTCACCAATTATCAGGTGGCCTTCATATCTATATTTAGTTAGGACTGTCAAAAAATTAAGCTGTTCCTGCCGGCTGATCAACCGGATCGGATTCACGATCAACATCAGGCAGCGGTCGACTGGTTGTCGGCAAAATCCGGCATTTCCGCGAGTCCAAGGTTGATCAGGAACCGCTTCATGATTTGCTCCGCGCGATAGTCTTCACTGCGGCGCAGCGCTTTTTCCCGCATTGGCCGGTGATCGGCGGGATTCGCGAAATAATTCACGATCTGCTCGCTCATTTCGATGCTGTCTCCGGCCAGATAGCCGCTCTCGCCATGCTCGATGAGATCCTTCGGCCCCTTGCAGTTGTAGGCAATCGCGGGCATGCCGCTGGCGAACGCCTCGAGCACCACGTTTCCGAAGGTGTCAAACCGGGACGGAAAGACGAGCAAATCCAGACCAGCATAGAGCTGCGCCATGCGGAGTTTATCCACCCACCCGAGGTAGAGCGCCTCGGGGAATTGTTGTTTCAGGCTGACCTCGGCGGGACCGGATCCGGCTATTACGATCCGGACTTCCGGAACCGCATGTTTAACCCGGCGAAATATCTCGGCTAAATCGAAGATTCCCTTTTCCTTGCTCAGGCGGCTCGCGACAAGCAGAACCGGCGTATTGGCGTTGGCTTCTGGAAACAGTTCCGCCTTATTGACCGGGAAGATAGAAGGATTCCTTTTTGCGGTGTAATGAGCGGTCAGAAAGACCTTTTCGTTCTCGAGCTGCATTTGATGGCCGGTCAACCATTCACGGTGATCGTTATTGAGCACGAAAACGCCGGCGTACTGTTTGTAAAAAAACCGGAGCAAACGGCGGATTCTGTCCCGTTCATGCTCGTTCAGATCAGTCGTGTACTTGATGAACTCGATCCAATCCGTATGCATGAAGAAATAGCTCGGGACATTGAACATATGCTTGATGAACAGCGATACGAGCGCCATCGGACCCTCAGTCGAACAGACGACCCGATCATAACCGCCATGATAGAAAATGCGCGCAACTTCGAGAAGGTCCGGAATACGAAATTCCTGCTCGCCGAATTCGGGCAAAGAAAAACTGGCCAAAGGCCTGACAACAATCAGGTGGCGTTGTTCTTCGGCGTCGGGATGGCAAATCAGAAAATCGATCGGCAGGTCCGCGCGCTGGATTTCCTTGAGTTTCGCGGCCAGCGAACTCGAAACACCGTTCTTGTCGATCAGGGTGTCGGTCAGATACAAGGCGCGCCGCGGATGCCGATTGCATCCGATCGTCTCGGCGAAATCGTTCAAAAACCGGCGGTTCTGATACAAAACACGGGTACTGGCCAGAATCGTACCGGCGAGTACGATGGCGACCAGGACCGGAAAATGTAAGTGATCGAGCAGATCGCCCACATTCAAAAGGCTCATATCGCTGCGTTTCTTCTTACCGCCGAACAGCATTTCGGAGATCTGGCTCGGAACCTCGAATTTCCGGGCGATCTCCTCGGTTGAAAAGCGGTCCATCTTGTTATCCGAATGGCTCAGCGATGATTTCTTGAACCGTTCGATTATGAGCAGGTTTAACTGCCTGAACATGTCGGCGATCGAATTATTGACCGTTTCCACAAACACCTCCGGGCCTTCGCTTTTGCTTCCCGAAATTTTTTCCAGATGCTGGATGCAGAAACGGTAATCCTTCTTGATCTTCCATTTCATGAGCTTACCGGGTTTCTTGCCGAGCAGGGCATCGTGTACGAAATTGAAAAACGTCTGCGCAGTCTTATGCTTTTGCATTTCCAGCATCAGGTTTCCAATTGCGAGACACGCCAGTTTGTCCGACACTTCACCGCGGTGGAACAGGATGCGCAGCAGCCCCGGATCCTCGATCCGCGTCGCGACCTGAGAAAAGTAATCGAGCAGCGCGATATTCAATTTTTGATTTTCCAGAACCTGGCCGTACGGTGAAATCGTCCCATTTCGAATGGCTTCCAATGCAAGTTCGGAAGGTTTGGCCGTGTGCAGCCGTTTGGCGAGATTCGGAATATAGAGATAGGAACCGCATTCACCCGCGAAAATTCCCATATGGTCGTCCGACCCGCCGGTTAATATTTTCGGCCGGTTCGGATCCACACCGAAATCGGCCGGGTTCAACCGGTATTTTTTCGCATAACGCTGGATTTTGTCCGGCGTCAGACTTTGCGCCCAGTTCAATATCAGCACGCTCTGCCAAAGGTCCCTTTGCCCGTTCAACACTTCGAAGCGCTGAAACATCACGGCCATTTTTTCGAACACGGCCGGCTCGATCTTGTCGTTGCGCGTATAGAAATACAACGGATGCGGCAGAATGACCGGTATATTGTGTTCCGCCGCATAATGCAAAAATTGATAAATATCCTTGCGTTTTCGCAGCATGACCGCCTCTTGCTGCCGCGAAAACCCGTAGGCCAGAACGTGCACGAACAGGTTGTATTCCGGGAAATGGCAGGTAAATTCAGCCCCGACTAATAAATCATCTCCTTGCTCCAGTAATTCCCAGCATGATCTGGCATTATTATGATTGGTCATGGTAATGACATTGCATCCATTGTTGCGCAGGCATTTGACCAGTTTCTTCGTTTTCAGCCAGGTTTCTGGCAGCCCCAGAATCCGCCCCCACAATTCATCCGGAATGTTACTGTTGTGGTCGTGGCAATGCAGATCGATCTTCAGACAATCTGCGGCCGCAAATTTTCTGGATTCCCGGTTAAGGTATTGACGGAATTCCTGTTGCAGCGACTCGCGAAATTCTCGGTGTCCTGAGTTCGAATCGAAATTGACCATGACTTTTTCACCTCATCGAAAGAGTTTTGACGACCCGCTTAAGGACGCTGAATAAATCCATCCTCGATTTCTGAGCGCTCGACAATCCCAAATGCAGTTTCGGGTTGCCTCATACAATCAGACGCTTACAGCAGTCGATTTTGGCATCGCCTCCCTGTACTGCGGGATTCCCGGACAATGCTTTTCTAATCCAGGGGAAACGCGCCGATAGTATGGATTTCAGCATTTCCGTTTTGATCCACTGATTGGTCAGATAAGGGCTGCTCCACCACCAGCCGTCTTTTTTCATGGCTTCGGCGGCCGCGAGGATGCAATCCATGACCTTTTCAAAATCTTCATCGCTGTAGTTTTGGCTCATGATCAAGCGCCCGCTCCCGATCCAGCTCAATACAAAATTCTGCGCGTGCAGATAGTACTGGAACATCCAGTTATACCGGCTGGGCTGGAGATACAGGATCGTCCAGACCGATACCAAATTGGCCGCCCGGACCGGCAGATCTGCGGCTTCGAGCCGGCGATTCAGTTCCGTGACCCGCCGGTTCCAGAGTTCATTTGCGCGTTGATAGATATCCTGAATTTCCGGGTCTTCGACTCGACGCAGAAATTCGTTCATCGTCGCGATTACGTAAGGGTGCGAGTTGAAAGTCCCGCGCGCGAATGAAATATTGACCGGCTGCTCGTCCTTGAAGCGTTTCATCAGCCGGCGTTTGCCGCAGAGTACACCTACCGGCAGACCGCCGCCCAGTGTTTTACCGTAGGTCACGAGATCCGCCTGCACGTTGAAATATTCCTGGGCGCCGCGGTAGGCGAGCCGGAATCCGGTAAAAACCTCATCGAAAATCAAGACAATTGACCGTTGCGTGCAGATTTCACGTATTCGTTGCAGCCATCGGGTATAGACCTCCCGATCGAAATCCGCCGAGCGGTCGCTCGCGATTAACGTGGCGTCGGTCGCCGCGTCCGAGTTCGGATGCAGCGCTTGCAGCGGATTGATCAGCACGCACGCGATATCGTTGCGCGTCTCGAGGACTTTGAGCGTATGTCCGCTCAAATCGCGCAATGTATAGCTATCGTCCGACCTGCGCTGGTCACCGATTCCGGGTTGGACTCCGTCCCACCAGCCGTGATAGGCGCCGCACAGACGAACCAGATGACTCCGGTGGGTGTGGTATCTAGCCAGCCGGACCGCCTGCATGATCGCTTCCGTGCCCGACATATGGAAAGATACTTCGTCGAGCCCGGAAACCGCTTTGAGCTTTTCGACGTTTTCGCGAATCAACGGATGGTAAGGCCCCAAGACCGGTCCAAGCTTTTGCGCTACGGCGAATCCGTTTTCGAGACAATCCTTGTAAAAGTCGTAACCGAATACGTTAACGCCGTAGGACCCCGACAAATCGTAGCGCCAGTTCCCGTCCAGGTCCTTGATCATGACGCCCGACGTTGCTACGGCGACCTGACCGAGCTTAAGGTATTTCCGGACCACGTTCCGGTAAGGAAAGGGCACGCGATACGCATTCGTGAAGCGCAGATCGGAAATGCTGTCCTCGAGCGATTCGGTGAATGCGATGGATTCGGGAGATTGCTCCCGCAATGACAGACTGAGCTTGTTGAAACCGTCGCGGCGATCGTTGCGCACGGATTCCGGTGCGCCGTCGCTGCCGAAAAATTCCTGCTCCTCATACCCGAAAAACGGGATCAACCGCGCAATTCTGCGGGACCATTGCGAATGCCCGCGCAGTGAAGGATGTTTGGCCTTTGATAATCTGAGTCGAATGCGGACCTTATGCAAAAAAAACAGCGCGATCAGCAAGCCCGTTCCGAGCAGAGGATAGGATCCCGACATGTAATTTTATGAACTGGATAACAATTACGACAAACACTATCATTCGAACGTGACAGGGGTGTTGCATTCATGCGTCAGTAACGTGTCATCCATGGGCAAATCCGTTCGTAAACGCTTTTGACCCGCAGTCCTGTACCGAGCCTTGACGCTTTAATGGTTGGTCGTAAGCAGTTTTTTGAGATCTTTGCTGGATATTTTTTGCCAGAACTTAGGTCGCCAATCGCCTGTAGCGCGATTCGATGATGCCCCGGCCTGAAGCGAAAATTTGGCGAGACGCGACGAATCCGGCGGAACCCTGCCGTTACAGAAATCCGTGGCACGCTGGTATTGCAAGTCCTGCCACCATAGCCGGGTCCTAACGGGATCCCCGAGCAAACGTCTGGTCAAATCGGCCGGGCTGTGGATTAATTCGTAAAAAGGTCCGAGCGTATTCGACGGGTCCCGAAAGCATTCCCAGTCACACCGGGTGCAAGGCTTTCCCGGATCGCGTGAGGCGCGCTTCATACCCCAAAACTTGCCCAAATTTTCATTGGCGCGGAATCCGCACGGGTAGGTATCCCCGTCCGCCGCGCTGATAAAGAAAAAATTCTCGCCACCCCGGCACGGGTAACCGTGTTGCTCGCCCGTGTGATACTGGTGAACCAGCGAATGCAGCATATTGCGCGGCGTAAAAATGCGGATTCGGTCCCGGTATCTGGCTACGGCTTGTGACATCGCCTCGAACAGCAATGCCTTTTCTTCCCGGCGAAAATTGACCATGGCGTCCGCTGACGACGCCCGGTAGACCGAATCCAAATCCGATCCGGGATCGGACTCGATACTCATCGGATAGCAAAAATTCACGATTGTGAATCCGGCGTCGATCACGGTCCGGTAAAAGCGAGCGAAAGCCTTGATGCAATCGCCGTAGAAGTCATCTCGCTGCCCTTGCGATGGATGGTCCGGCAAACGCAGATTGGCGCCTCCCAAAAATCGATTGACGCCCAGATTTGCGGTCGGCCAGATTCCGTGCTCATGAAAAATCGGGATCGATTTTGCGATCCCTTCAAACGCTGCCAGCCATGGAGAGCGAACGCGAGGGCTGGTAGTCCCCGGTAGGCGTAGGTAATTTTGGATACCCGTCGTGCGCTAGCGCCAGAGGGGATCCAAAATTACATCCGAAACGCCGTCCAGCCATTTGTGG
>JBGTCG010000011.1:0-26299 GCA_041748915.1 Methylococcales bacterium
GCAAGAGCATCGTGGTCTCAAAATCAAAGGAAATGGTCGATCTCACCATGGCGCTCTTCGCCAGATTTCGTGTCAACGGCTCGGTCTATGATATCCTAAGCATAACCACATGACCATTATCATTACTTCAGCAATACCCTCTAAAATTGGCTGACTTGGATCCAAAAATCACCATTTAGAAAAATTGGGGTTCAAGTCAACGCGATTCCAGTGATTTAGGAGATTGTTTCCCAGCACATTCAGGTCAAAATTCTGTGCGAGATACCTACGGCTTATCCGGACCGCTGTTCCGCCAGTCCAGCATTTCCTGCGCATGGGCAAGTGTTTGATCAGTAATTTTGACTCCGCCAAGCATCCGCGCAATCTCCGCCCGAATCTGATCGGCAGTCAGGGATCTGACGATTGAGCGGGTTTGTCCGTTAAGGCTGGTCTTTTCAACGACCAAATGGTGATGGGATTGGGCGGCTACCTGAGGCAGGTGGGTAACGCAAAGCACTTGTCTGCCAATTCCTAAAGCACGCAACCGCTGACCTACAATTTCTGCCACGCCGCCGCCAATTCCTGAATCGACTTCATCAAACACCATGGTCGGCGTCGAATTGGAGTCGATCACCGCGACTTGTATTGCCAGGCTTATTCTGGAAAGTTCGCCGCCGGAGGCGGTTTTTGCCAAAGGCTTCGGCGGCAAGCCGGGGTTTGTCGTGACACAGAATTCAACGCTATCAATTCCTTTCGGTTTTGGCACTGACCCGTCGTTCAACGAGCGGATAGCGATTTTGAAATCGCCTTGCGGCATACCCAGTTCCCGAACCGTGCCAGTGATTTTAGTTTGTAGGCATTCGGCAGCTTTGATGCGGCGATCGGAAAGGATCTTTGCCGCTTCTATATATTGTGTGTAACTTTGATCAAGCCGGGATTCCAGTTGCGAGACGTCTTCCACGCCGAACTCGATCTGCTCCATTTCCTGGCGCAGATCGTTCAGCACCGTTGGAAGATTTTCCGGAACCGTTTGATACTTCCGGGCTAATGTATGTAGAACCGACAGGCGTTGCTCCAGCGTTTCCAGATGCCCTGGATCAATTTCCATGGCATCCAGGTATCGCCTGAGCAATTGGGCGGATTCCTGAACCTGAATCCGGGCTTCGTCCAACATTTCGACAATCGCGCCGAATTCTTCAGCGATGCTTGAGTATTCGGACAAATCCCGGATCGTTTCGACCAGCAGAGAATGGATTGACTGATGATCATTGTCCTGCAGCCGTTCGAGTTGCAACTGGCCCGTGTGCAGTACCGTTTCAAGATTGGCGTGCAGCCGGTGTTCATCGACCAACTTCGGATAGTCGAGATTCTCGAGTCCGGATTGGTCCAGTTCCTGGATTTGATAGCGGGCCAGATCCTTGCGCTGTTCAGCGTTGGCTACGAGTTCTTGGGCTTTATCCAAACGCCCGCGCAGGCTAATCCATTGCTGGCATAGTTCATCGATTTGTTCGAGCAGGGGGCGGTTCCCGGCAGTTTCGTCAAGAATACGGCATTGTTCCTCGCGTTGCATTAATGAAAGATGCGCATGCTGGCCGTGGATATCTATCAGTTTTTCACCGAGTTGCTGGAGCATCTGCAAGGTAACCGGCGTGCCGTTAATAAAAGCCCTGGAACGGCCGTCGCGATTCAGAACCCGCCGTACGAGGCAGGTGCAATCGTCCGCCAGGTCTTGTTCTTCCAGCCAGGCCGCCGCGGTTCCGCAGCTGGTCAGGTCAAACTGAAGATTGATTTCGGCTTTTTCCGCGTTCGGCCTGACAAATCCGGAATCGGCGCGATCGCCCAGGGCCAGGCCGATGGCGGTGAGAAGAATCGATTTTCCGGCGCCAGTTTCTCCGGTTAAGACCGTTAACCCTTCGTGTAGATCCAATTCCAGGGATTCGACGACTGCGAGGTCCTTGATATTGATTGAGCACAGCATCAACTACTCCAGTTCAATTTCGCTCTTAGAATATTGAAAAAGTCATAATCCACCGGGTGTAAAATACGTAGCAGGTGGTCGTCTTTTTTAACTTGAATGCGGTCGCTGATCAGCACATCAGGGATGGAAATGTCGTCACACGTGACCTGCGCATTGATTTGCGCGGTCTGGCTGAACGCGATCTCCACGACGCTGTCATCGTTGACCACAATCGGCCGGTTCGTCAACGTATGGGGGTTGATCGGCACCAACACGATACATTCCAAAGCAGGATGCAGGATCGGGCCTCCACCGGAGAGCGCGTAGGCCGTCGAACCGGTCGGCGTTGAAATGATCAATCCATCCGAGCGTTGCGAATTCAAAAATGTCTGATCGATATGGGTCACGATTTCGATCATACTCGGTGTAATCCAGCGATGGATGACGACTTCATTCACCGCCGTCTGTTCGTGGATTATGTTACCATCCCGAATCAGTCTGGCTTTCAGCATGATCCGCTCTTCAGTAACGTAGTGCCCGGAAAGAATGTCGTCGAGATGGCTAAGCACGTCTTGCGGCGATATATCGACCAAAAATCCGAGCCGTCCAAGATTCACTCCGACCACAGGAACGTTAAACGGAGCGAGGTTCCGCCCCGCGGACAACAAGGTTCCATCGCCACCTACGGTGATCGCTAAGCCGCAGTGTTTGCCAATTTCGTGGATTTCGGAAGTTTCTACGGAATCAGCAGCAACGTATTGACTGCTCTGATTATCGACCAGTACCCTGAAATTCCTGGCGATCAGGTGTCTGTATAGCTGCGTCAGTGTATCCGAAATGATTGGATTGGGTTTCCCAATAAGTCCTATCGAGTTAAATTGACTTTGCATTATACGGTCGGATGGGCGAATGAGATTGGTATTGGTCCGCCGAATTGCTGATCGGCGTGGATAGGGCCGGCACTGGCCGACGGAAATCGGATTTCGCGAATAATGCCAAAGGTAACATGGCGGCGAAAACCATCCAACATCAAAACTGTTTCTTGACACATGATGCATGGATTGCTAATTTTTAATTAGCACTCGTTTGGGGGGAGTGCTAATTTCCGGATTTAAGACTATTTATTGATCGTGCGGAATACCGAAGAATTAAACGAACGTGCACAATACCTTCTGAAGGTGCTTGTCGAACGTTATATACACGATGGCCAGCCGGTCGGTTCGCGCGCGCTTTCCCGTGGCGCAGGGGTTAACCTTAGTCCTGCGACAATCCGCAATGTGATGGCGGATCTCGAGGAACATGGTCTGATCGTCTCGCCACACACGTCATCCGGGCGCATCCCGACGGTAACTGGTTACCGGGTTTTCATCAATTCCCTGTTGACCGTACGCCCATTGAAAAGCAAGGCTGTCAGACAAATCCGCCGGGACCTTACGCCGCGCGATGAATCCTTGGATCTGATCGAGTCGGCATCCAATCTGCTCGCCAGGCTAACGCAAATGGCTGGAATCGTAACCAGGCCCCGTCGGGAAACCAATGCCTTTCGGCATATCGATTTTCTACCGCTGACGCGATCCAGGGTTCTGGTGATCCTGGTGACCAACGAACAGGAAGTCCACAATCGAATCATTCACACTTCGACCCAGTTCAGTCCAGCGGAGTTACAGCAAGCCGCGAACTTTTTGAATTCGATGTTCGAGGGCCAGGATTTGTCCGCACTGAGAAAACAACTGCTCGATGATCTCGAAACGATTCATAAGCAGGTCAATCGCGAAATGATTAACGCGATCGAAATGGCAAAACTTGCTTTCGGCCCACCCGAAGAGAAGGAAGACTTTGTACTGACCGGGCAGACCAATCTGATGGAGTTCTCGGAATTATCGAACGTCAACCGGTTGCGCGAGCTTTTTCAGGCTTTCAATCAGAAACGGGGAATGTTGCATCTGTTGGATCAATGTCTCGATGCCGACGGCGTGCAGATATTCATCGGCGAAGAATCCGGGTACCGGGCTCTTCACGATTGCAGCGTAGTGAGTTCGTCTTACACCGTCGATGATGAGCGGGTCGGCGTTTTGGCCGTGATCGGTCCGACCCGCATGGAATACGAAAAAATCATTCCGGTTGTCGATGTAACTGCGAAATTACTGGGACTGGCGTTGAATACCAAATCTTCGCCCCCATCTTAAATTTCATTCCAAAAAACCTCACCCTGGAGCTCGTTGTGGACCGGGGACGGATGTCGAATAGAAAGGCGTCGTCAGGCGGCTGGAAACGAAACATCAGCACCCGGATACTTTTCTGAGTGATGATCGATTGCAGCCATGATGCAGATGAAACAGAACTGCTGGTCTCACACTACACCAGCATTCGTCGCCTGATTATTTATTTTAATCTAATTGGAGTGTGCCCATGAGTGATGAAAAGAAAAGCGATATCTTTCGGGAGGATATTGCCCAAACCATTGACGGCCGCGCAGAGCCGGAAGAAAAACTGGTTGAAAAGCTATCTGAAGTTGAATCCCAGTCTGAAGAAAGTGCTGCCGCAGAAGAGCCGGATCCAACGATTGTTTCCGCCACGACGCTTGCGTGGCAATTGGAAGAGGCGCGTAAAGAGGCAAGAGAAAATTGGGAGAATCTGCTGCGCGCTCAAGCCGAACTGGAGAATCTGCGGCGCAGGAATCAGAAAGAATTACAAGACGCGCACAAGTTTGCGCTGGAAAAATTCGCGAGGGAGCTGTTACCGGTTCTGGACAGTCTCGAACTGGGTATCGAGGCCGGAGCTTCCGATGCCGCCGTTAGCGATATTGTCAAATTGCGGGAGGGAACCGAATTGACTTTGCGGCAGTTCAGGTCGGTGCTGAATAAATTCAATATCGAAGAGATCGATCCGATTGGGGAAGTCTTCAATCCCGAACTTCACCAGGCCATGGCGATGGAAACCAGTGAAGAAGCAGAGACCAATACGGTCATTCGGGTATTCCAGAAAGGGTATTTGCTCAACCAGCGTTTGCTTCGTCCCGCGATGGTGGTCGTGGCCCGCGCCGCCGATCCGGTAAAAATAGACGAGCAGGCTTGAAATCAAAGGACTTCCCCCCAATATCCGCATTAAGTTTTTTTAGCAGCCCCGAAACAAATAAAGACTGAATCAAGAACGGAGAGAAATTAGATGGCAAAAATTATCGGAATTGACCTGGGTACGACAAACTCCTGTGTTGCAGTGTTGGAGGGTGGCAAGCCTAGGGTAATCGAAAACAGCGAAGGCGCACGGACCACGCCTTCGATCATCGCATTTTCAAAGGATAATGAAGTGTTGGTTGGCCAGTCCGCCAAGCGTCAGGCCGTGACCAATCCGGCGAATACACTGTTTGCGATCAAGCGCCTGATCGGACGGCGTTTCAAGGACGATGTGGTGCAAAAGGATATCCATATGGTCCCATATAAGATCGTCGAAGCGGAGAACGGGGACGCCTGGGTTGAAGCGAACGGCAAGAAAATGGCGCCGCCGGAAATTTCGGCACGCGTGCTAATGAAATTGAAAAAGGATGCCGAGGCCTATCTGGGTGAAACCGTAACTCAGGCGGTGATTACGGTTCCGGCGTATTTTAATGATTCCCAGCGTCAGGCGACGAAGGATGCCGGACGCATTGCCGGCCTGGATGTCTTGCGTATCATCAATGAGCCGACCGCGGCTTCGCTTGCCTACGGAATGGACAAGAAGCATGGCGACGCCAAGCTCGCGGTTTATGACCTCGGCGGCGGAACATTCGACATTTCGATTATCGAAATCGCCGTAGTTGAAGGGGAGCACCAGTTCGAAGTGCTGGCGACCAATGGAGATACCTTCCTCGGCGGCGAAGACTTCGACCTTAGGATCATTGATTATCTGGCCGACGAGTTCAAAAAGGACCACGGAATCGATCTACACAATGACCCGCTAGCGCTGCAAAGACTAAAAGAAGCCGCGGAGAAAGCCAAAATCGAGCTTTCGTCGAGTCAGCAGACCGATATTAATTTACCGTACGTTACCGCGGACGCATCGGGACCGAAGCACTTGAACGTTAAATTCACCCGCGCCAAGCTGGAATCCCTGGTCGAAGACCTGATCGAACGGACCAAGGGGCCCTGCGCAACCGCGTTGAAGGACGCGGGTCTGTCCGCATCGGATATCAACGAAGTGATACTGGTCGGAGGCCAGACACGCATGCCGAAAGTGCAGGCGCTGGTCAAGAACTTTTTCGGCAAGGAGGCTCGCAAGGATGTCAATCCCGATGAAGCGGTCGCGGTCGGAGCGGCGATCCAGGCAGGCGTTCTCGGCGGGGATGTCAAGGACGTCCTGTTGCTTGACGTAACTCCGTTGTCGCTCGGAATTGAAACCCTGGGTGGGGTCATGACCAAGCTGATCAATAAAAACACAACGATTCCGACGCGTGAAAAGCAGGTTTTTTCAACCGCGGAGGATAACCAGCGCGCGGTGACCGTGCATGTTCTGCAGGGTGAGAGGGAAATGGCCTCGGGTAATAAGTCGTTGGGCCGCTTTGATTTGTCCGATATTCCTTCGGCGCCTCGCGGCGTGCCACAGATCGAAGTGACTTTCGACATCGACGCCAATGGAATTCTGAACGTATCCGCGAAAGACAAGGCGACCGGAAAATCGCAGTCGATTATAATCAAAGCATCGAGCGGCCTGTCCGATGATGAAGTCGAGCGGATGGTCAAGGATGCCGAGGCCCATGCCGAAGAGGACCGCAAGCTTCACGAACTGGTGAATGCTCGGAACCACGCGGAAAGCATGATTCACGCGAGCAAAAAAACCATGGACGAATTGGGCGACAAAGTCGCGGCGGATGAGAAAAGCCGGATTGAGGCAGCGATCGAGGACTTGAAAAAAGCCCTGGAAGGCGAAAACAAGGATGCGATTGAGGCAAAAACCATGGCGCTCACGGATTTATCCGGCAAACTGGCTGAACGAATTTACGCGCAACAAGCAGAATCGTCCGCATCGAGCGGCGAAACGAGCGGCGATTCCGCCAAAGGCGATAAAAGCGGCGGATCGGGCGCAAATGACGATGTGGTCGACGCCGAATTCGAGGAAGTCAAAGAAGATAAGAAATAGTATCTTTTTAGATCCGCGTAATTTAATTTGAGGTTAAAATACGCCGCCGGCTGATTGCCGGCGGCTATCTACGTTATGGCCAAAGAAGACTACTATAAGGTACTGGGGGTCGCTCGCAACGCGAGTGACGCGGATCTGAAAAAAAGTTACCGCCGCCTCGCGATGAAATTTCATCCCGACCGCAATACGGGTAATCCTGACGCCGAAGAAAAATTCAAGCAGGCCAAGGAGGCCTATGAAGTCCTATCCGATTCAAAGAAGCGCTCGGCCTACGACCAGTTCGGTCATGCCGGCGTAGACGCGTCCGTCGGCGGCGGATTCGGCGGAGCTGATTCGTTCAGTGATATCTTCGGGGATGTCTTCGGGGATATCTTCGGCGGCGGCGGCAGACAGCGAGGAGCGTCGAATCGAGGAGCGGATCTCCGTTATGACCTCGAATTGAATCTCGAAGAAGCCGTCGTGGGTTGTGATATTAAAATCCGGGTCCCGGTAATGGTGACTTGTGATCACTGCGGGGGCAGTGGCGCCAGCAAAGGGTCCAGTCCAGTTACCTGCAGCACCTGCAATGGCCTTGGCAATGTCCGGATGCAGCAGGGTTTTTTCTCGATCCAGCAGACCTGTCCGACCTGTCGTGGAAAAGGCAAGCAGATCAGGGATCCGTGCCGGGAGTGTCATGGTACGGGCCGGGTCCAGGACAACAAAACTCTGTCCGTTACGGTTCCCGCGGGTGTCGATACCGGCGACCGGATCCGGTTGTCCGGCGAGGGGGAAGCCGGCGAAACAGGTGGTCGCGCCGGGGATCTCTATGTGCAGATTCATGTCAGAGAGCACCCGATTTTTACCCGGGACGGAGCCAATCTATTCTGTGAGGTCCCGATCAGCTTTCCGACCGCAACCTTGGGCGGTGAACTTGAGGTTCCCACACTGGACGGCAAGATTAAGCTGAAAATACCGCCCGAGACCCAGACCGGAAAATTATTCAGATTGAGGGGCAAGGGCGTCAAACCGGTCCGTGGCGGTGGCGTCGGAGATCTTTTGTGTCGCGTTCAAATCGAAACACCGGTTCATTTGACCAAAGAACAAAAGAAACTGATTCAGGACCTCGAGGAATCATTGGCGGGTGGAGGCAGTCAGCACAGTCCTCAGGCGCATTCATGGGTAACCGGGGTCAAACAATTTTTTGACAAACTGACCGGGTAGCCTGGAATGGCAACTCTCCGCGACCAGTAAATCGATTGACTATGATAAGGATTGCAATTGCCGGCGCCGCGGGGCGAATGGGTCAAAGCCTGATTCGAGCATGCGCGGAAACCGGGGGTTTTCGACTCACCGCCGCGCTCGAGCATCGGGACAGCGCGTCCCTCGGGCAGGATGCCGGCGTGCAGGCGGGACTGGCGCCGGCCGGAGTACGGGTGAGCGGCGATTTGTCAGCGGTCATTGACGCTTTTGACGTGCTGATCGATTTCACCCGACCGGAACCCGCGATCAACCATCTCGATCATTGTAGCCGGGCCGGTAAACGAATGGTGATCGGAACGACGGGGTTTCTACCCGAACAACGGCTTCAAATTCATGCCGCCGCGGATTCGATTGCGATTGTTTTGGCGCCGAACATGAGCGTGGGAGTCAATCTTTCGTTCAAGCTTCTACAGATCGCGGCAAAAGTGATGGGAGACCATACCGACATCGAAGTGATCGAAGCACATCACCGGCATAAGGTCGATGCGCCTTCCGGAACCGCGTTGCGCATGGGCGAGGTGGTTGCGGAAGCCTTGGGCCGGGATCTAAAGGAATGCGCGGTCTACGGCCGGGAAGGGCATACCGGTGAACGGGATCGGAAAACGATCGGATTCTCGACGATCCGGGCCGGGGATATCGTGGGTGAACATACGGTCATGTTCGCGGACGAAGGGGAGAGGGTCGAGATCAGTCACAAAGCGTCGAGCCGAATGACCTTTGCCAATGGAGCCTTACGCGCGGCGGGCTGGATCACGGATCGCTCCGCGGGTTTATACGATATGCAGGACGTTCTCGGTCTGAAAGCATCGGAAATGTTTTAGTTGTGCGGCGTAGAATCTGATCATTCCGTTTTCGGCGGCCGAAAACTTTGATCGGCAGAGTATTACCGATTTATCAAGGTCCTTACGGTATGACGTTATCGAAAAGCGAGGGATGCCAGAACTTCTGTTGTACATAATAGTCTGATTCCGTAAAATCATCTCTTTGCTATTTTATCAAAAACGGGAAAGTGTCTTGCGGAGACCTTCCCGTTTTGCATATGAAGGGAGGTGAAATTTGTCCGGAAAGGCAATCCTTGCACTCGAGGATGGAACCGTGTTCAATGGCATTTCGATCGGCGCCGAGGGGGTTTCGGCCGGCGAGGTCGTGTTCAATACCGCATTGACCGGCTATCAGGAGATCTTGACCGACCCATCCTATGCCCGTCAAATCGTGACCTTGACTTACCCTCATATCGGGAACGTCGGTGTCAACGATGAAGACGAGGAATCAGGCCGTATTCATGCGAGCGGCCTGGTTATTCGTGACTTGTCGGTGATGGCGAGTAACTGGAGAAGCCAAAGTACGCTGAGCGCTTACCTGACCCAACGGGGCATTCAGGGGATAGCCGGGATCGACACGCGAAAACTCACGAGAATATTACGTGAACAGGGCGCCCAACGTGGATGCCTGACGGCCGGAGAACGATTGGACCCTGCCCGTGCAATCGAACATGCGCGCGGTTTTCCGGGGCTGCAGGGAATGGATCTTGCGAAAGTCGTCTCGGTCAAACAGGCCTATCAATGGTCTCAGGGCCGGTGGGTCCTGGGCCGGGGGTATGGGAACCGGGCGGATAACGCGTTTCGCGTGGTCGCCTATGACTTCGGGATAAAGCGCAATATTTTGCGCCTCCTTGCCGAACGGGGTTGTCGAATCACCGTGGTTCCGGCAACCACCACCGCCGCCGAAACGCTGTCCTATGCACCGGACGGAGTGTTTTTATCGAACGGACCCGGCGATCCGGAACCCTGTGATTACGCGATAGCCGCGATCCGCGCGATGCTGATTCATAAAATTCCGGTATTCGGCATCTGTCTCGGACACCAATTATTGGCGTTGGCTTCCGGAGCCAGGACGGTCAAAATGAAATTCGGCCATCATGGCGCGAATCATCCGGTCCAGGACCTTGCGAGCGGCCGGGTCATGATCAGCAGTCAAAACCACGGGTTTGCGGTCGACGAAACGACTCTTCCGAGCAATTTGCGGGCGACCCACCGTTCGTTGTTCGATGGCAGTCTGCAAGGGATTTCCCGCACCGATTGCCGGGCAATGGGCTTTCAGGGGCATCCAGAAGCGAGTCCCGGACCCCACGATATAGAGCCCCTGTTCGACCGGTTTATTGAGCAGATGATCGAATGCCGCGGCTGAACCTTTTTACCGATCCAATTTCGCGGCAATACCAAGATGGCTAAACGAACCGATATCCAATCTATTTTACTATTAGGCGCCGGACCGATCGTGATCGGCCAGGCGTGTGAGTTTGATTATTCCGGTACTCAGGCGTGCAAGGCGTTGCGGGAGGAGGGCTATCGGGTGATCCTGGTGAATTCGAATCCAGCGACCATCATGACGGATCCGGATACCGCCGATTCGGTTTATATCGAACCGATTGATTGGCCGACCGTCGCCCGCGTGATCGAGAAGGAAAGGCCGGACGCATTATTGCCGACCATGGGCGGACAAACGGCCTTGAATTGCGCGCTGGATCTGCACCGGCACGGGGTGCTCGAGCGTTTTGGCGTGCAGATGATCGGGGCATCCAAAGAAGCGATCGACAAGGCCGAAGACCGGGATCGGTTCCGGCAAGCGATGAAGAAAATCAGTTTGGACGTCCCGCGTTCCGGGATCGCGCACAACGTCGACGAAGCGCTCGGGGTAGTCGAAGACATCGGTTTTCCGGCAATTATCCGGCCATCGTTTACGTTGGGCGGAAGCGGAGGCGGGATTGCCTATAACCGCGAAGAACTCGTCGAGATTTGTGAACGCGGACTGGACCTTTCGCCGACCCGGGAATTGCTGATCGAAGAATCCGTACTCGGCTGGAAAGAGTTCGAAATGGAGGTTGTTCGCGATCGCCGCGACAACTGCATTATTGTCTGTTCGATCGAAAATTTCGACCCGATGGGCGTGCATACCGGAGATTCGATCACCGTAGCCCCGGCCCAGACGCTCACCGACAAGGAATATCAGATATTGCGTAACGTTTCGATCGCCGTGCTCCGCGAAATCGGCGTCGATACCGGGGGATCCAACGTGCAGGTGGCGATCAATCCGCACGACGGCCGTCTGGTGGTGATCGAAATGAATCCCCGGGTGTCCCGCTCATCCGCGCTGGCTTCGAAAGCGACCGGTTTTCCGATCGCCAAGGTGGCCGCAAAACTTGCGGTCGGTTATACCCTGGACGAACTCCGTAATGAAATTACCGGCGGCGCGACCCCGGTATCGTTCGAGCCGAGTATTGATTACGTGGTCACCAAAATTCCGCGCTTCACCTTCGAAAAATTTCCGCAGGCCGATGATCGGCTTACGACGCAGATGAAATCGGTCGGTGAAGCAATGGCGATCGGGCGAACGTTTCAGGAATCACTGCAAAAGGCAATCCGCAGTCTTGAAACCGGAGTGGATGGACTGGTCAGCCGCATCAACCCCGGGAGTGACGATATCCGGGAAACTCTGCACCGCGAACTGTATCACCCCGGACCGGAACGGATCTGGTTCATAGCGGATGCCTTCAGGCAGGGCATGAGTCTCAGGGAGATCAATGAGATCTGTCATATCGATCCGTGGTTTCTCGCCCAGATCGAAGATCTGGTGCGGATCGAAGAAAATCTGGCCAATCGGGATCTTTGTTCGCTCGGCAAAGATGAGTTCTACGCACTGAAGCGAAAAGGATTTGCCGATTCCAGAATCGCATTTCTGACGAATGAAACGCAAACCACGGTCCGCAACGAACGGCATCGATTGAGGATTCGTCCGGTCTATAAACGAATAGATTCCTGCGCGGCGGAGTTCGCTTCCGCGACCGCTTATTTGTATTCGACCTATGAGGAGGAATGCGAAGCCGGTGTATCGGCCCGGAAAAAGGTCATTGTGCTTGGCGGCGGGCCGAATCGGATCGGGCAGGGGATCGAATTCGATTATTGTTGCGTTCATGCCGCTCTTGCGCTGCGTGAAGATGGTATTGAAGCCATCATGGTCAATTGCAATCCGGAAACGGTTTCCACGGATTTCGATACTTCCGATCGCCTTTATTTTGAACCCCTCACGCTGGAAGACGTCCTCGAAATCATCCACCTTGAAAAACCGGCCGGAGTGATCGTGCAGTATGGCGGACAAACCCCGCTGAAGCTTGCGACGGCCCTCGAAGCCGCCGGAGCGCCGATCATTGGAACTCCCCCGGATTCGATCGATCTCGCCGAAGATCGCGAGCGATTCCAGAAACTGGTGGATCGTTTGGGCTTGAAACAACCCCCGAATGCAACCGCGCGCTCCGTGGATGACGCCGTTATGCGGGCGCGGGAACTTGGATTCCCGCTGGTGGTCAGACCATCCTATGTGCTGGGCGGCAGAGCGATGGAAATCGTGTTCGACGAATCCGAACTGGAAAGATACATGCGCGATGCCGTGAGCGTTTCCAACCAATCTCCTGTATTGCTTGACCGATTCCTGAACAATGCAATTGAAATGGATGTCGACGCAATCTGTGACGGTACCGAGGTGCTGATCGGCGGATTGATGGAGCATATCGAACTCGCCGGTGTCCATTCGGGAGATTCGGCGTGTTCCCTTCCGCCCTACAGCCTGCCTTCGGATATCCAGGACCGGGTTCGCGAGCAGGTGAAGGTGTTGGCCAGGGAGCTTGGGGTCGTCGGCCTGATGAATGCGCAGTTTGCGATCCAGAACAGCGAGGTCTACATTCTGGAGGTCAATCCCCGGGCTTCCAGGACCGCTCCATTCGTCTCCAAGGCAACCGGATATCCACTGGCAAAAATAGCGGCCCGGTGCATGGCGGGGAGAAGTCTTGCCGATCAGGGAATTCGATCAGAACGGGTCCCCGCGTATTATTCGGTTAAAGAATCGGTCTTTCCGTTTATCAAATTCCCCGGCGTTGACACTGTCCTTGGGCCCGAAATGAAATCCACTGGCGAGGTCATGGGTATCGGCAGATCGTTTGGAGAAGCCTTCGCCAAGGCGCAACGGGCGGCCGGAGTCGATTTAACGCGTGACGGTAAGATACTCATGAGCGTCCGCACGTGCGACAAACCCGATCTCGTGCTTATCGCAAGAGATTTGGTCGAACAGGGCTACGAGATCGTCGGGACTCGCGGCACGGCCAAGGCCCTGACGGAAGCTGGAATTCCGTGTTCAGCGATTCATAAAGTCAAGGAAGGACGGCCGCATATCGTGGACCTGATCAAAAATGAGCAGGTTAAATTGATTATCAATACCGTCGAAGGCAGGAAGGCGATCGCCGATTCCTTTACGATCCGGCGCGCGGCATTGCAACATCAGGTAACTTATACCACGACCCTCGCGGGCGCCCGCGCAACTTGCAAGGCCTTCCGTAATGTTGGCGATGCGGACGTTAACCGTTTGCAGGATTTACACCGGGAATTTGGATATGGACGGACGTAAATTATGCACCACTCAGCGCTATGAAAACGATTACCAAGAAAATTTTAGCGGCGCCGGATCCGGGACCGTCGAAACTTGACGCGCCGATTGCCCCGACGCGATGAACCATAAGGAGCAGAATGATGACTAAGGTACCGCTTACCGTGCAGGGTGCGGAAAAGCTGCGCAAGGAGCTGAGTGAATTAAAATCCGTGATTCGTCCGCGAATCATCACGGCCATTGCCGAAGCTCGCGAGCACGGGGATTTAAAGGAAAATGCGGAATATCACGCCGCGCGGGAGCAACAAAGCTTTGTCGAAGGTCGTATCGCCGAAATCGAAAGCAAGTTATCGCGATCGCAAATTATCGATGTGAGCAAGTTAGATGTTGGCGGCAAGGTCGTATTCGGCGCCACCGTGGAACTCGAGGATCTGGAAACCGAAAATGTGGTGACCTATAAGATTGTCGGTGAGGACGAAGCCGATATCAAAGAAGGTCTTATTTCCGTTTCTTCGCCAATCGCACGGGCGTTGATCGGTAAGCAGGAAGAGGATGTCATTTCCTTCGATGCTCCTAGCGGCGTCAAGGAATACGAAATTCTGAGCGTCGTATACAAATAGCCTTAACCGGCCGAATCGGGTTTTTTTTCGATCAATGATTGCGATTTTCCGAATCAGTTGGATAAATTCCGCGCCGGTCGCGAGACGAATTCGTTCAACCTGGGATTTTCTGTCCTGCCGTTGGCCGGACCTCAGCCGGACCTTGATTAATTCATGATGCACAAGCGCTTCTTCAATCTCCAGGATTACATTATCGGTGAGGCCCAATTGTCCGATTCCGACAACCAGCTTCAACGAATGGGCCGCGGCCCGGAAACGTTTTCGTTCGGTTGCTGGAATCATGTCGACTAAAGTGGGATCGTTTTTGGCTGTTAGGTGAGAAATCCTGTCCAATAGTGTATGATAATTCTCGTTAATTGAACTGAAGCCGATCAATCAGGATGGCGCGCAGCAAATCGAGCCAGCGGTGGTTACAGGAATATCATTCTGACGATTTTGTAAAACTCGCCCGTATTCAGAATTACCGCTCGCGGGCGGCTTTTAAACTGAAGGAAATCGATGAACGCGATCAATTGCTTAAGCCCGGATCGATCGTACTGGACCTTGGCGCCGCTCCGGGCGGTTGGTCCCAATATGCGGCGCAAAAGATCGGCGCGTCGGGAAAAATTGTCGCGCTCGATGTTTTGGAAATCGAGCCGATTCCCGGAGTCGACTTGATTCAAGGAGACTTTCGTGAGGATTCAGTAGTGGACGGATTGTTGAAATCCCTGGCTCCCCGGAAGCTCGATGTTATCCTGTCGGACATGGCGCCGAATCAAAGCGGGCAGGATCAGATCGATCAGCCGAAATCGATTTACCTGGCGGAGCTTGCATTGGAAATGGCGCATCGGTCGCTAGCAACCGGCGGTTCTTTTCTCGTCAAGCTTTTTCAAGGGACCGGTTTTGATCAATATTGTGGGGATGTCAAACAAGTGTTCAGTCGGGTCGTTATTCGAAAGCCGAAAGCCTCTCGACCGAGAAGCCGGGAAGTTTTTTTATTGGCCAAGGGTTTTAAACCGGGACATCGCGCCTTATATTGATCATCAGAAACCAGGTATATATTCGGTTTAATTATTTCAATCGAAACGGACCGGTTGCTCCGTGGTCCAATCGTTATGCCTTATGCCGCTTACATGCGGGAATTATCCTGATACAATGAGATCAGGCTTTTAATCAATCCGAGCCGGTCTCGGATAGGAGTTCCACATTGAACGATATGGTCAAAAACATTATCCTGTGGGTCATTATCGCGGTTGTTTTGATGTCCGTGTTCAACAACTTCGGGTCGCGAAACAACGTAGATTCATCGATGTCGTATTCTGAATTTATTGAAGCGGTAAGAACCGGTCAGGTTCAAAAAGTGCTGATCGACGGCCCTGCTGTAAAAGGCCGGATGCAGAACGGCACGATTTTTAACACCTATTCACCCGATGATCCCCACCTGGTTGATGACCTGCTTCAAAATGGTGTGGAGATCAAGGCCAAGGCCCCGGAATCCCAGTCATTGTTAATGCAGATTTTTATCTCCTGGTTTCCAATGTTGCTGCTGATTGCGGTGTGGATATTTTTCATGCGGCAAATGCAGGGCGGCGCAGGCGGTCGGGGCGCGATGTCGTTCGGTAAAAGTAAGGCGCGGTTGCTCGAAGAGGATCAGGTCAAGGTGACCTTTGCGGACGTTGCCGGGGTCGAGGAAGCGAAGGAAGAAGTCGCGGAAATGGTCGATTTTCTCAAAGATCCGACCAAATTTCAGAAACTCGGCGGCAAGATTCCGCGCGGAGCACTTATGGTTGGTCCGCCGGGAACCGGAAAAACGCTATTGGCGCGTGCAATCGCTGGCGAAGCAAAGGTCCCGTTTTTTACCATCTCCGGATCTGATTTTGTCGAAATGTTCGTTGGCGTGGGCGCATCGCGCGTGCGGGACATGTTCGATCAAGCCAAAAAGCATGCGCCTTGCATCATTTTTATCGATGAAATCGATGCGGTCGGCCGGCACCGCGGAGCGGGGCTTGGCGGTGGCCACGACGAGCGGGAACAAACGCTGAACCAATTATTGGTTGAAATGGACGGATTCGAGGGGAACGAAGGCATTATAGTAATCGCGGCAACCAACAGGCCGGACGTATTGGACCCTGCGCTGCTCCGTCCGGGCCGTTTCGACCGGCAAGTGGTGGTCGGTTTACCGGATATTCGTGGCCGCGAACAAATTTTGAAGGTCCATATGCGGAAAGTACCGACGGACGACAGCGTTGAAATCAAATATATCGCACGTGGAACCCCGGGGTTCACCGGCGCCGATCTTGCGAACCTCGTGAACGAGGCCGCCCTGTACGCGGCGCGTAATAATAAACGCGTGGTGAGCATGGAGGCTCTCGAGAAGGCCAAGGACAAGATCATCATGGGCGCCGAACGAAGAACCATGGTCATGAGTGAGGATGATAAGCGGTTAACCGCTTATCATGAAGCAGGCCATGCGATTGTCGGACGTCTGGTGCCTGAGCATGATCCGGTCTACAAGGTCAGCATCATGCCACGCGGTCGGGCGTTGGGGATTACCATGTTCTTACCCGAAGCGGATCAATACAGCGCGAGTAAACAGAAGCTTGAAAGTCAGATCTCGAGTCTTTACGGTGGCCGTCTCGCCGAACAAATTATATTCGGTACCGAAAAGGTCACCACGGGCGCATCGAACGACATCGAGAGAGCAACCGAGCTTGCCCGTAACATGGTTACGAAATGGGGATTATCGGAACGCCTCGGTCCTTTAGCTTATAGTGAGGAAGAAGGCGAGGTATTCCTGGGTAGGTCCGTAACCAAACATAAATCGGTATCGGAAGAAACCGCTCACCTGATCGATGAGGAAATTCGTTCGGTAATCGACCGGAACTATGAACGGGCCGAGCGTCTGCTCAGAGAGAATATGGATATTCTCCATTCAATGGCCGATGCGCTGAGGAAATACGAAACGATCGATCGTCTGCAGCTCGATGATCTGATGGCGGGAAAAGAACCCAGAGCACCCCAGGACTGGGAAGATCAGAAGCCTTCGGATACCAGCGACGCGACCGAGTCCGGAAAGATCGGAGCGAAACAGGACAAGCCGTTGGGAGGGCCGGTGGAACAGTTATAAATCTTGCACCCAGACACTTGGGCCCAAGATCGGAATTATAAAATTCCAAAAGGTGACGGATAAATGAGCACGTAATCGCGGTGACGTGAAAATACCACTGCCTATCCAAATATGATTGAAGGCACAATGGAAAATCTCCTTTGTGCCTTCAAGCTTTACGTCCGCCCGATGTCGGTCCTTGCCATTCCGGTTACTCGAACAACGGCCGGATATCGGTAAATTCCAATATTAGACCCGATCGGATTATTTCCGGCGCGCCGGGTATTTTCGGGCAAACACTTTGCCGAATCATGCATGGAACCTAAGGAATCAAAAACATGCACGAAATCTTACGGAAGCCCGATCATGTCTAGCGACGCGATCCACCCGGAGAGCCCTGCTATAAGGCTGTTTAGGGAAGTTCTGATGAAATCAGAGGTTCCCGCAGTGCGGGGGATGCGCTGCCGAAATCGAACGCTTTCAGCTATTGATTTTGGGGGCAACCTCAAATCGCATTGGCAGGGTTGCCGGCCGCTGAGAAATCCAGAATGAATTTATTCAGCATTTCCTTAGGGGAGATAGTATGAAAAAAAAATTCTTTGGTACCGATGGCATACGAGGCACGGTCGGTGACTATCCGATCACACCTGATTTCGTATTAAAGCTGGGATGGGCGACTGGCCGTGTATTTGGATCTAATCCCAATTCCAATATCGTAATTGGCAAGGATACCAGGATCTCGGGCTATATGTTTGAATCGGCGCTGCAAGCTGGGTTATCGGCTGCGGGAGTCAATACCCAATTGCTCGGGCCCATGCCGACCCCGGCAATAGCCTATTTGACCCGGACGTTCCGGGCTCGAGCCGGCATCGTGATCAGCGCGTCTCACAACCCTTATTACGATAATGGAATCAAGTTTTTTTCCTCTGCGGGTGTGAAGCTGCCGGACGAAATAGAGCTGGCTATCGAACATGAACTTGGAAGGGAAATGACCACGGTTTCGTCTTCTCAGATCGGTAAAGCGACACGCCTCAAAGATGCGGCAGGGCGATACATCGAATTCTGCAAAAGTACGATTCCGGCTTCAATGAACTTCGCGCGTATGAAAATCGTCGTCGATTGCGCGCATGGCGCAACCTATCACATTGCTCCCTACGTTTTCGATGAGATCGGTGCGGATATCGTTACCATCGGGTGTGAACCGAATGGACTGAACATCAATGAAATGTGTGGTGCGACCAATCCCGCGCTACTGCAACAAAAGGTACTAACCGAATCAGCGGATCTTGGGATTGCTTTCGACGGAGACGGAGATCGTGTGATTATGGTGGATCACAAAGGGGAACTCGTCGAAGGCGACGAACTATTATATATCATCGCAAAATCGCGGCTGAATGCAGGGAAATTAAAAGGGCCTGTAATCGGTACAATGATGACAAACTTGGGGCTGGAGCAGGCGCTTGCCAGGCTCGGCGTGGAAATGAAAAGAGCGGCTGTCGGCGACCGCTATGTTCTGGAACTGATCGAATCCTACGATTCATCCCTGGGTGGCGAGAACTCCGGCCACATCATCTGCAACGATCGGACCACAACTGGGGATGGTATAATCGCCGGGCTCCAGGTATTGGCTGAAGTCTGGCGTACCCAACAAGCCTTACATGATCTGAAAAAGGGCATGGTCAAATTTCCTCAATCGCTGATCAATGTAAAGGTCCGTGAGCGCGCCGATTTATCCAAGTTCGACTGCATCCAAAAAGCGAAACACGAAATTGAAAAAATTCTTGGAACGGATGGCCGGGTACTCCTGCGGTCATCCGGCACCGAACCGCTGATTCGAATCATGGTGGAAGGCAAGGATACCGACATGGTCACCCAGCTCGCGAACCAGCTCGCCAGTGTCGTGAGTGGGACATTAACTTTGTAAGCTCCCGGTTGACGGCGCGCCGCTGGCGCGAAACAAAAATTCGTTGAATACGACAGGTTGAATCGCTAGAATCTCAGATTTAACTGCGCCTCTCCGCCAACCAATGCGTCAACCGATCATCGTCGGAAACTGGAAAATGAACGGGACTTCAGCGAGTTCCCGCGAATTGTTACAGGAGATCCTGGACGATGCCGACCGGAGCGGTAGCAGTTGTGATGTCGGCGTTTGCGTACCGTATATCTTTATTCCCGAGGCGAGGGAGATTCTGGACGGCAGCCGAATCCTGCTCGGCGCCCAAAATGTCGCGGATCAATCGTCCGGAGCCTATACGGGCGAGATTTCTGCGCAGATGTTGAAAGAATATGAATGCCGACTGGCTATTGTCGGGCATTCCGAACGCAGACTCCATTATGGGGAATCCAATGAACTTGTCGCCGCGCGTTTCAGACAAGCCGTGGACGGGGGCTTGATCCCGATTTTGTGCGTCGGAGAAACATTAGGTCAGAGGGAGCGAAATGAAACTTTCGCTACGATCGTGAACCAGTTGAACGCGGTGTTGGAAGTATCGGGAACTCAATACCTTAAAAACGCGATTGTCGCCTATGAACCGGTATGGGCAATCGGCACCGGGAAAACAGCGACAAGTGATCAGGCGCAAGAAGTCCATCGGTTTATCAGAAGCAAAGTCGCAGGGATCGATCAAGCGATTGCAGACCGCTTGCGAATCTTATACGGCGGCAGTGTAAAAGCGGAAAATGCCGCGGAACTGTTGGCAATGCCCGACATTGATGGCGGATTAATCGGAGGCGCATCACTGAATGCGGAATCCTTTCTAATGATTTGTAATTCTGTATAGAGACGGAAAGTATGTATCAGGCACTCATTATCTTGCATGTACTTCTGGCGGCCGGCATCATTACGCTCGTTCTGCTTCAGCAGGGCAGAGGCGCCGACGCCGGCGCGGCCTTCGGCAGCGGCGCGTCGGGGACCGTCTTCGGAGCGCAGGGGTCGGCAAGTTTCCTGACCAGAGCTACCGCGGTCCTGGCAACTTTATTTTTTGCAACAAGCCTTGGTTTGGCAGTCGTCGGAGATACCCGCAACTCCTCGGAAGGATTCATGGATACCCCCGTGGAACAATCGGTTCCGGCCGATCTGCCGCCTGGTCAGACGGAGCGTAATTCCGCGCCGGTGTCGGACCTACCGGAATTGCCGCCTGCGAACGATGGCTCCGCGAATGGGGAAGAATCAGGCGATGAACCGGCATCCTCCCCTGAACTAAACCGAGGTTATTCTCCGCAAGACCGGATCCCGAACGAACCTCCGAAAAACGAAACCGAAGAAGCAGTTCCAGCGGAATAAATAGCGACGAAAACTAACTGCATAAGAGGTTCGCAATAAAAAACTTGCCGATGTGGTGGAATTGGTAGACACGCCGTCTTGAGGGGGCGGTGACGCAAGTCGTGCCGGTTCAAATCCGGCCATCGGCACCATCTTAAAGTCCGGTAAAATCCGAAGGGGTCTTCAAGCTGCCACTGGCGCAAGCGGCGTGATTGGCGTTGAGGCTTGTTTCCCAGTATCAACCGCCGAACCGCTCCGCCAATCCTTCGAGCGTAATGTTTGACGCAATCTCGTGGTGCGGAATCAACACATAACGCCAGGGCTTGCCGCCATAAGTCGCCGCATGATCCGTAGCGTTGGCGCACCATCTTACCGCCGCTTCCAGTTTGGCGATCACGATTGGGTCATTCAGCTCCGTGCGTTTTTTGGGTTCCAGCAGGTAAATCGTGTCCGAGGTTTCGGCGACAAAGTCCGGCTGGTATTCGTTGGTGTCCGCCCCTTGGCGGTAGCAAATCTGGAACTGGCCCCTGGCAGGCTTGAACCATTTGATGGCGTCGCGTTCCAGAATCAGCGCGAGCTTGCGTTCTGAATCGGAATCGAACTTCTGCACCGGATAGAGGCAGCGCTGAAAACCTCCAAACAGGTACTTCGCCATGTTACTCTTGTCCGCCGGCTCCGCAGATAGTCGGCAGGTGGTTCCCGCGCGGAACAGGTGTAGGCGCTGGGCTTCAGTTCGGTAAAGCCCTTACTGATCTTCACCTCATAGCCGACCACGACCTCCCAGTAGTGCTGCTGCATTTGAGCGTGGATAAATCGCGCGATGTCCCGCTGGTAGCAGCGCAGCACCCGGCTGGTGTCCTCCCCGGAAAGGTAGGCCAGGAAATGCTGCACGGTTTGGGCGGCAAGGTCGTAGAGCAGATCGGCATGGTCGCCATAGGAAATGTCGTCGAAGTCGACCAATCCACTTACCACGTAGTCTTCCAACCGCGCTTCCTCTACGCCTCCACGTCCTGGCGAAACAACCTCAAGTTGGTTGGTGCGCAAGTGCTGTATCCAAAGCTCGTCAGAGAGCGCCGGGTAGTTCAGCGTGGAAAGCGCGAGTGTGAACGGCTTAAAGCCCGATTTCACTTCGCCCTTGGGCACCACCAGAATACGCGGGATATCGATGGTCTGTTGCGTGACCAGCTCAACCGTTTTCGCGACCACGGCGGCAATATCCGGCTTCTCTCCGATCCCTTCGAGTTCCAGCTGAACCGGTTGTCGCTGTTCCTCGACGGCCTTGATGATGGCGGCCTGGATTTCAGGTTTTTTCAGATATTCGATGGTTGGCAGCGTCTGCGGCTGGTTTTCCAGCGTGCGGATCACTTCATAGGTGATTTGCGCGACTTTCTGCTCTTCAGGCTTCGTGAAAACAGGCGTCTCATTCTGGCCAGTCACCGTCGTGCTGCTCGTTACCTGCGGCGGCTTGAACCCCAGCTTGTTGGCGAGTTGAGATTGCGACACCACCGTGACTGTTTTCTGTCCGAGGTCTTCCGTGTCCAGCACCACGGCCTGCAAGCGGATAGCCGAGCCGGGCTTGTTGGCCTCGTCGACGATTTCCTGAAATTTGTCATGGGCGACGATATTCAGCCGATCCACGGCGATCACGCCGGTGCGCTTGCCATAGGGCAGGCGCAAACCGCGCCCGATGGATTGCTCGATCAGAATACGGGCATTGGCCGCCCGCAGCGGCACGATGGTGTAAAGGTTGGTCACGTCCCAGCCTTCCTTGAGCATGTTGACGTGAATCACGATTTCCGTCGGCTCGGAGGTCAGCTCCACTTTAAGGAGACGCGCGATCATTGCCTCTTCTTCCGCGCCCGTCTTGCTGGAATCCACCTGGATCACCCGGTCGCGGTAACGTCCCTGGAAGAAGCCGTCGGACTGGATCAGGGCCAGTAGCTGGCTGGCGTGGGTCGTATCGCGGGCAATCACCAGCAGGAAGGGCTTGACGATGGGGTTCTCGCTCTCGCGGCCGTAGGTTTCCAGCTCCACCTTCACAATTTCGTGCAGGCGCACGCCGTCCTCCAGTTTCAGACACTCGATTTCCTCCGCCGACATGCCTGCCGGGTTGAAGTTCTTGCGCGTGACCACGGCTGGCTCTTTCACGAAGCCATCGGCGATCGCACGGCCCAAGGGATAATAGTAGATCACGTTTTTGAATGCCACCGCTCCGCGCGCGCCTTCCACAAACGGCGTGGCGGTCAGTTCCAGTCCCAGGATCGGCTTCAGCTCATTGATGGCGCGAATCCCGGCGCTGGCGCGGTAGCGGTGTGATTCATCCATCAACATCACGAGGTCGGGCAACCCGGCCAGATAATCGAAGTAGCTTTCGCCGATGTATTCCGAAAGCCGTTTGATGCGAGGCGACTTGCCGCCGCGCACTTCCGAATTGATCTTCGAAATATTAAAGATGTTGATGCGAACATCTTGGTCGAAACCCGGCAAGGTATCGGTTCTGACCGAACCCGGTTGATCGTAGTTGTCTCCGGTGATCACCAGCGGCGGATACACCGCGAATTCCGCGATCCCCCTGAAGACGTACTTGGGATGATTGCGGTCGCTGAAGTCGGCGATCAATTTGTTGTAGATGGTCAGGTTCGGCGCCAGCACAAAAAAGTTGCCGACGCCGCGGGCCAGCAGCAGATAGCTGATGAATGCACCCATCAGCCGAGTTTTGCCCACGCCCGTGGCCAGTGCGAAACACAGCGACGGGAACTCGCGCTCGAAATCCGTGACCGACGGGAACTCGCCGCGGACGGCTTCCAGCAGCGCCGCGCTATCCGCATCCTTGCCGGGCGGCGCAATTTCCGTAATACGGTCGAGTATCTCCAGCGAGCGGCGTTGCGGAGGACGCAGACTCAGGCGGCCGGCAATGGCGTTCACATGGCGGTTCATCGGGGCTTCCCCGATTCGCCGGCTTGATCGAAGCGGGCAAGCAGGCGTTTTGCCGTCGCCAATATTTCCGGTACTCGGTGGACAGCAAGGTCCCAAACGATGTGCGGATCGAGCGCGAAATAATGACGTGCGATGATGTAGCGGAACCTCGCCAGATCCGACCATTCGATCTCCGGCATGGCCGCCTTGGCAGTATCCGGAAGCTGCTCGGCGGCCTCTCCGATCACTTGCAGATTGAACAATACCGCATCGAATATCGGCTCATTTGCACAAAACTCGTCGAAGGACAAACCATCGACATAACGACAGATCTTCTCCGCGCTTTCCACCAAGTCATCCAAATAAAGCAACCAGTCACGCGACATGAATCAAATCCTTTTCCACGTTCGGACGCGCCCGAGGTTTCAGACCGGTGTTGGTTATGAGATCGACGGGGCATAGCAAAATGTCCTCCAAAAAGGACTTCAAACCCATATAGCCGTCCAAGCTTGCCGGCCCCTCGAACTCCACCAGCACATCGACATCGCTGTCATCCCGTGCGTCGTCGCGCGCGGTAGAACCGAAGATAGCAAGATGCCTGACGGCAAAACGCTGCTGAATGTCGGCGCGATGGGCTTTTAGAAGCGACAAAACCTCTTCCCGTCTCATAGTCTATACCGCGTCGAAGTTATTGGGTTCTTGCCCGCTTGGGAGTTGCGAATTGATTCGCGCGCCATCTGCGGCGCTAGGGCCGGATAATTCCGCCGTTGCAGGTTCGGATTTATCCGAACTATTGCCGAATGAATTCAGCCCTACAGGCAGATTCTGCACGCGCAGGCTGTAATCATCCCGCCCCCACTCGCAGCGCGACAGTACCTGCTTGGGAATTTTCTTCACGGTCAGGTTTGGGAAGGCATCGGCTCTGGCGCGAAACGCGGTGCACAGCACCAGCAGCGTGCGCTCCGTTCCCACTTCGTCCGAAAGTTGCTGCAACTGCTCGCGGGTCAGGCTGGCGGTGGTCACATAGACAAAGTCCCGTTCGGTGGAGTGGCCGTGCCGCCAATGAACCGCATCGGAGGGGGCATAGGTGAAGCCTTCGAGCTGGCACAGCGCCTCGGCCAGCATGGCGGTGTTGTAGTCGTGATTGATGACCCAGTTGCCCCAGTGGTCCTTTTCCAGCAGCGAGGGCGCCAGGCAGTAATAGCGAAATCCGCCACCGCCCTCCCAATTGACCGTTTGGGTAATGCCGCCGGAGTCTTCGCCGTCGATCACTTTCTTCAGGCGCGGAATGATGTGGGTGTGGCAATGCTCGCCCAGCTCGACCATGATCCAGCGGCGGCCCATCTTGTGGGCGACGGCGCCGGTAGTGCCGGAACCGGCGAAGGAGTCGAGCACGAGGTCGCCGGGGTTGGTGGCGAGCTCAAGGACACGCTTAATCAATCGCTCGGGCTTGGGAGTCTGAAATACTTCTTCTGATCCTGGCACAACTGCCATGACTTCCTTTTTGGCCTCTTGTGTATGGCCCACTTCATCGTGTATCCAAATCGACTGAGGAACAATCCCTTCCATTACTTCTGACAAAAACCGCTTGATACGTGGAACGTTGTCGCCCGACTTGCCCCACCAAATTCGCCCGTCCAAATCTAGCTCGCGAAATTTATCAAAAGAAACACGCCAATACACTCCTTTGGGTGGGCCTGAAATAACTCGTCCAGACGGTGTTGTTATGGGGTAAATCCCCGCAGAATAAGAATTGCGAGCGGACATATCGCCCGACGTCCACGGGCCGCGTGGATCGTTGTCAGGATTCTTGTAGCTTTGGTTGTGTTTGTCATTGCGTGGAAGCAGCTTTCTCTTCCATTGTGATTTTTCCTTGGCATACAACAGTACATGGTCGTCCGAGTCGGAAATGTATTGGGCAGTACTGTTCGGGGCAAAACGTTTTTGCCAAATTACATTCGCAACAAAATTCGCCCGCCCAAATACCTCATCGCACAACACTTTCAAGTAATGCGCCTCGTTGTCGTCGATAGTGACCCATAACGAACCATCCTCCGACAACAGCCGCCGGATGATTTCCAATCGGTCGCGCATCAGCGACAGCCAGAGTGAATGCTCCACCCCATCGTCATAATGGGTAAAGGCGCTGCCGGTATTGTACGGCGGGTCGATAAACACGCACTTCACTTTGCCGGAAAACTCCGCCTCCAGTGCCTTCAGCGCCAGCAGGTTGTCGCCGAAGATCAGCCGATTGTCGAAGTTGTCCTTGTCCGTCACCCGATGTTTCGCATGATAGCTCTTCGGCGGTTCTTCCAGTAGAATTCGCGGCTCCAGTTTGGGCCGGTTCTGCTTACCGACCCAGGTCAGTTCAAGTTTCTGTTTTCCCATTATCGTAGGTGCGAATTTATTCGCACATTTTCATCGGTGAAGCACCGTCTTTCACGCTCGGCCAGCACCGTGGTAACAAAAAAAGCGCGCCAGCTTTCGCTGAAACGGCATTTTCGTAAATCGTTATAGGCCATCGAAGGTGAATTGAGGTAGGTTCGAATTTAGAGAGTACTAACTAAATATAGATATGAAGGCCACCTGATAATTGGTGAAGCTTTCGGGATTATCGTGGAGGTGATGGTAAAGTCGAAGGGAGAGATCCACCATTTCTTTGCATTTGGAGACGACCTTTGTGCGGCGTCGGAAGC
>JBGTCG010000012.1:0-15608 GCA_041748915.1 Methylococcales bacterium
GCTTCCGACGCCGCACAAAGGTCGTCTCCAAATGCAAAGAAATGGTGGATCTCTCCCTTCGACTTTACCATCACCTCCACGATAATCCCGAAAGCTTCACCAATTATCAGGTGGCCTTCATATCTATATTTAGTTAGTACTATCTTGGCACTTTTCCCTTGGTGAAGACGCCATTCCTGCGGGAGCGCTTCTGGCCGCGGGCGCGATTGGCGAGATCGGTCCCGCGGCGCAGATTGCTGCCGCGCTGGTAGGCGGCAGTCTAAGTGCGGGAACCCACGCAATTAAAGCGGGGACGGGAATTTTGATCAATTCTTCACCGGAACCTTTCTCGAATGGGACGGCTTCGATCGGCGAGGATGTCGCAACGGTCGCAGGCTTGTGGGCCGCGCTCTATCATCCTGTGTTGTTTCTGATTTTTCTGGTTCTGTTCATTTTTGCCTGCATTTGGTTGTTACCGAAATTATCGATAGGAATAAAGAAGATCTTTCGTGTTATCGGTAACCTGTTTCAAAAAGCGAACATCGCCCGTCTCTCGATCATTTGAAATAAACTCCCGAGTTTTGCTTGACTAAAGCCATCAAGACCGGTTTAATCCGCGTCCACACACTACCCGCCGCTGGCCAGGTAGCTCAGTCGGTAGAGCAGAGGACTGAAAATCCTCGTGTCGGCAGTTCGATTCTGCCCCTGGCCACCAAGAGAATCAAACGCTTAACCCTGAATTTATAACTGGCCAGGAGCCCGGATCGGGGAACATAATGGGTACCCACCACATCGAAATGAATCACATCTGCGCCTGCGTCGAAAACTCGATCCACATTCTCGCTGAGGCGCGCAAATCAGCCGATAAAATGGACGGCGCGATCCAGTGTTTGGGCATTTGATCAGGACCGTTGAAACGGGCCCGGTATTCTAATTGGGTCCGGGACGATATTCCGTACCGACGCCGTTTCTGAATGGCTTGTACTCAATGGCCGGCGACGTTTCCGCACCTCGATAGGCTTACGCAGTCTCTTTCCGGTTTCCCGGGGTCCCCAGCCTTCATTCAACACGCTCTGCTAATAGCCAACGCTATCCTCCTCCCATCCAGTTACAGGTATTTGGGCAGTAACGCGTACCACCGCCGGGCTCGCAAGCGCGGCGGCATAGAAGATGGCTCCGGGCAGACGCGCTCCGCGACAATTTGCAATTCTGCATTTTAACTGCGGTGTGTTGATTCAATATGCATCGAGAAAAGCCCTCCAGAATCTATTACTTAATCATTTCGGGTGAACCAAGATCATTTCTGATCAGCCAAGATCAAGTAAAGCGACTACAATTACTTTTAGCTTCTCTTTTCGCAAGAAACACAGGCCGAGTGTAGTTATGAGAACTCCAAGATTAAATAAAATGGGCTATCCATGTGAGTGCTGTAACCACTACCGCTTGGGTTCCCGCCAAGGGTGTACAGCGGAGTTTCCGGCGAATGAGGAGGAGTGCGCTTGATGATTGAAGGGGGGCATAGGCCGCGAACCAGACGAGGAGAGGACTTCGCGTCCGGTGGAAAATGGTTCCGGCGGTTACCGATACCCGGCGCTGGCATGGCTCGCACCAGAACCGTCCGTCGCCCATCCGCCAATGGCCGGGTGTCCCTCATCGCGGGCAAACAAAACCATTGGGCCATCGAAGCCACTCAGGGTAGTCGAGGCACGCGGCCTCATCCGGGAACCAAGCGCGCAAGTCGGCATAGCGGGACGGATAATCGCGCCCCGCTCGAACACTGGACGCAGGCGTTTCTGGGAGCGTCGGCATTCCCATATTTTGTGCCTACAGCATTCACATGGATAGCCCTTTAAATAAATTGCTTGCCCTCATTGTCCTGTCCGCAGGCGCGGCGCAAACCGACGCCGCGACCAGCACAACGACTTTCTTGGTAACCGCCACGGTTATTTCCACCTGCGTCATCGTGGGGACCCCGCTGGCTTTCGGTAATTACGATCCCAATTCAGCTACGGCCAACAATGCGACCGGCACTGTTACCGCGACCTGCACCGTAGGGGCGGCTTACGATATTGGCATGGATGCGGGGACGGCTCCGGGCGCGACTGTAACCACCCGCAAGATGATCAATGGCACGGATACTTTGAATTACGCTCTATACCGCGATGCGTCCCGGACCCTGAATTGGGGGCAAACCATAGGCACGGACACGCTGCACGTGGCGTCGGCCCCGGTCGGGCCTGATATCCATACGGTCTATGGAAGGATTCCCGCTGGGCAGAACGTGCCGGCTTTGCTCTACCAGGACACCATCACGGCCACAATCACGTTTTAAGGTTGACTGCGGGATTTATAGAGGACGAAGATGGTAAAGATTCATTTGAAAATTCCCTTACCCAACCGTCTCCCGAAGGAAGGAGGGGCTCAATATGCCTTTTCTAGCTCAGTTATAAAGTGCGATTCTTAAGGCTTGGCCTACTGACTTTGGGTGTATTTTGTAGTCTCGCGGCGGAGGGCGGCAGCTTGTCCGTCGCCCCGACCCGGCTTGAGCTATCCGCTCCTGTGCTCACCACCTCCCTGACGGTGACCAACACGGGCATGGAAAGCAGCGTTTTGCAATTGGAGGCCGTCGATTGGTCGCAAGAAAACGGCGAAGATATCTATATTCCAAGCCAAGAGCTGCTGGCCACTCCGCCAATTTTCACGCTCTCGCCCGGCGCATCTCAAATCGTGAGGATCGGGCTGCGACGATCGCCCGACCTTCGGCGCGAGCTGACCTACCGGCTGTTTCTTCAGGAAATTCCGCCGCCGCCGCAAATCGGTCACGCGGGGCTACGCGTTGCTCTCCGCATCGGCGTTCCGGTTTTCATATCGGCCCCGGAATTTAAACCCGAGCTTCAAATTCACGCCCGCCAGGAATCCCATGACGAATGGTTGTTCTTCCTGAGCAATACCGGGAATTCGCATTTGCAAATACGGGAACTGGCCGTGTCGGCTATGGGAGGCAAGAGCCTTGCGGCTTCGCCGCCGTCGGCGGTCTACCTGCTGCCGGGAAGCGAGCGCGCCTGGCCGATGAAATTCGATACTCCCGTGCCCGTGGGCGCTCCTCTGGAAATGTCGATACAGAGCGATCAGGGCGAACTTCATGTGAAGATCGTCGTAGACCGCTAAATTTTTGCCTATGAAGGAGCACAGGAAGCCTGGCGAGTGCGACAACCCCCGCGTAGCCGTAAGGCCAGATGTTTGGCCGGAGCCCCCAGAAGTTCGGCAAAAAATGGCGGCTCAATCGCGGGCTGCCTGTTGTTAATCGCGTTCGCGACCCCAGGCTGGAGCGCGGTTCCTCCGGAAACGGCCGGCACGCGTCGGCCACAGGAAAGCGAGCTATTGCTGAGGGTCTACATCAACCGGGAAGACAAGCAAGAAACGGCGCTCTTTCTAAAGCGGGAAGGAAACATCCTGGCCGCGGGCACGGACCTGGAACGGTGGCGGTTGCGGTGGTCGGCATCCGCGCCGGTCCATCATGACGGCACGGCTTATTTTGAACTTTCGTCGGTCAAAGGGCTTTCCTATCGGGTTGAAGAAGCGACACAGACGCTATGGATCGAAGCCGGTCCCGACGTTTTTGAAGCAACTTCACAATCCTTTCAGGACGCTAATCGGCCCCAGCCGGTGAAGGCATCGCTCGGCGGATTTGTCAATTACAACTTGTTCGGCCAAGGGACGGCATCCCGGGCGCAATTCAACGCCCTGACGGAGTTCGGAGTGTTTAGCCGCTGGGGGGTCGGCACCAATCAGTTGCTCGGGCGCGATCTGGGGAAAGCCTCCCAGTTCATCCGCCTCGACACCACCTGGAATATGGATCTGCCTGATCAACTTTCTACTTTTCGCTTCGGCGATACGATTACCCGCACAGGAAGCTGGGGGCGCGCCGTGCGCGTTGGAGGAGCGCAGTGGGCAACCAATTTTGCCACCCAGCCCGGTTTCATCACCTTTCCTTTGCCTTCATTGAAAGGCGAAGCAGCGTTGCCGTCCACCGCCGATCTTTTTCTGAACAACACTCTGATTCGCGGCATCCAACTAGCGCCCGGCCCGTTCTCGATAACCAACATACCGGTGCTTAGCGGTCAAGGAGAAATCCAGTTGGTTACCCAAGACTTGTTGGGTCGCGAGCACGTTATCACTCAGCCCTATTACGCCGGGCCTAATTTGTTGCGCAAGGGGCTTCAGGATTTCTCTTACGAGCTAGGATTCATCCGTGAAAACTTCGGCTTTGCGAGCAACGACTATGGCAGGGCACTGGCCATGGGCACGCACCGCCTCGGCTTTACGGATCAATTCACCGGCGAAGCCCATGCTGAGCTTTTCCAGGATCAGCAGACGCTGGGATTCGGCGGGGCTTGGCTGTGGGACAGGCTGGGGGTATTCAATGCCGCGGCTGCGGGAAGCCACCAGGAGCAAGGGACAGGCGGCTTGATCCAATTCGGTTTTCAGCGCCAAGCTATAAACCTGAGCTTTGGCGGGCTGGTTCAGCTCACCAGCCGCGACTTTACCCAAGCGGGGCTGGCCGCTAGCCAGCCGGCACCCGCTATTTTGGGCGAAGCCCATGTCGGGTTGCCTTTAAATAGTTGGGGGTTTGTTAATCTGGGCTATATTCGTCAGAATTACCGTGATCGGCAAGGCATTAATGCAATGACCGCGAGTTACAACCTTACGCTAGGAGATTGGGGGTTTCTAAGCCTCTCGGCATTCCTGCCGGTGGATGGCACGGGTAACACCACATTCTTGCTCGGATTCACCCGCGCCTTGGGCGAACGCACCACCGGCAGCATCACACATACTACAAGCGCTGGCTATGATCAAACCGAGCTTCGCCTTCAGCGCAACCTGCCCGTCGGAACCGGCGTGGGATATCGGCTTGCCGCCGGCATTGGCACCAGCGAGAGGTTTGAGGGCGGGATCAGTTTGCAGAATCAAATCGGCACTTATGCCTTGGATGTGACCCATTATCAGAATGAAAACATTATCCGTGGCCAGGCGGCAGGCGGCTTTGCGGTGATGAGAAACAAAGTTTTCCTGTCGCGCGAAATCACGGACAGTTTTGGCATCGTGCAAGTCGGCCATTATCCCGATGTCCGCATCTACGCTTTCAACCAACCCGTGGCCAAGACTGATCGGGATGGCATGGCGCTGATACCCAGGTTGCTGCCCTATCAAAATAACCCGATTCGGGTCGAGGAAGCGGACTTGCCCTTGAATGCGCGGATCGATGCCCTGCAATTGGATGCTGTACCTTATTTCCGCAGCGGGATATTGCTTGATTTCCCGATCAAGCCTTTGGATGGGGTCGTTCTTGAAATCACATTGGAAAACGGCCAGGCTATGCCGGCCGGGGCGACCGTCCGTGTTGTCGGCGCGGAACAAGAATTTCCGGTGGGGTTGCGAGGTCAGGCATACGTGACGGGCTTGACGCAACAAAACCGGCTGCGGGCCACATGGCGCGGGCAAAGCTGCGAATTTCCCGTGCAGGCGCCCGACCGCCAAGATCCGCTCCCAAATCTCGGAACCCACCTCTGCACAGGAGTGCAGCCATGAGCGATCACGCCGACGAGCGCGGAATCCCAGTGCACCTGAAAGCGGTAATTTCATTCTTGGGATTGGCGGCGCTACTCATGGCTTCGCCAGCTTGGAGCATTCTGAACAACTGTAGCGCGAGCGCAAGCCCCGTGAATTTCGGCGGTTACAACCCGCTGGGCGGAAGCCCGACTGACAGCACTGGCAATGTGGCAGTGACCTGCCAGTGCATCCTTTCGATTTGCCTTGTCGTCGGTTACAACATTCAATTGAGTACCGGAAGCAACAATACCTACCTGCCCAGGGCCATGGTGAGCGGCGCAAACCATCTAAACTACAATCTCTATACGAATGCCGCCCATAGCACGATCTGGGGGAACGGGACCTCAAGCACAGTGGTCGTCAGCGACAGTTTTTTGCTAGGCATCGGCACCGCAACGAGGAACTATCCGGTTTATGGGCGAATTCCGGCAGGGCAGAATGTAACCGCGGGGAGTTATAGCGATACCATTACGGTGACAGTGAATTATTGACGCGGTCAAGTAATAACGGACAACTGAGTTAAACCACATTGGCCGTTTTTCGTAAAGTGATCCGGGCTCTGATAGCCCGGATACGAAGGCAAGCGCCGGTTATTGTATAACATTGTGTCATCGTGATGTACTCGACGATGTACGCCTGCGCCTCCGATCGGTACCGACCACCGATAACCCAACACTCGCAATGCCTTGGCCATGTACCGAGAGCCATAGGATCAGGCCTTTTCGGTTGTGGCGCGGAAAGCCGAAGCTGTGTGCCCTTCGGAAGTCTTTAGGCAACACATGCGCACCGCGGGTCGCGAAGTAGAGGAAGAAAGGCTTCTGCGAGGCCTTCATACCGGTCTTGCCTGCCACGATCGCCAGTTCCTCACTCGCTTCGGCGCATCGCCTCCGTTTGGGATCATTGGCAATTTTGGGGTTTCTCCAGGGTTCCCGAAAGGAGGAGTAATCGTCCGATGATGTGAGTTGACCGAAATAGTGTTCGAAGCCGACGTTTTGTGGTTGCGCGTCCTTGTGTCCCCCGAGATGCCACTTGCCGATGGCCTGCGTGACGTACGCGTTCGACTTGAGAATTTGGGGGATGGTCGCCGCTCCGCCGAGGCCACTGCCTCCCTCCCCAGGCAAGGTCGGTCGCAGCAGACCGGTGCGGATTGGTAATTGGCCGGTCAGCAGCGCCGCGCCTGTGGGCGTGCAACTCGGCTGGGAATAGGTGGAGGTGAGCCGCAATCCTTGAGCAGCCAGCCTGTGCATGTTCGCGGACGGCACCGATCGCAGCTCCGCCTCCGTTGGCGCCGACGTCGCCCTAACTCACGTCATCGATCAGGATCACCCGCCGGATTGGCACACGAGATCAACAACCCTCTCGAAGTGATCCTCGGTTATGTCAAGCTCATGCGGAAAAATCCGACCAACATCAAGGACAGCTACTTGCGTACCATCGACGATGAAATCCACCAGTGTCAACGAATCGTGCAAGGTCTCCTGGAACTGGGCAGACCTCTGCGGCTGGATGTGACCCGCGTCGACCTGGTGGAACTCGCGTGGGAAGCGCTGGGAAGGCTCCAGGAATCGGGGCAGATCAAGGGCGTGCGGTTCGATGGGCCGGCCTCCACTACCCCGATCATGATCAACGGCGACGAAACCAAGCTGCGGCAGGTCGCCTACAACTTACTCTTGAACGCTATCGAAGCGACACTTGGCAAAGGTACCGTGACCATCGAGGTATCGCAAGAAGGACATCGAGCACTGCTGCGAGTCACGGATACCGGATCAGGGATTTCGCCCGACGTACTGGCGCACCTCTTCGAACCTTTTTTTCGACCAAACCGACGGGGAGCGGGCTCGGCCTGGTCACTTCCCAAGCCATCGCCGACGCCCATGGCGGAACCATCGATATTCGTTCCGAGCCTGGAGGGGGCACCTGCGTAACACTTCATCTACCCGCAACACCACCGAACCACGCTGCTGCGCCTCAGAAAAACGTCTTCCACCCCCGACATTGACGGTGGCCGGAAGAGAAATAAACAAAAAGAGCCTCCCGATGGATAACATACAAGTTCTTATCGCCGACGATAAGGAGAACATTCTCAAGCTGTTCCAGGATTTTTTTGTTGACGGGTTCGATGTGGTTACCGCTGTCGACGGCAACCAGGCACTGGCGCTGGCGCTCAAAGGCCGCTTCGATGTGATAGTCAGCGATATCCGGATGCCGGGAGTAGAAGGGTTGACCCTGCTGCGCGAACTCAAGCAATGTCGTCCCGAGGTCGAGATTATCCTGATGACCGCGTATGCGTCGGTTCCTGACGCGGTCGACGCCATGAAGCAAGGCGCCTACGACTATCTGATCAAACCCTTCGATCCCGAAGAAGCGGCGCTGTTGGTCCAGCGGGCGGCCGAGCGCAAGCGGCTCAAAGAACAGGCCGAGAACCTGCGCAGCGTGTTCCGGGAGACCTATAGCTTCGAGAACTTGGTCGGCAAAAGTCCGGTCATGCAGAAAGTATTCGAACTCATGCACAGGGCTGCGCACTCCCACGCAACGGTGCTGATCACGGGGGAAAGCGGTACCGGCAAGGAGCTTGTCGCGCGCGCCATCCATTGCGCCGGCCCGCGCAAGGATCGCCGCTTCGTCGCGATCAACTGTGGGGCGATTCCAGAGAATCTGATCGAGTCGGAGCTGTTCGGCCACAAGAAGGGCTCGTTTACCGGCGCTTTGACCGACCGGCGGGGCTTGTTTGAGGAAGCGGATGGTGGCACGTTGTTCCTGGACGAGGTCGGCGAACTGCCCTTGCCCCTGCAGGTCAAGTTGACGCGGGTCTTACAGCAGCGCGGGGTGCGCCGGATCGGGGAGTCCCATGAACGGTCGGTGGATGTGCGTATTCTCGGGGCCACTAATATCGATCTGAAGGAAGCGGTGAACGAAGGGCGGTTTCGAGAAGACCTTTATTATCGCCTCAATGTCTTTCCGGTTCTCTTGCCCGCCCTTCGGGAGCGGCGTGAAGATATACCGCTCTTGGCGGCCCTTTTTCTCGACCGGTATCAAAGCGGGCGGACACAACCAGTTTCCGGGTTCACACCCGAGGCCCTGTCCGCGCTGGTGAGCTACGACTGGCCGGGTAACGTGCGCGAGCTGGAAAACGCCATAGAACGCGCACTGGCCGTCACCGACAGTTCCCGCATCAGCGTCCATGCGCTACCCGACGAAGTAGCGCGAAAGGGGATGAGTCGGTCGATTTCCACTACCAGGTCGCTAACCTATCAACAGGTCGTGAAACTGGCCACTGATCGGGCTTCGCGAGAATATTTGATTGCCTTGATGCGAGACACGAACGGCAATGTCTCCAAGGCGGCGGTATGCGCCGGGATCAAACGAGAGAGTCTGCACCGCTTGCTCAAACGCTACGGTCTTCACTCGGAGACCTTCAGGGCGACCAACGACGCGAGCAAAACGGCATAGTAACCGAAAAGGTAATATGTGACCGTTCGGATTACACATTTGGTTGACTGATGCCCCGAATCGCGCCCAGGCGAGCCAAGCCGTGGCGAATCGCTGGAGTGCTGGCATGGATTTTCCTTGAGTGGTTTTGAAAAAACTTCAGACAGCAACAGCACTCATCTAATTTATCCAAATTCTCGAATAAGAGACGAGACAGCGGTGTGTTAGGTTTTGTTTCTTTCCTCGACATTTCAAAAACGCGCCATTATTATAATCGCTGGTCTCGAAGCAGGAAACAAAAAACTTGAATCGAGATTGATCAGACATCTGACTCTTTCAGGAGACCGTGATGAAACAACGTAAAGGACTATTGACGGTGTTGATGTTCGTAACGTCCTTGAGCCCACCGAGCTTCGCCGCGGAATACGACCTCGTCGTCGCCGAGCAGAGCATCAACGTCACGGGACAACCCCGGACGGCCACTACGATCAACGGGTCCGTTCCGGGCCCGACGCTCCGGTGGCGGGAAGGCGAGGACGTCACTCTGCGCGTGACCAACCGCCTCGACGAGCCCACCTCGATCCATTGGCATGGGATCATCCTGCCCGCTGGCATGGACGGGGTACCCGGGATCAGCTTTGCCGGAATCGCACCGGGCGCGACCTTTACCTACCACTTCACGGTCAAGCAGAGCGGGACCTACTGGTACCACAGCCACTCTGAAATGCAGGAACAGGCAGGCATGTACGCCCCCATCGTCATCGAGCCGGCCAGACCCGAGGCTCACCGCTTTGACCGCGATTACGTGGTCATGTTTTCGGACTGGACCGACGAGGACCCGCATCGGGTCTTTGCCAGGCTGAAGAAACTGAGCGGTTATTACAATTACCAGAAGCGCACGGCCTTCGATTTCTTCCACGACGCCGCCGCGACGGGCTGGCGACCGGCGATCGCCGACCGGCTCGCTTGGGGCGAGATGCGAATGGATCCCACGGACATCGCGGATGTCACCGGTTACACCTACTCCTATCTCGTCAACGGAAAACCGACCGTGGCCAATTGGACGGCGCTCTTCAAACCGGACGAGCGCGTACGGCTCAGGTTCATCAACGGATCCGCCATGACCTACTTCGACGTGCGAATTCCGGGGTTGAAGATGACGGTGGTGCAAGCCGATGGCCAGGACGTCGAGCCGGTCATGGTGGATGAATTCCGCATTGCAGTGGCCGAGACCTACGACGTGATCGTCGAACCCGAAGACCGGGCTTACACCCTCTTCGCCGAGACGATGGACCGCAGCGGCTACGCGCGCGCCACGCTCGCGCCGCGCGCCGGGATGGCGGCGCCGGTTCCAGAGCGGAGGAAGCGACCGCTGCTCACCATGGCCGACATGGGCATGGACCACGGCACCATGGGACACGAGGCGGGGGAACCAGGCCAAGGGAGTGGCGAAGCCGGAATGGGCGATACTCAGACGATGAATCATGTCGGCGCGGACCACGACAATATGACAAACCACGGTGCGATAATGAATCATGCCTCCATGGACCACGACGCCATGGGGCACGGCGCGCCGGCCGGGGCGGGCGAGGATGGTATGCAGCCGCTGGTTCACGGTCCGGATCACCACGGCCCGGGCAATTCCATGGTAGCCATGGTGGCCAAAAGCCGGCTCCACGAACCCGGACTCGGACTCGAGAGCACGCCCGACCGCCGGGTGCTGCTCTACGCCGATCTTCGCAGCCTTGAGCCGGGCTACGACCGGCGCAAGCCAGGGCGGGAGATCGAGCTGCACCTCACCGGCAACATGGAGCGCTTCATGTGGTCGTTCGATGGCAAGAAGTTCTCCGAGGCCGAGCCAATTCCGCTCCGCTATGGCGAGCGGGTGCGCTTCACGCTGGTGAATGACACCATGATGAACCACCCAATGCATCTGCACGGCATGTGGAGCAGGCTGGTCAACGGAGCCGGTTCCCGTCAGCCATACAAGCACGTAATCAACGTCAAGCCTGCCGAGCGGATCTCGTTCGACGTGACCGCCGATGCTCCCGGTGGGTGGGCGTTTCACTGCCACCTTTTGTATCACATGGATGCCGGCATGTTCCGCAAGGTCGTCGTGGCCGACACGGCCGCCGATGAACGGGTTGCGAAACCGCCGACGATGCCAAAGGAGCGATATTGATGACAAAAACGAGCGGTCGCTGGCCGTCGCTGCTGGTCCTCGGGGCAGTGAGCCTGGGGAGCGCTCCGCCGGTGGCCCATGGGCAGAACGATCGGATTTTCACCTACATCCAGGGGGAGCAGTTCGAGTACCGTGCGGCCACCCAGGGGCGCGACACGTTCAGCTGGGATGTCCGGGGCTGGGTCGGCGGAGACTACAATCGGTTGTTTTTCAAGACCCAGGGCGATGCTCCCACCCAAGGCTCCGTGGACCGCGGCGAAATGCAGCTTCGATACAGCCGCATGATCTCCCCGTTCTGGGACCTGATGCTGGGAGCACGTTACGACGTGAAGCCTGATCCCTCGCGAGCGTACGCCGTCGCCGCCCTGCATGGGCTCTCTCCGTACTTCTACGAGGTGGATGCGGATCTCTTCGTCAGCGAGAAGGGCGATGTGTCTGCGCGTCTGGAGGTGGAGTACCAGCTGCTTCTGACCGAGCGGTTGATCCTCGAGCCGTCGTTCGAGCTGAATTTCGCCGTCCAGGAGGTGAAGGGGGTGGGCGTTGGTTCCGGGCTGAGCAATGCCGAGCTCGGGCTTAGGCTCCGCTATGAGATCAAGCGCGAGTTCGCGCCTTACGTCGGTTTCGTCTGGGAACGCAAAGTGGGCCGGACGGCCGCGTTGGCTCAGGCGGCAAGTGAAGAGTTCGACACCCTGGCGTTCGTTGCCGGCATCCGGTTTTGGTTTTAAGACCGATTTGTCGCCACATCGTGCAATAGGTTTGCTTATCGCGCCTCGCCGATCGTGCGATAGTTTGAAAGAAACCGCGGACATTGTTAGGCCACCGTTAGCAACAAATAGATTTGTCCGCTTTTAAATTAAAAGCGGACCCCATTGTTAAGTTATTTCTTTCGTTCTCTACACTCCCGGAATATCTTGTTGACAACCGGTCTGGCGGAATTTAGACTAAACTTTAGGTTCAGAGGATAAGGTCGACGGGTGTTGCAATTCTTCCGCTACCGGCGCAATCAGCGATTGGTCCAAGGCATGGTTTTGTTGGTCATTACGGCGTGGTTGGCGCTTTCGATGCTTTCCACCTGCGCTTTCCCGCCGCAGTATTATGCCAAGACAGGCCTGTCGGATTGCTTGTCCGACATGACCGTGGAAGAACAGCCTTCCAGCGAACACACTGCTCCGTCGTCGGACGCTTGCATCAAGTCCTGCGCGACCGATAAGGCGAAGAGTGGTTTTAGCTTAACCAGCGACACCGCCAAAGGCTATTCATTATTATTGCCGCTGATCTTCTGGCCTTTCGCCTGCGTTCTCCTGCTTCTCTCGCTCTCGGCAGGTTCCTATCCGCGCAGGTGTTTACTCCGGTCCTATAAACCTACCTCGCTCATCTATCAGTTCTGTTCTCTGCTGAATTAGTCAGCCCTCGACCAGTAAAAGCCGTTTCTGCCTGGTAATTTCCTACCGGCGCGTCATTGCGCCCGGTTCAAACGCGTCCCCGTCGGAATTTAGCAATTTCCGGCGGGCGTAGCAGATCGGGATTCGGCTTCTTCTACCGGCCAGTTGTCGACTTGTCCCGATGATCTCTCATCATTGGGGTCGACTCCCTTCAGATTTCGAGGAGTGATAGACATGAGAACTCTGCGGTCATTCACACTGGGCATCGCTTTGGTGACCTCCATGGGGTTTTTGCTTGGTTGCGCCCCTACCGTGACGCGTTTCAAAACGCAGGAACTCACGGCTTTCGACATAAAAACAACCGTAAAAAACGCGAGAACCAAAACGGACCATGAAAAAATCGCGGCTTACTATGAACAAGAAGCCGAATCATATAAATATCAGGCTAAACGCCACAAAGTAATGGGCGATATCCATGCCCATACCGGTTTTGTAAAGGGTGAAAGTCCCATCCATACGAGCAAGCATTGTTATCAATTGTCACTTACCGATAAAGAAGCCGCGGAAAAATCGTGGTCCCTGGCCCGCCAGCATAGAGACCTGGCGGAAACGGCGGACTGAACAGGCAAATGAAGACCTGGTTGCAGCGGCTGCGGAGGAATTATGCGAAAGACAAGCGGGAAAAAGCGAGTCCATCTTTTTATAGGGCTGTTCGTGTCCTGGGCGGGATCGGTATGGGCGCTTCCCCCTTCCGACCTGACCGATGAAGGTCAAATATCTTCGTCCACAGGGATGCACCCTACGGAAAGAGCCGGAGAGGAAGAGGCGCCATGGCTCGATGAAGTGTTGGAGCTTGGGAAGGTAATTACCCATGCCCGGGAGCACAATCCCGCCATCCAGACAGCCAGGAGCCGCCTCTCGGCCGCGCAGAAAGTGCCGGACCAGGTCTCCGCTTACGACGACCCGACGCTGAGCTGGGAAGCCTGGAATGCTCCCGAAAATTTCCGTGTCGACCAGGCGAATAACAATATCATCCGCCTGTCCCAAAAGATCCCCTTTCCCGGCAAGCTCCGCCTGAAGAGCGAGATCGCTTCGAAGGACGCGGAGAAGATGGAAGCGGAGTTGAAGGCAGTGGAGATCGACATCGTGGCGCAGCTCAAAAAAGCCTATTTCGACCTCTGGTTGACCTACCAAAACCTGGAGGTCTATCGCCGGAATCGGGAACTGGTGGCGCAGTTCGCGCGCATCGCCGAGCAGAAATACGCCGTGGGACTGGTGTCTCAGCCCGACGTGCTGCGCGCCCAGGTGGAGCTGACGCGCTTGGTCAACCGGGTGACCACCGAGACCCTGGCGCTGGGTAAGGCCCAAGCACGGCTCAATGCGCTCCTGAGCCGTCCACCCGAAGCTCCCTTGGGGATGCTTCAAAGCCCGCCTCCCCCCGTCGTGCCGTACGTCATGGCGGATCTGGAAGCGCTCGCGCTCGCGAACCGGCCGGAATTGCTCGCCCAGATCCGATCTCTGGAAAAGGAAGGGTTGGCCCGCGATCTGGCCCAAAAGGCCTACTATCCGAACTTTGAGGTCTCCGTGGCCCGTTTTGAGAACTTCCGCCGGCGAAACGGCTTCGGTGTCGGCGTTTCGCTGTCCATTCCTCTGGCGTTCAAATACAAATATGACGCCGGGGTGGGAGAGGCCACCGCGAATCTGCTGGCGGCGCAGAGCGAGCTTTCGCGTCTTCGCGATCGGACTCTGTTCGAGGTCAAGCAGGCCTTTGTGGAGTTGCGGACCGCTTCGGAGCAACTCGATCTCTTCCTCCACACCCATATTCCCTTGGCCGAACAGTCTCTGGAATCCTCTCAGATCAACTACCAAACCGGCGTTCTCGATTTTCTGTCGCTGATCGACAGTGTGCGGGCGGTTGAGCAGGTCCACCTCGAGCATTCGACCGCCGCCGCGAATTTCGAGAAGGCCTGGGCGGAATTGGAGCGCGCCGTGGGCCAGGAATTGACCAGAACCGCTTTGCCGGTCACGAAACGGGACCGTGAAGCGGCAGAGTCCGGCAAGGGAGGGCCGCGATGAGAGACCATAGAACTCTTCGGGCCGTTTTTGCGACCTTTGCTTTGCTACTTCAATTACCGCAAATAGACGTGAAAGCCGCGTCCGAAGAAGCCCAGCCCGACGGTCATGCGAATGCTTCCCCCGTGATGTCTGAGCAGGCACCTGTCCAGCTCAGCCCGACCCAGCGGCAATTGATCGGCGTGACCTACGCAACGGTCACGAAGAAGCCTCTGGTTAAGGCCGTCCGGACGGTAGGCCGCGTCGAATACGATGAGACTAAGCTCGCGCTGGTGACGCTCAAGATTTCCGGCTGGATCGAAGACCTCGTTGTGAACTATACCGGCCGGTTCGTCAAGAAAGGACAGCCGCTCCTGACCATTTATAGTCCCGATCTCGTGAGCGCGCAGCAGGAGTATCTGCTGGCGCTTCGCACCCGGAACAGGCTCAGGGACAGCACTATCCACGAGGCGCTGGAGTCGGCGGGCTTCCTGGTCGAGGCGAGCCGCAACCGTTTGTTGCTCTGGGATCTCACGCCGGCTCAGATCCGGGTTCTGGAGCAATCGGGCAAGCCCAAAATCCACCAGACTATTGTTTCCCCGATCACAGGCTACGTCATCGAAAAGGAAGCCTTGCAAGGGCAACGCGCGGAACCGGGGATGATGCTTTACAAGATTGCCGATCTCTCCACCGTCTGGGTCAATGCGGCCATCTACGAATATGAACTGCCCCTGATCCACGAGGGACAGGAGGCCACCATCACGCTGGCCTATATTCCCGGCGCCGTACGGCCGGGAACCGTCGATTACATCTACCCTTACCTGGAGACCGAGAGTAAGCGTCCGTCGGCGCCACCTGTTCGCATGAAACGGGATTGTGCATTCTTTTCATTTTCTGAGGAGGATGCCCGATGGGATTATCGAAAACCTGGCTCAAGCACTTTGAGGCCTGGCAGAGCAGCGGACAATCGCAGG
>JBGTCG010000013.1:0-6406 GCA_041748915.1 Methylococcales bacterium
GCTTCCGACGCCGCACAAAGGTCGTCTCCAAATGCAAAGAAATGGTGGATCTCTCCCTTCGACTTTACCATCACCTCCACGATAATCCCGAAACCTTCACCAATTATCAGGTGGCCTTCATATCTATATTTAGTTAGGACTGTCCTTTCGATATGGTATTTTTTTAGAACCGCCTCACAAAATCATTACAAAAGGATTATTACACTTACCTACGTTGCTCGCCATGGAGAGCGAAGCGAAGGCGAGTTCCCCGGTAGCCCTAGCGACGGATGTGTTCCCGGAGGTCGCTGCGAGAGCAGCGGGTGGAGGGAACATAGAAGGCATCGCTAAAGGGCGTCCAGTCATTGTGGAACGATGTTCCCGACCCCTTTTGCCGGGTCGGGACAAGAGACGCAGGACGGCCGGGGCGCCGCAGGTGATAGCGGTCGCGTTAAGTTTTTGCCGCTTGCTTGGGTTTGGATGCCCAAAAAAAGCTTTCGCAAAAATAGCGACTCTCCTTTTTGTTAATCAACCCAATAGAGCTGAGTACATGAAACATATCGAGAAGTGGATTATTGCTTTCGTTTTTTGTTTGACTGCTGGTTTTGCAAATGCGGAGGCTATCGACGTCAATACGGCCAACGCCGCGGACATTGCTAAAGCGCTTAATGGAATCGGAATAACCAAAGCCGAAGCGATCGTAAAAGATCGGGAAACAAATGGTCCCTTTAAAACTGTTGATGATCTTGCACGGGTCAAGGGAATCGGGCCAGCAACGCTGACTAAAAATAAGGACCTGATTATTGTAAAATAGGAAGATAAGTTTACTGTGGACGTCAGGAACAGGCTTCAGGCCTGTTCCTGTTATCAGAAATCTGATTGATTTACACGCTTACTAATTCGAAACAGCATCAGGGTAAAGTTACAATCCCTTTCCGCTCACGAATTTTTCATAAGCCGGCTCGCGCTGACTTTCACCAATTATTTGCACAAATCCATGGGATCCATCAGTTAAAAACCCTACACTTTTAAGACGATTGTCTGATAGCAGTTCTGTTTTTCTGTTGATAAAATCATCATGGGCAATAAAATCGTCTGGCATCATGCAGTCGTCAAACGGGCGATGCGCCAGCAAAAGAATCGCCACAAAAGCTTTATTTTGTGGTTCACCGGGCTTTCAGGGGCCGGAAAATCGACACTTGCCCACCGGATTGAGGAAATCCTCTATTACAAGGATTGCAATACGTATGTACTCGATGGAGATAATGTTAGACACGGGTTGTGCTCAGATCTAGGGTTCAGCGATTCCGATCGGCATGAGAATATTCGCCGAATCGGTGAGATGACCAAGTTATTTATCGATGCAGGGGTAATCGCGCTTACCGCCTTTATTTCACCGTTTGCGTTGGATCGTCAACTCGTCAGATCCTTGGTTGAGCCCGGCGAATTTATCGAGATATATTGTGATGCATCGGTTACTGTTTGCGAATCCAGGGATCCCAAAGGGCTTTATAAAAAGGCGCGGGTGGGTCAGATTCAACGATTTACAGGCATTTCATCGCCCTATGAAATCCCGGAAAATGCAGAGATCGTGGTGCCAACCGGAACTGAGAGTGTCGAGTTCTGTGCGGATAAAGTCGTTTCCTATCTCACGAAAAACAATATGATTTCACTTTAATTTGATAAGGCCATAACATGTACAAGGCAGTCAAAAAAGCAGTATTTCCCGTCGCCGGGTTAGGGACCAGATTCCTGCCAGCAACCAAAGCGATTCCCAAAGAAATGCTTCCGGTGGTTGATAAGCCATTGATTCAATATGCTGTGGAAGAGGCAGTGGCCGCCGGAATCGAAGTCATGGTGTTCATAACCGGGCGCACCAAGCGATCGATTGCCGATCATTTTGACAAAGCCTACGAACTTGAAACGGAGTTGGAACAGCGCCACAAGCATGTTGCGCTTGAGACCGTCAGGAATATCGTACCGCCCGGCGTCGCTTGCGTGCACATCAGACAATCGCAGGCATTGGGACTGGGGCATGCCGTGTTGTGCGCGCAACCCGTGGTGGGTACTGAACCTTTCGCGGTGATCTTGGCGGATGACCTGATTGGCAACACCCGAAAAGGATGCCTTGAGCAAATGATCGAAATTTTTCTGGAAGAGCAGGGAAGTGTAATCGGGGTAGAAAGAGTACCCCCGGAATTGACGCAGAGTTATGGGATCGTCAAAACTGATGGACAGTTAAGGCCGCTGTCACGTATTCAGAGTATCGTAGAAAAGCCACGACCCGAAAATGCCCCTTCAGATCTCGGGGTTGTCGGGCGTTATGTTTTTACGCCGTCGATTTTCGAGGAAATCGGGGCGACCGATCGCGGTGCCGGAGGAGAAATCCAGTTAACGGATGCGATTGCCCGGTTATTGGCGAAGGAATCTGTTTATGCGTATGAATTTGAAGGCACCCGATATGACTGCGGTGCAAAACTCGGATATCTGATCGCGACCGTCGAGCATGCGCTTCGACACAAAGAATTAAAAGCCGATTTCCGGAAATATTTGAAGAATCTGAAGATTTGAGATGGGAGTTTTATTGTCTTAAGGACACGTTGAATTAATCCATCGTGGATTTTTCAGCGGCCGGCAGCACCAAATACGATTTGGTGCTGCCTTTACAAACTAAAGCGCTTAAAGCGTAGGATTTTGGCAGTGTATCGCTGTGTTGCAGGAATCTCTGAATCAATCAGCGCTTCATTAAAGAATTTCCGATTCGGTCGATTGCGCTGGTGAGCGATTCGAGGCCGATTGCAATCGAAATCCGGATATGGCCCGGGGCACCGAACGCTGATCCGGGAACGGCCGCGACACCGGCTTTTTCGATCAGAAATTCCGTAAATGCAATATCATCTTGCAATCCCAGTTCTTCAATCGCGGGACTGAAATTCGGTAGCACATAGAACGTCCCGTCGGTTTCCAGACAGGAGACTCCCGGCAGACGATTCAGGGCCGCCACGACGACATCGTGTCTTTGTTTGAAAGCGTTTTTCATCGTCTGGATGAACGTCTGATCCCCGCCTAAAGCCGCTTCGGCGGCTGCCTGAGAAATCGACGTCGGGTTCGACGTACTTTGTGACTGGATCGTTGTCATGGCTTTGATGACTTGAACCGGTCCCGCGGCGTAGCCGATCCGCCAACCAGTCATCGAATACGCTTTGGAAACGCCGTTCAGCACCAGGGTGCGCTCGTACAGATCCGGACAGGCGTTGAGGATATTGCAAAAACCGATCTTCCAGAGGATATGTTCATACATATCGTCGGTGGCAACGATGATCCGGGGGAAATCCCGCAGTACCGCACCGATTGCTTCGAGCTCGGCGCGGCTATAGGCAATTCCGCTCGGATTGGACGGGCTGTTGATTACAAACAGTCGTGTGCGTTCGGTAACCGCCTGGTGCAATTGATCGGCGGTTATCTTGAAGTTTTTATCTTGACCGGATTCGATAAACACAGGTTTCGCACCGGCCAAAATACACATGTCGGGATAGGATACCCAGTATGGCGTCGGAATTAGTACTTCGTCCCCAGGGTCCAACAACGCCTGCGCCAAGTTATAGAAGCTTTGTTTACCGCCACAGGAAACCAGAATCTGGTTAGCCTGGTAAGTCAGTTGGTTTTCATTCCGAAATTTGTTGACGATGGCCTTTTTCAGGCTCGGTATACCATCGACCGCGGTATACTTGGTCAGTCCATCGCGCATAGCTTTGATCGCTGCCTCTTTGATATGGTCGGGCGTATCAAAATCGGGCTCTCCGGCACCTAAGCCGATAATGTCCTGTCCTGCCGCTTTCATTTGCGCTGCACGGTTGGTAACCGCGAGAGTCGCTGAGGGTTTAATGGCTTGCACTCGTTCAGAAAGTGTAAAATTCATAGTCGACCGGTTCTGCTGTTTTAGGCTTGTCTATTGAAATAAGAAAACATTTTGTCCCTCCCGCGGAGCCTCGCGTTGGCCGTATGCATTTGAATCGCTTCTCGGTCCAGTTCTTGGTGTTGGCGCCAGGCCGGATAGAGGAATTTTTAAACACCTGCCAATAATACTTGAATCGGCGACCAAACATACATTTTTATGAAAAAACTGTTCAGGATTCAAAGTCCGTTCCAGCCCGCGGGTGATCAACCGGCTGCGATCGAGCGATTGGTCGAAGGGATTAATCATGGCGAATTACACCAGACTTTATTGGGTGTCACCGGTTCCGGGAAAACATTCACGATCGCCAATGTAATCTGCGCGCTGCAGCGGCCGACCATGATTCTCGCGCCGAATAAAACCCTTGCCGCGCAGCTTTACGGCGAGATGAAGGAATTTTTTCCGGAAAATTCCGTGGAATATTTCGTTTCCTACTACGATTATTACCAGCCCGAAGCCTATGTTCCGGCATCGGATACTTATATTGAAAAGGACGCGTCTTTGAACGAGCACATCGAGCAGATGCGTCTTTCGGCCACCAAAGCCTTACTCGAACGCAAGGACACCATCGTCGTCGCGACGGTTTCGTCGATTTACGGATTGGGAGAACCGGAGTCCTATTTTGCGATGGTGTTGCATCTGGTCCGGGGCGATACGATCGGTCAGCGGAAGATAGTCAGGCGTCTCGCGGAAATGCAATATACGCGAAACGATACGGAATTGAGACGCGCAACCTACCGGGTACGCGGAGAAACGATTGACGTGTATCCGGCCGAATCCGAGAAAGAGGCGCTCCGGATCGAACTGTTCGATGACGAAATCGAACGTTTGTCTCTGTTCGACCCTTTGACCGGCGAGGTTATCAGCCGGATTGCACGCTATACGGTTTACCCGAAAAGTCACTACGTGACTCCCCGCGAGAAATTGCTCGCCGCGGTCACGGAGATCAAAATCGAATTGCAGGCACGCCTTGAGCACCTACGCTCTTTGAACAAGCTGGTCGAAGCTCAACGCCTGGAGCAGCGGACCCTGTTCGATATGGAGATGATCCTCGAAGTCGGCTATTGCTCCGGAATCGAAAATTATTCGCGTTACCTGTCGGGTCGAAGCGCAGGCGAACCGCCGCCGACGATGTTCGACTATTTGCCTGCCGATGGGCTATTGATCATCGATGAGAGCCATGTGACGATTCCCCAGCTCGGCGCCATGTACCGCGGAGACCGGTCGCGCAAAGAAACTCTGGTCGAATATGGATTCAGGTTACCGTCGGCGCTCGATAATCGTCCCTTGCGGTTCGAAGAATTCGAAATGCGTTCACCGCAGAGAATCTATATCTCGGCTACACCCAGCAATTATGAACGGGAAAATTCCGGGTCGATCACTGAGCAGGTGGTCAGGCCGACCGGCCTGCTCGATCCCGAGATTGAGGTCAGGCCGGCGATTACCCAGGTCGACGACCTGCTCTCCGAAATCCGGTTGCGCGTCGATGCGGGTGAACGAGTACTGGTCACGACGCTGACCAAGCGGATGTCGGAGGATTTAACCGATTATCTGGCCGAGCATGGGGCTCTGGTTCGTTATCTGCATTCGGATATCGAAACTGTGGAACGGGTTGAAATCATTCGTGACCTGCGACTCGGGAAATTCGACGTGCTGGTCGGGATTAATTTGTTACGAGAAGGACTGGATATTCCCGAAGTATCCCTGGTTGCTGTGCTGGATGCAGACAAAGAAGGGTTTCTGCGTTCGGCCGTGTCGTTGGTCCAGACGGTCGGCCGGGCTGCCCGTAACGCGAATGGTAAGGCAATTCTCTATGCAGATACGATGACCCGGTCCATACAAACCGCGATCGATGAGACCGAGAGACGCAGGAGCAAACAAATGGAATTCAACCTACGCCATGGAATACAACCGCGCTCGGTTCGAAAATCGATTATTGATATCCTCGCGCTGGAGGTTCCCGGCGGCCGGGGATCAACCGGCAGATCCGGAAAATCCGCAGTTGCCGAGCCGCGGATTGAATACATCGCGGCCTCTCCCAGAGAAACTGCGAAGTTGATTCGAAAACTCGAGGATCAGATGTATGAACATGCCAGAGAACTCGAATTTGAAGCGGCCGCCAGGCTCCGGGATGAAATTCAAAAGATCCGCAGGTCGATGATGACTTGAATTGGACCGAACTTGGCAGCGGCGAAAGAAATGTTCGTTTGAAAAAAAATTGTCGAAACGGGTAAAAATCCAGGGCAATCGCGCTTAAATTACTCCGATGACGCGGAGTAAATAATCATTGTCCCATCCGGCCTTTAAGCGCTTGATTTTTACTCCCACCTTAGAAGTTTTTTCAGCTTTGATCAGATTCAGGGCAATATGCCGGATAACAGCCAGATTCGCAGCACTATGTCCTTTGCGTGTCCGGTTGCCATCTTCGTCAAAGGCGATATCAAGCACCCAGTGCAGATTGTTTTCAATCGC
>JBGTCG010000014.1:0-38962 GCA_041748915.1 Methylococcales bacterium
CCGTACCCGAAAGGCATCAAGGTCTCCAACGATGAGTTCGCATCCATTCGCTTGGCTCGTGATGATTTTCATGGCGAATGGAATTACACCATTACGCCACACACTACATAAAAGTATATGTTATAATTTTATGGTTACTAAATGACCGCTGAAAAAGCCCCTTTCGCGAGTTTCGATTCGCAATTTCAGGATAACGCAACCGTCGGGTTCGAAATCAGTATGGAATCCTACACTTTGTTCCAGCGCTTTTTATCGAGCGAGTGCGGTATCCGGCTCGGCGACAACAAGCGCTATTTAGTCGCGAATCGCCTTGCGGGGGTTTGCCGGAACGCGGGTATGCGTTCCTTGGATCAATTGATCAATAAGCTGACCGCCGGAAGCTTGAGCCAGTCGGTTGTGACCGAGATTGTCGATGCCATGACGACCAACGAGACATTCTGGTTCAGAGATGCCGCGCAGTTTCTAGAACTGAACGATGTCATACTGCCCGAACTCGCTGGTAACCGCAATCTGACCGTCAGAATCTGGTCTGCGGGGTGCTCTTCAGGCCAGGAGCCCTATTCGATCAGTATCGCGATTGACAAATATAATCGAAACCATGCGAGCAATGCCTTGACGAAGGTTCAGATCCTCGCAACCGATGTCTCGGAATCCATCCTGAAGCGGGCAATAAGTACCCAATTCAGCGAATTCGAATTGTGCCGCGGTTTGGATATCGAAAGCCGATCGCGTTATTTTAGCGCGTGTCATGGCGGATGGGGGCTCGACTCGAAAATTTCGTCGCGGGTACATTTTCGAGCCTTGAATTTACGCAAGCCTTACGCGACTCTGGGGCATTTCGAACTCATATTTTGCCGTAACGTCCTGATCTATTTTCCGGATGACTTAAAGAGAGATATCCTAACCCGGATGGCTAGGAGTCTAAATCCGGGCGGCTATCTCTTCCTCAGCAGTACCGAAACGCTCCCCAGTGATCTGGGTTTTTTCGAATTGGTGAAAGGCCGGCCGGTACGCTATTTTCGCAGAGCCTGAAACTGGATTCCCTGTTTTCGGTTTTCCCCTGAACACCACGTATCTCACTTGGTTTTGCGACAAAACTTTGCCGCCAGGTGGCAATTTATTGCCGCGGTGACCGATCAGCAAATCCTCCTTGGTTATAACTTACTGAAATTAATTTGAATTAGTCTGGCACAGGTTGTGCATTAACGGTGCTACCGAGAACAGGGGGATAACATGTCGATCAGTATTGATAACGCATTTGGAAATCATATCGCGGCATTGCAGCTGCGCGGAAAGCGAATGGAGTTGTTGGCCTCGAATTTGGCAAATGCTGACACGCCCGGTTTCAAGGCCAAGGATCTGGAATTTCATTCGGTATTGAAGGAGGCGGAGTCCGCGGTCGGCCCGGTTATTTTAGATTCAACCCGAGAAGGTCATATGGTTCCCGAAGACAATAGATCGGCCGGTACGGTGATGTATCGGGTTCCTGCACAGGCATCGCTCGATGGAAATTCGGTTGAAAGTCAGATCGAACAGACGAAATTCGCGGAAAACGCACTTCAATATCAGGTCAGCATGCAATTTGTCAGCGGAACCATTCAGGGACTTCTGACCGCTATCAGAGGAGAATAGAATGTCTTCGTTCAAGATCTTTGACATTGCCGGATCCGGCATGAATGCTCAAAACCTCCGTTTAAGCCTGGTTTCCAGCAATCTTGCGAATGCCGACAGTGTGAGTTCCAGCATCGACCGAACCTATCGCGCACGTCATCCGGTGTTCGCGGCGCAGCTTAATGAAATGCTGGATCAGCAGAATGGGTCTTCGGGAGTTGAGATTAAGGGTGTGGTGGAAAGCGGAACGCCGCTGGTTCAGGAATACGCACCGAATCACCCGTTGGCAAATGAGGATGGTTATATTTTCAAACCGAACGTCGATACCGTGGAAGAATTAGCCAACATGATGTCTGCTTCGCGCTCGTACCAGAACAATGTGGAGGCCATGAATACCGCGAAACAATTGCTGATTCAGACTCTTCGAATCGGCCAATAACCCAGAAGGGGAATCCGTATGTCAGTTAGTCTGGACACATTAAAAGAGCTCGGTTTGATCCAAAACAGCCCGGCTAAACCCAGGAATCAATTAGGGCAGGAAGAATTTCTCAAGCTTATGACCACCCAAATGACTAATCAGGATCCTCGAAAGCCCATGGAAAGCGGGGATTTTCTGGCCCAGATCGCCCAGTTCAGTACCGTTTCAGGCATCAAGGAGTTACAGGAATCATTTGCGCAATTTGCCGATTCGGTGCGATCAGACCAGGGATTGCAAGCCGCGAATCTGGTCGGGCGCAGCGTTCTGGCGTCCGCGGATGAAGGCCTATTGGCGGCGGGCGGGGGCCTGGAGGGAGCAGTTCATGTGTCCGGTCGTGCCAGCAACGTAACTATTGATGTCCTGGACTCTAATGGGCAACTGGTCAAAAGAATCGAAATGGGCCCGCAGCCTGAAGGAAAAGTGGCATTCAGTTGGGACGGTTCAACACTCGACGGAGGATACGCGGATCCCGGAACCTACAAAATTCAGGCGAATGCGGTTATCGATGGGACTAATACCGGCCTCGCCTCATTGATTCGGTCCCATGTGGAAAGCGTGACGCTAGGGCGCGGCGGGTCCGGTATTACCCTTAATGTTGCCGGCGCCGGGCCGGTCAGTTTCAGTGAAGTTCAGGAAATTCTTTAGAGGTATCATAATGACGTTCAAAACAGCGCTTAGCGGGCTCAATGCGGCTTCGATCGATCTCGCGGTTACCGGGAATAATATCGCCAACTCAAGCACGAATGGATTCAAGGAATCCCGAGCGGAATTTGCCGACGTATACGCAACCACGATTCAGGGAGTCAGTTCAGCGACACCGGGCAGCGGCGTCCGGGTCAGCCAGATTGCCCAGCAGTTCACCCAGGGTAATGTTGATTTTACAAACAATAATCTGGATCTGGCCATAAACGGGGAAGGTTTCTATGTGCTGAGCGATAATGGCGCCGTGGAATACACTCGGGCCGGGGCCTTCGGAGTGGATTCTTCCGGCTATATCGTGAATCATGCCGGACAAAGGTTGCAGGGTTTTCCCGCGCAGACGACCGCGGGCCGGGCCACTTTTAACACGGGAACATTAAGCGCCCTGCAGTTGGCGACCACCATCGCTCCACCGAATACGACGACAACCGTTCAGGCGAATATCAACCTTGATGCCCGGGAAGCGCCACCGGTCAATGCTTTTAACCCGGCCGATCCGACGTCCTTCAATGATTCGACGTCATTGACATTTTATGACTCGCTGGGTAATCAACATACCGGTACTTATTATTACGTGGCGACCGCGACTCCAAACCAGTGGGACAGTTATTTGTATATCAACGGAACCAATGTCACCGCCGGCGGAAATCCCTCCGTACCTTTGGTGTTCGGGCCGAACGGCGCGCTGGTTACCGCGGGCGGGAACGCGAATGGTCAATTCGTTTATGACAATTTGGCAATTCCCGGCGCCAATCCGTTGGCACTGACAATGGATTATGCTGCGTCAACTCAATATGGTAATCCCTTCGCGGTGAACGATCTGAGTCAGGACGGCTACACCACCGGACGGCTGACCGGCATCGAGATTTCAGACGAAGGAGTGATCTCCTCTCGGTTTACGAATGGGCGGTCGACACCGCTTGGGCAGGTCGCGCTTGCCAAGTTTCCGAATTCACAGGGCTTAAGCAAGTTGGGGGATACCAATTGGGGAGAAACCTTCGAATCCGGGTCGGTCGTGTACGGCGCGCCGCGCAGTTCGAATTTCGGCGGTGTACAATCCGGCGCACTGGAAGCGTCGACCGTGGACATTTCCCAACAACTGGTTAATTTGATCGTCGCCCAGAGGAATTACCAGGCCAATGCGCAGGTGATTTCAACGGAGGACGAAATCACCCAGACAATTATCAATATACGCTGATCAGTTCTCACTGGATTTCGATTATGGACCGTAGCCTCTATATTGCGATGAGCGGAGCGAAACACATCCTGCAGGCGCAGACCTCCAACAGCCACAATTTAAGTAATGTCAACACGACCGGATTCAAGGCCGACCTGGAACAGTTCCGGAGTATGCCGGTTTTCGGCCCAGGATACCCGTCGCGGGTCTATGCAATGGTTGAACGGCCCGGTGTTGATTTTACGCCTGGTGTCCTTCAGACGACCGGGCGCGATCTGGATATCGCGATTCATGGCGAGGGTTGGTTTGCGGTGGAGACGAGGAATGGAACCGAGGCTTATTCCCGAGCCGGAGAATTGCAGCTGACCCCCGAAGGATTGCTCCAGACTGCTGACGGGTTAGGGGTGATCGGGAGCGGCGGGCCTATTGCCGTGCCGCCGGCCCAGGAAATCGAGATCGGATCCGATGGCACGATCAGTATTGTTCCGCTCGGCGGAAACGCCACAAGCCTGGCCATCGTGGATCAAATTAAACTGGTCAATCCGCCGCCGGATCAACTGGAAAAACGCAATGATGGGCTGATCTATACCAAATCCGGAACGCCTGTGGTGTCGAATGCGGAAGTGAAGCTGGTTTCCGGGGCGCTCGAATCGAGCAACGTCAGCGCGGTAAACGCGATGGTCGATATGATCGAACTCGCCCGGCGTTTCGAACTGCAGGTCAAAACGATGAAAACCATATCCGATAACGATGCCGCGAGTGCACAGCTGATGCGCATGGGCTGATCGGAATCGGGCTGACAGGAGAAATCAAGATGACAGAACGCGCTCTTTGGGTCGCCAAAACCGGGTTGGATGCTCAGCAGACCCGCATGTCGATCATTTCAAATAACCTTGCCAACGTAAACACCACGGGATTCAAGAAAGGCCGCGGGGTTTTCGAAGACTTGCTTTACCAGAATGTGACCCAGGTAGGATCGCAAACGACTCAGAACACCGAATCTCCGTCAGGTTTTCAACTCGGTACCGGTGTACGAGTCGTAGCCACCGAAAAAATTCATAGTCAGGGCAATATCATTCAGACCGAAAACACCCTGGATGCAGCGGTGAGCGGGCGCGGTTTTTTTCAAATATTAACGCCGAACGGCGACATCAATTATACCCGCGACGGTACCTTCAAGATGGACTCCAATGGCCAGTTGGTTACGTCCAGCGGTTACAGCCTGGAGCCGGCCATTACCATACCCAACGATGCGATTTCGGTCACGATCGGCAAGGATGGAACCGTGTCGGTCCTACAACCTGGCAACGCCGCTCCGGCCGCCGTGGGGCAGATTCTGCTCGCGGATTTTGTGAATCCGACCGGCCTCCAGGCGATTGGTGAAAATCTGTTCCGGGAAACCTTATCGAGCGGTCCTCCGACGATTGAGGTGCCCGGTCAAAACCAATTGGGGTCCCTGATCCAGGGATCGCTGGAGACCTCCAATGTCAATGTGGTCGAGGAATTGGTCAACATGATCGAAACTCAAAGAGCTTATGAAATGAACTCCAAGGCGATCTCGACCACGGATGAAATGTTGCAGTTTGCGTCCAATAATCTTTAGCCGGTAGCCGCGTGAATAAACAGAACCGTATGGGACCCCTCACGATTCGAATCGTGTTTCTGAGTATATTGATGCTGCTTTCGAAAGGCTGCGTGCTGAAGCATGACCCGCAGTTTGCTCCCGTTCGTCCGGTAGTCCAGCGTCCACCGGTACAGAATAACGGCGCGATTTACCAGGCCGGAAACGATTTCAGGTTGTTTGAGGACCGGGTTGCCCGAAATGTCGGAGACGTACTAACCGTGGTCTTGGTTGAAAACACTAATGTGACCAAAAACAATAATCTCAATCAGAAAAAGGACAGCGAAACGACTTTGGATCCGCCGACGGTTTATGGATATCCGATGAGTTCTCTTGAGCAGGATATTGCCGTCAGGAGAAAGTTTACCGCGACCAACAACGGCAAGCAGAACAACAATCTTCACGGTACCGTGAGCGTCACCGTGATCGAAGTTTTATCGAACGGTAATTTGCTGGTTCGCGGTGAAAAGCGGCTCGCGCTGACCGGAGGTAATGAGTACGTGAAATTATCCGGTATTGTGCGGCCTGTCGACATCGATGTGGCCAATTCGGTCCCTTCAACCAGCATCGCCGATGCGACCATCGTGTACGAGGGTGAAGGTCAGATGGCGGATGCGAGCAAACAGGGGTGGCTCGAACGATTTTTCTATAGCCCTTATTTTCCTTTTTGAAAATGGATTCTTTATGTTTGCAATCAACAGATGGTTGGTCATCGCGTTTTTCGGCCTGGTAGCGGTCACTGTAGGACCGGCTAGCGCCGAGCGCGTCAAGGATCTGGCAGCGATTGCCGGGGTCCGCGATAACCAATTGGTTGGTTACGGTTTGGTCGTCGGTTTGGACGGCTCCGGCGACAAGACACGTTTTACCGGCCAGAGCCTGCGCAGTATGTTGACGCAAATGGGAGTTCGCTTGCCGCCTGGAATCGATCCGAAAGCTAAAAACGTGGCCGCAGTATCCCTGCACGCAGAATTACCGGCGTTTGCAAAACCCGGACAGAAAATGGATGTGACTGTAGCTTCAATCGGCGACGCCAAAAGTCTGCGCGGCGGCAGCCTGTTAATGAGTCCCTTGCGCGGCGCGGACGGTCAGGTGTATGCGGTGGCGCAGGGAAACCTGGTGGTCGGCGGCCTCAGCGCAGCCGGTCAGGATGGATCTAAACTGACCGTTAATATTCCGAGTGTCGGCCGGGTCCCAAACGGTGCGACCGTTGAGCGCAGCGTGCCGACCCCATTCGGCTCCGAGAACGCTCTGGTATTCAATTTACATAACCCGGATTTTACAACGGCTGCGCGATTGGCCAACGCGATCAACCAATCGATCGGTCAGGCGACCGCCACACCGATCGACGCCGCATCGATTCGAGTGAACGCGCCGTTTGACCCGGGCCAGAGGGTTGCTTTTACATCGTTGGTCGAGAATCTCGAAATCCAGCCGGCCGATGCGCCGGCGCGGGTCATTGTCAATTCCAGAACCGGGACCGTGGTGATTAACAGCACGGTTCGGGTAAATCCGGCCGCGGTTTCGCATGGCAATCTGGTCGTGACGATCAACGAAAATATTCAGGTCAGTCAACCGAATCCACTGGCGGAAGGGAATACCGAGGTAGTACCGCGATCCGATATCAAGGTTGCGGAGGAAGGTCGGAGAATGTTTGTCTTCGATCCGGGCATTACGTTGCAGGAAATCGTGAGGGCTGTCAACGGAGTCGGCGCGGCGCCGAGTGATTTGGTGGCGATTCTGGAAGCGTTGAAAAGCGCGGGCGCATTGCGTGCGGAACTGATCATTATCTAAAGCGCAACTATGACCGCAGGTCCCGTTTCAGCGGATGTATATACCGATTTTTCGCACTTGGCATCGTTAAAGACGAAGGCTCGCGCGGGTTCGCCCGAGACTCTGGACAAAGTGGCCGGGCATTTTGAATCCGTGTTTATGCAGATGATTTTGAAGAGCATGCGCGAAGCGAGCTTTGGCGGCGGCATTTTGGATAGCGATCAAAGCGATTTTTATCGCGATTTATACGACAAACAGCTTTCGATCCATCTCACTCATGGCTCCGGCGCAGGACTTGCCGAGTTGATTTCGCGCCAGCTCGGTAAAACTCAAGACCCACCCGATCAAGCCAGGAAACTCGACGATTACCGGGCCCATCCAGTCCAATCGATCAGATGGATCGATCCACCGAAAAAGGTAGAAGAGCACATAGAAAAATCTTGGTTACCCCACGCCCTCTCTGAGGCGAAACCGTCGAGCGAACCGGGTTTCCGTTCTCAGAATGAATTCATCGAAGCGCTTCGGCCGCACGCGATTCGCGCCGGACGGCAATTGGGCGTGCATCCGGGAGTATTACTGGCCCAGGCCGCGCTCGAATCGGGCTGGGGTAAGAAGGCGATTCGGCAAGCAGACGGAGAAAAATCCTATAACCTTTTCGGAATCAAGGCCGACAGCCATTGGCAAGGACCCAGTACAGCGGCCTCGACGCTCGAATATGAGGGCGGAATATTCCAGCCGCAACGGGCCAAATTCCGGTCGTATCAGGGGTATGCCGATAGTTTCCAGGATTACGTCGAATTTATCCAGTCCAATCCGCGGTACGTCGAAGCATTGCGTTCAGCCGAAGACCCGCGCAAATATATGGAGGTGCTGCAAAAAGCCGGCTATGCAACCGATCCGGATTATGCGACCAAAGTCATGAGTATATTTGATCAGAGAGGATTCGCGGAACATGAAGTCAAGTCGGCCTAGATTGGGCGCGGGTCAGCTTCCACCCATACGGCGATTCTGGCACGAAATTAAAGATCGGGTCGAAACTGCCGCTATATCCCCAATTAGCGTCCTGCTAAATGGGTGCAGGATCGCCTCTGTTAAAGACTATTTGCTCCTTGTAAATCGGGCAATCCTTCGGAGTGAAGGAAATCTAACTTTGAAACGAAGTTCCAGCGAAGGTTGACGTTCGGTAACAGAATCCAGTCCGGCTGGATCTTTGGTAAACGAGGAAAACAATGACAAGCGGTTTGTTCGGGACAGCAGTATCGGGGCTTCGGGTCGCCAAACTTAATCTGGACACCGTGGGCCATAACATTGCCAATGCGGCGACCGAAGGCTATTCACGTCAACGGGTCATTGCAACAAGCCGGGAGCCACAGATAACCGGCGCGGGATATATCGGTCAGGGTGTAGAGGCCGGCAGTATCAACCGGCTCTATGACGAATTTCTGGATGCCCAGCTTCGCGGCAGTACTTCCGCGTTCGCAGAGCTCGATTCCTTCCACGCATTGGTATCGCAGGTCGATAATATCGTTGCCGATCCTAATACCGGGATCAGTCCTTCGCTCCAGTCCTTTTTCGACGCGATACAGGGAGTTGCGGACGATCCGACCTCGATTCCAGCGCGCCAAGTGCTATTGTCGGAAGGGCAGAACCTCGTCGATCGATTTGCGGCCATAGACAGTCGATTCGACGATTTCAGGGCGCAGGCTAACCAGCAGCTTGCGCATACGGTCGACGAGATTAATGTACTTTCCGGATCGGTAGCCGAACTGAATAACAAAATCGTTGTCGCAACCCAGATTGCAGGTGGAAAGCCGCCCAACGACCTTCTCGATCAGAGAGATTTACTCATTCGCCAGATGGCGGAAAAAGTGGATGTGACCACGGTTACGCAGGACGACGGAGCGATCAATGTGTTTATCGGCAACGGCCAGGCCGTGGTGCTCGGAACAGATTCCGCGGCGCTTGGAATAACGGTTTCGGCGGCGGATCCCGGCGGGATCGAAATCACCTATACCGGCACCTCCGCGCCGGTCATTATTACCAACAATCTCGATGGCGGTGAGATCGGCGGTATACTCGATTTTGTGAGGAATACCCTGCCGAGCGTTCAGAACGAAATTGGCCGGGTCGCGGCCGGACTGATGCTAAATTTCAACTCCCGCCATCAAGGCGGTTACGATCTTACCGGTAACACAGGTCTCGATTTCTTTGCTGTTCCTGCGATTCCTGTATTGAGCGCAGCGGGTAACACAGGCCAGGTTTCCGTGGACTATGACCCGGCCAATGTCAATCAACTCGCCGCCAGCGACTATATCCTCGAGAGGACCGGAGCAGCCTATCTGCTGACGCGATCGAGCGACCAGACCCAAATCCCGTTATCGCCCGGGTTTCCCGGAACGCCAGCTTCTGTCGATGGATTGATCATCAACGAGCAGGTCCCGCTTGCCGTGGGTGACCGTTTTCTGATCAGGCCGGCGCGGGATATCGCGGGGCAGATGGGGCTTTCGGTAACCAATCCGGATCAGATCGCGGCCGCGGCAAGCGATACGTCCACCGGTTCTGTCGGTGACAATACCAACGCCTTGGCGCTAGCGGCGTTGAAAAACAATCGGAGCCTTGTAAATGGAACCGCGACCTTTCAAGATGCGATCGGACAGACCGTAGCAAAAGTCGGAACCGTGGTCCATGCCGCGGAAGTGAACAAGACTGCGCAGGAAAGCCTGCTAACCCAGGCGACCCAAGCCCGTGAATCGGTGTCCGGTGTGAATCTGGACGAAGAGGCGGCCGACCTTTTGAAATATCAGCAGGCTTATCAAGCCGCAGCTCAAGTTATTGCGGTCAGCAATACCCTCTTCGAGACCTTGCTCGGCGCGTTCCGGAACTAAGCATGAGAATTACGACCGCTCTTTCCCAACAACTCGGCGTTCAAGCAATCACCGATCAACAGGCGCGCCTCAGCAGAACGCAGTTGCAGCTTGCATCCGGACTGAAAATAACGACACCGTCGGACAACCCGGTCGACGCTGTCCGGGTTCTGGATCTGAACCAGTCCATTGCGTCCACGGAGCAATTTATCTCGAATATCGATGTGGCTCGATCCCGGCTTTCTTTGGAAGAGGCCACGCTGGAAAGCGCCATCGGTGGATTACAACGGATTCGACAGCTTGCAGTTCAAGGCGCCAACGCCACATTGAATGCCTCTGACCGAGCCAGCATTGAATATGAAGCGCGTGAAATTCTGGATGGATTGCTGGGCTTGAGCAATACGCGGAATGCCAACGGCGAATTTTTGTTTTCCGGCTTTCACACTAGAACTCAATCGTTTACGGGCGCCTCGACCACTCCGCCGGGCGGTTTTGTTTATAACGGCGATGGCAACCAACGCCTGCTCCAGGTCGGAGCCACCCGCCATATTGCCGATGGCGATCACGGGCTTTCGGTGTTCGGCGATCCTGCGGCGGGAACCAGCGTCTTTGATGTGGTCGCGCAATTCGCCGAGAATATGAGTGTCAATGCGCCGGATACGAATGATCTCGCGGCGATCGATGCCGCTCTGGAACGAATCGACTCGGTTCGTTCCACGATCGGAGCTAGAATGAACTCGCTTGATCAGCAAACAGGACTAAACGAAGAGATGGTCCTGGATATTCGAGGGACCTTGTCCGAGATTCAGGATCTTGATTATGCAGAAGCGGTCAGCCGGATGAACCTGCAAACCGTCGCGTTGCAGGCGGCGCAACAGGCCTACATTCGGGTGCAGGGATTGTCCTTGTTCAATTATCTGTAGTCACCGGCTGATCTCAGCACTTCGGTCGACCGAATAGTTCAACATTGGCGGGTCCGGGTTTTACGTACAACCCGCCGGCGGCGTTCCCACGCCCCCGATGCCGCGTCTCGTCGGCTTTCTTCTTCGGCCATCGTATCGGTTCCGAATTTTTTGAACCTGAATTGCTAAAGTTTCATCCGCGTTGGCCGTTACAGTTCCCGGAGGCGGTGAATATGCTATTTCCTGCGTATATCCGCCAGTGATTAATAGATCTTGCCTGCTATGGCAAGATCCTGCCGGAGAATTTTATGCCACAAGTCATTTCAACCAATATCTTTTCCTTGAACGCACAACGGAATCTGAACAGTTCGCAGAACGTATTGCAAACGTCATTGCAGCGTTTGTCCTCGGGCTTGCGCATCAACAGCGCCAAAGACGACGCGGCGGGACTCGCGATTTCAGAACGGTTTACATCCCAAATCCGTGGATTGGATCAGGCGGCTCGCAATGCGAATGACGGAATATCGCTCGCTCAGACCGGTGAAGGAGCGCTTCAGGAAACCGGTAACCTATTGCAGCGGATTCGTGAATTGTCGGTTCAAGCCGCGAACTCGACGAATTCGGCATCCGACCGCGCCGCATTGCAGGCGGAAGTCAACCAGGCGAAAGCTGAAATCGATCGAATCGCCAATACCACGGAGTTTAATGGCATTAAACTTCTTGACAGTACGTTTACCGCGCAGTCTTTCCAAGTTGGCGCCAACGCGAACCAAACGATTGATATTACGATTGCCGGGGCTCGAACGAACGATTTGGCGCAGAGTAGTCTTGCCGGTGTCAACACCACCGTAAACCAGGGTACCGGAGGCGTGGGCGTCGGCGCGGGAACTGCGTCGGCAGCAAATTTATCGACCGCTACAAATACGATCGGTGCGCAGAATCTAACGGTTTCCGGGATTGCAGGCCAGCAAGCCGTAGCAATTGCAGCCAATCAGACTGCGAACAATGTAGCAGCCGCGGTTAATGCAGTCACCGATCAGACCGGTGTGACCGCACAAGCAACGAATACCGCAGTCATTGGAAGTCTTTCGGCGTCCGGCACAGTCAGTTTCAATCTGAGCAGCAGCGGGACAGCCGCTACGCTCGGTAGTCAAGTCACTATTTCGGCATCCGTTACCACTTCCGATCTGAGCGCGCTTGCCACTGAAATTAACAAGCATACCGGCCAAACCGGCATTACCGCGAAGTCGAATGGAAGCAGCATAGAATTGACCCAAGCCCAAGGCTACGATATTCAGATTGAGGATTTCGCGAACAGTGGGAACGGAACCGTTGGAATTACCGGCGGCAATGGCGCCGCGGCAACCACATTAACCAGTGGCGCCGCCACCGATAGCACGATCATCGCCGGGACGGTCACGTTTGACTCGAACTCCGGATTTACGGTTTCTTCGGATGCCGCCGCAAACGCAGGCAGTATATTTAATGCCGCCGCAAATGCGGTACAGTCATCCACGCAATCCAATGTCAGCAGCATTGATATCAGTTCCGCTGCCGGTGCTCAATCTGCACTCAAGGTTATTGACGCGGCCCTGGCGTCAGTCTCGGATATCCGTGCCAGCCTCGGTGCATTCCAGAACCGGTTTGAATCAACCATTCGAAACCTGTCGACGACATCAGAAAACCTAAGTGCCTCGCGTTCTCGAATTCGCGATGCGGACTTTGCTCAGGAAACCGCGAATTTGACGCGGGCTCAAATTCTGCAGCAGGCCGGTACGGCTATCCTGGCTCAGGCGAATGCCGTGCCGCAGAACGTATTGTCACTGCTCAGATAATCGTTCGATCCATCGGTAGTGCAGTTCCCGCCGAGTCATACACTGTAGAGGGTGCATAAGCGTTCGGGTGAATCCCGAACGCGCACCTGGCGGCGCGCGCCAAGACGCAATTGAAATGACCATAGAGATCGGTTTGCAATCAATTTCGGCTTCCGCGCTGAGCTCGGCAACAACGACGAGACTCAACGAAACGAGATCGGCGGGTACCGAGAAAATTTCGGCAAATCCACCGGAGAATAAAGAGTCAGATGGAGCCAGGCTGAAAGATACGGTTTCAAAGATAAACGAATTTATTCAGGTCGTGCGGCGGGAGTTGCATTTTACTGTGGATCAGCACAGCGGGCGCGTAGTGATTAAGGTAATCGACGCAGACGATGGTGAAACGATCCGGCAAATTCCTTCGGAAGAACTGCTGCAGTTGGCGCAGCATTATTCAGAGGGTGAGACCGAAGGCGGTCTGCTCAAAGTGACTGCTTAACCGCCACCAATTCAGATTTTTGTTCACGGTTGTTTTTAAAGGCAATTGATCAGAGTATCCTTGAATGCCTGGTATATCGTCATTGGGAATCGGTTCCGGCCTGGACCTTTCAGGCCTGGTCCAGAAGCTGGTTGCGGCCGAAGGACAGGCGAAATCCGTCAGGTTCGACCGGCGGGAATCGGATTTTCGAGCGGAACTCTCGGCGCTCGGAATATTCAAAAACGCGCTTTCCGAGTTCAAGGAGGCACAACAGGAATTGTTGTCGATCGGAAATTTTCAGACCATTTCCGCTGAGTCTGGCGATAGCAGCCTTTATTCAGTCGCCGCGGGGGAGGATGCCCAAATCGGACGGCACAGCATCGAAATTCAGAGTCTTGCCCGTTCGCAAAAGCTTGCATCGAAGGCTTTTGGGAGCAATACGACTGCTGTCGGCAGCGGTACGTTAACTTTTCGCTTCGGTGGTTATGACAGCGGTACAAACTCATTTACCCCCAGTCCTCAAGGAAGCGTACAAATTGTCACGATCGATCCCGCAAATAATACTCTTTCCGGGATTCGCGACGCAGTCAACCACGCGAATTTCGGCGTTCGCGCGTCAATCGTGGACGACGGGACCGGTCAGCGCCTGGTATTTTCTTCGGTCGCTACGGGAGCTCAAAACGGTCTTGAGATTACGGTCGGTAATGACCTGGACGGCAACGATCAGGACGATGCGGGATTGTCCCAACTGGCCTACGATCCGACCGCTGCAGGATCGGGCAGCGGTAAAAATTTGATCGAAACGGTCGCAGCAAAGGACGCGTTACTGGTGGTGGATGGCCTTACGGTAACACGCGCGGGAAATACCGTGGAAGGCGTTATTCAGGGTGTGACTTTGGACCTGAAATCGGCGGCGCCAGGCACCACAACCGATTTGACGATTACGAAGGACGCCGGGACAGTAACCACCAAGGTCCGTGAGTTTGTCGAAAATTTCAATAGCTTGATCAGCAGTTTGAATGAGTTAGGCGAGTACAATGCGGAAACGAAAAAAGCCGGGCCGTTGCTCGGCGATTCTTCAGTTCGGGGCATCGAATCAAAGATTCGTAGCATCCTGACCGGAGCGGTGACCGGATTAAACGGAGGAGTCGCCTCACTGGCCGATATCGGAATCACGACCCAAGCGGACGGGACCTTGAAACTGGATGGCTCGAAATTACAATCGGCAGTGAACGTGGATCCGGATACAGTGGCCCGGCTTTTCTCGGAATCAGGGCAGGTAACGGATTCTCTGATTCGCTTCACCGGATCGGAAAAAGGCAGCATTCCAGGGGTGTATCCAATCGAGATTACCCAATTGGCCACACAAGGAATTTTTTCCGGCACGGCGGTCGGCGGTTTTCCACTTACGATCGACAACACCAACGATACGTTGAGTATCAAGGTCGACGGAGTCGCGTCGGCGACAATCCCTTTGACTCAAGGTTCATACAATTCCGCCGATGAACTCGTGGCAGAACTGCAAAATCGTATCAATAGCGACACCGCATTGGCCGCAGCAGACGCTAAAGTTACGGTGTCTTTCCAATCGGGACGATTTGAGATTACGTCGAGCCGTTTTGGAAGCGCATCCACGGTTGAAATAACCGGGGTTGGAGCGGGTTCACTGGCGAGCTTGGGTCTAACTGTCGGAGCGGGAACGAACGGAGTGGACGCTGCCGGGACCGTCAATGGGACTCAGGCTATCGGTGCAGGACAGACGCTGACTGGAACCGGCGACGCATCTGGACTTTCGATTGATGTGCTCGGCGGCGCATTGGGATATCGGGGCGATTTGTCGTTTGCACGGGGAGTCGCCGCCAAATTGGACGTCTTGATTAACAGCTTTTTGGACGATGACAGCGTTATCGATTCAAGGATCGGTGGCCTGAACGACAGTATAAGCGCCATCGGCGAACAACGCGTCGAACTGGACCGGCGCCTGGCTTCATTGGAGGCCCGTCTGGTCTCGCAGTTTACAGCTCTGGATACGTTATTAGGACAGCTACAGCAAACTAGTAGTTTTTTGAACCAGCAGTTATCGAATTTGCCCGGTTTTGGGAAACAGAATAATTAAGGGATCCGGGTAATGAAAGTCAGCGGTCAGTTTTTCAGGCACAGAAAATCGAAAGGTGGCGAAGCATGAATTCAGTTATCGGACACGGTGCCCAGCATTACCGGCAGGTGGAAGTTCATAGTGGTGCCGCGGGTGCGAATCCGCACCGTTTGATCCAGATGCTTCTGGCCGGCGCATTGGAGAAATTGGCCGTAGCTAAAGGGAACATGAAGCGCGGTGAGATTGCAGAAAAGGGATGTAATATCGGACTCGCGATTTCCATAATCGGTGGTCTGAAAGGGAGCCTTAACCTTGAAAAAGGAGAGGAGATTGCTCGGAACCTCAGCGATCTGTATGAGTATATGGGTTACACCTTGGTACACGCCAACGCCAACAACGAATCGGCCAAGCTGGATGAAGTGGCGGCGCTATTGTTGGAAATCAAGGGTGCGTGGGAAAAGATTCCGGAGGAATTTCTAAAAATCTCGAACCATAACAGAGAGGGTAAAGTATTATGAACGAAGCTAAGCCGGACGATTTTCAGAAAATCATTTCAATCAGTGAAAGAATGCTCGAGCATGCTCGTCAGGAAAAATGGGAAGAAGTGACCAAACTTGAATGGGAACGCAAGACGCTACTTGCCGAATTTTTTTCCAGACCTTTAAACGTGAGAAACGTGAATTTGTCATCGGGAATCCGGGCCATTTTGGAAAAAGACCGGGAAATAGTCCGGCTAGGCGCGGTTAAACGTGAGAAACTCCGTTGCGCACTGCAAAAGTTCAATCAGAGAAAAGAAGTAGTCGAGGCGTATTCCGCGGTCGGATAATACGCCCGGTTGCCGGCAATGAGGATTGACGTATCGGCATTGGAAAACTAAAAGGTCCAGGTTTTATGGAGCAGAACTTCGAGAACCATCTTGCTGCCGAAATAGGCCAGCATGAGTGAAATGAATCCGCCCAAGGTCCATCGGATTGCAGTCTTGCCGCGCCAGCCGAACACCATACGTCCGATCAGTAATACGGCAAACAAAATCCAGGCGAATATTGACAGGATTGTCTTGTGAGCCAGGTGTTGTGCGAACAGATCCTGAACGAAAAATAGGCCACTGGCCAGGGAAACGGTCAGCAACATAAGCCCCGCGGCAATCATCTGAAACAACAGCGATTCCATCGTTTGTAGCGGGGGAAACGAACGGATAAAACGATTACTGCCATGCCGGTGAAGTTGCCGATCCTGCAATGCCAGCAAAACCGCTTGAATCGCAGCGATATTCAATATGCTGAAAGCCAGAATGGATGACAATATATGCACATCCATGCCTGCATTCGTCTCGCGGATCAAATGAATTTGTTGCGGTAGGATTAATTTCAGCATCTGGTTCAAAGCCGCAAGAGGAAAGATCATCACTCCGAGTTTCTCGACCGGTTTGCCCAAAGCGGTCGTGAACAGGATAATGACAATGATCAATATCACAAGAGACGCGGTGCTCATAAAACCGAAATTCATTCCTTGTTTACACCAGAAATCTTCTATTAGCGATGCGGCATGCAATACGCTCGCCATAGCCGCAGGTATGAGGAAATGCAAAGGATCCGGTTTTTTGTGCCCGAATTTGGCGTTTTCGTTGAAAATGGATCGCAATACCAATCCGGTCGCAATAATATAGGCCAGTATTGAAGATAGGCCGAATAAGTTAGAATACGTCAATCATCCCCTCCTTGGCCCTAGTCTGGCATAACGCGCGGCGAAGTTGAAGCGCCGATACACGGGTTCGGCTCGGCTTGTCCCGTCATGGGGCTGCCGCGACAAGCGGCTTAAGGCGGATATACCGGGCAATCCCTTTCTTTCGGTCATTTCTGGTACGGACCGAACGATCGGATCATTGGATTTCGAAAATAAATCAGAGAGTTTGTGTCCAACGGGACGTCCTCATTGAATAGTTCGGGTGAAGCATGTTTGACAATCTTAGCGAACGATTAAACGAATCCTTAAAAAAAATTCGTGGTCAGGGCCGTCTGACCGAAGCCAACATTCAGGACACAATGCGCGAGGTCAGAATGGCTCTGCTCGAGGCCGACGTCGCGTTACCGGTTGTGCGGGATTTTGTTGACCATATAAAAGCACGAGCGTTGGGTCGGGAAGTTCAGACCAGTTTGACGCCCGGGCAGGCATTGATCAAGATTGTCCGAGACGAGTTGGTTACGCTGATGGGGGAGGCCAATCAGGGACTGAATCTTGCGACCACCCCTCCGGCGGTGATCTTGATGGCCGGTTTGCAAGGCGCGGGGAAAACCTCCACGGTGGCGAAACTCGGGCGCTGGCTGAAAGAGAATCAAAAGAAGAAAGTAGGCGTCGTCAGTGCGGACGTCTATCGTCCCGCAGCCATTCATCAATTGAAAACGTTAGCCATTGAACAGGACCTCGAGTTTCTGGCGAGTGAAACAGACCAGGATCCGGTAGCAATCGCGACTGGTGCATTGGACACCGCGCGCAAGAAATTTCTTGACGTGCTGATTATCGACACCGCTGGTCGTTTGCATATTGACGATGCGATGATGCGCGAGATCAAAGAACTTCACTCGGCGGTCGATCCGGTGGAAACCCTGTTCGTCGTGGACAGCATGACCGGCCAGGATGCGGCGAACACGGCGAAGGCATTCAATGACGCATTGCCTCTGACCGGTGTAATTCTGACCAAAACGGACGGTGACGCGCGAGGCGGCGCGGCATTGTCGGTGCGGCAGATCACCGGTAAGCCAATCAAGTTTATCGGGGTTGGCGAGAAAGCGGACGCACTGGAGTTATTCCACCCGGATCGGATCGCGTCGCGCATATTGGGCATGGGCGATCTATTGAGTTTGATTGAAGAGGTCGAACGGAAAGTCGACCAGGAGAAAGCGGAAAAACTCGCAAATAAAATCAAGAAAGGAAAAGGCTTCGATCTTTCGGATTTCAAAGAGCAGATCGTGCAGATGAATGATATGGGTGGAGTCCAATCCCTGCTGGAGAAGCTGCCGGGAATGGGTAATGTGCCGCAAAATGTGCGCGGCCAAGTGAATGACAAGATGTTTAATCGTCTGATTGCGATTATCGATTCGATGACCCCCCAGGAACGCCAGTATCCGGCGACATTGAACGGTTCGCGGAAGCGCAGGATTGCGCAAGGTTCAGGGACCCAGATTCAGGATATCAATCGGCTGCTTAAGCAGCATAAGCAAATGCAGAAGATGATGAAGAAATTCAGCAAAGGAAATATGATGAATCTGGTTCGCGGCATTAAAGGTAATTTACCTGGAAAAATGCCTTTTTAGCGATTGGCGAAGCGGAAGTTCCCGGACAATTCTTTTCGGGGAAGACAAGGTATTGTTTGATCAGGATTTGAAGCGGGCCCCCTTCAATAATCAGAAATTATTGAAGGGGGTATCGGAACTGCTAATCATACGCGGGTAAGTCCAGTCAATTACTACGGGGTAGGTTGAAGCAAGGTGGGAAAAGCCCAGCCGATGCCTGTTTCAAGATCCGGGACGGGGGGTTTAGCCCAGTTGGTCCATTTGCTTACTCCATAGGTTCGACCCATCGCGGCAAAAAGCTCGTGGGTGTGGGCTCCATTGCCAGAATTTCCTACTGCGGATGCTACCGGCCATTGGTTCGGGCTTTCGATTCCCTTGTTGAAAAGAAATTCGAGGGCTTGTTTCACCGTGCCGCCGCCGGAAGGAGTCCAATAGAACAGATCCGTTCCCGTTGCGTTGCGCGCGACTGTAACCGCGGCGGTTAACGGTTCCTCCGCAAACGCAGTATATAAGATACTCGAGGATCCTCTATTCAACTCTGATTGGATGCGCCCATCCGGTGCTATCTGCACCGTAATCAATTGTTTCAATATTCCGATATCATTCGAGAAATTCGAGGAATTACCGTTCAAATTATCGATCGCCACGGCCATCAGTATTCCCCAATCATTCCAATTCGAATGAAACGGGGTTGAGGTATAAAGTCCCCGGGTCTTGATATTGGCCTGAGTGTAGAGCACACTGCCCGCCCAGATCAAAAAACGAGCCTTATCGGTGGAACGCCACCCCGGATAATTGTAAATTAATTCAGCGGCGTTTACCATTCCAACCAGTGTAAGACACGATACCAGTGCGCCGTCGTTTCCGGAAAATCCTTTATTGGTTTCCGACCAAGCATTTAATATTCTGACGGTCTGGTCGGCGTACCGATCACTACCGGGCGTCGACCCGGACATCTTCGCATTAAGCGCAAATACAACAGCCGCGGAATAAGCGGACCAGGTGTCAAACTGGAGAACATTTTTGGCATTTATATGTCCCGATCTATTTTGATAATATCCGGGTATATTCAAATTTGAAACGGCGCTTGGTGATTCGTTAAGTCTCGCGTTGGCGAAACTGACCACTGAGTCGAACGCTGATTTCCACGGTTGGGCTTTAACCTTTATCTTGGCCGCGGTGTCGCGGAGTTGACGGTCCGTATGCAAGCCACCCGGATGATCGAAGGCGGATGCGGTGGAGGGAATAAAACCAATTACGATAGGGATTAGAAGGAATATAAGGACGTTATGGATAATGAAGTTTTTTAGAAAAGTACATTCATCTCTAAACTTAGTTTGCATTTTTCTCATGGCTTTAATCATTTGAGAGTCTTATTTAAAAGGACGAACTGTGGGAAGTATTTCCCTGAAAGAAAGCCCCAAATAGCGAAAGGACAGCGCCCCTGGTCGATCCACACAGCGCAAATTCAAAGCCATAATCTAGATTGAAAATTAACTAATTGATTTTAAAATAAAAGATCTTATAATCGAGAATTCGCTGAGAATTGGGTTGATTATTTTGTCGCTGAAAAGTTACAGTATTAATTGGTCAATCCAAAAAACCGTTGAATATTCGGCGGTTTTAATGTCGTAAATGGACGACATCTGAAAGCAAAGGTGACCTTTATGGGTAACATGCCAGCGATCGGATCCTCCGGCAGCGCTAAGCATTCCGGCCGATGTCCAGCCTAAACAGTCAGTTACGGGTTAATCGGGCGACTTCGAATCGGGGCATTGATCGGAGATCTCAATCCGGTCCAATCGCTGAATATGTTCTTAAAGAAATCTTATTAGGTTGGCTATTAACACTTTGATTAAAGTAGGGATCGAATAATAAAGGACTTCGAATGGCATTCGATCTCTCGCGCGCACCTTCTGGTGTAGATGACTTCAAGAAAATTGTTATCGGGAATTGCATTTTTCAATTCCCGGAGCAATAAAATCAAGTCGTTTTAAGATTATTCGATAAATCCAGGAAACGAAATCGAGCTTGATAGTCCTCGGTGGTTTGTGGGAGGATTAACGCCGGATCACTCGTATTTGAATTTTTCGAGTTCATGCGGTGTCGAAAGGAGTTCATCGGATGAACCTTTCCTGTTCACAATCTTCAGGGAGATCGTCGATTATGAAACCAGTTTCAATCCTCTCGATATTCATCGGGGGAATTTTTTCGACCGCGATCAAAGCCGCGGTCGCCGCGGTCATCGAGGATGATTTCAAGGTCGCCAAGACTGCGAATCTGATCAACCTTTGTACCGCTTCCCCGGACGATCCACGTTATCGGGAAGCCATCCATTTCTGTCACGGTTATCTGGTCGGCGCCTTTCATTATTACCGTGCTCAAGAGACTGGAGCCGAAGGATCCAAATTCTTATGTTTCCCGGAGGCAAAACCCAGTCGCAATGAAACAATCAATCAGTTCATCGCCTGGGCTCAACAACATCCCCAATACAGAAACGAACTGCCGGTGGAAACAGAATTCAGATTTTTGATTGAAAAATGGCCGTGTAATGAAGTTTCTCACCCGAAATAGCGAGGAAAAGCTTTGAAAAAAATAATCTTGCCGATTATCGTAACGTTAGCCTTGAGTGGGTGCGCGGGCATGACCGATACTCAGCAACGGACCTTGACCGGCGGGGCAGGGGGTGCCGCGACGGGGGCCATTATCGGAGCGATCGCGGGCAACGCCGGAATGGGCGCAGCCATCGGCGCGGCCGCGGGCACGGCAGGCGGATTTCTATACGGTAAGCACAAAGAAGCCGAGCAGAAGGCTTATGAGCAAGGGCGCAAAGACGGTTCGCAGGCGGAAGGGCGATAAGATCTCCCCCAAAGCATTCCGCGGTGATCGCGGACCTGCCTATCGAATTAGCGATCGCATCGGGATCTCCGGTGATTCATAAGCTCGGCTTTCTATTGAGGATGCGGGGATAAACAATTATGAACAATCCGCGCTTGGTTATTCGAGGACTGCATGAACTTTACAGGGAGGATCCGGAACAAGCCGACCGGTTACTGTGGGGACGTAACGACAGGACCACGCGACGGGGCTTTCTAAAAAATAGCGGTTTATTGGCAATCAGCGCGGCGCTGGATGCGGCGATACCATTTGCGCGTTGGATGCCGGCCGGCCTGATACCAGCCGCCCTCGCCGATTCGCCGGTGCCATTTCGATTGCCAGGCAAAGACCCGGGCCTGATCGTTCTGAACGATCGGCCGGTCAACGCCGAAACACCACCCGATCTGCTGGATGATCGGATAACTCCGGCCAGCCGGATGTTTATCCGCAATAACGGCCTACCACCCGAAACGGTGGACCCGGCAACCTGGCGCTTATCGGTTTCAGGCGAATCGGCAGCGTCTACCAAAGAATATTCGTTGCAACAATTAAAAAGCAAATTCAAACCGGTCAGCCTGCAGCTCGTTGTCGAATGCGGCGGCAACGGGCGCAGTGAATTCAATCCACCGGCCGAAGGAACTCAATGGACCCAAGGAGCGGTCGGCTGTCCGCTTTGGACCGGCGTCCGCCTCAAAGATGTTCTAAAGGACGTCGGGATTGCGGAGGATGCTGTTTACGTCGCGTACTACGGAGTGGACCGTCATCTTAGCGGAAATGCCGACAAGGTCCCGATTTCAAGAGGGTTCCCGATGCGCAAAGCGCTGGAAAACGAGACCCTGATCGCCTGGGCGATGAACGGAGAAGACCTGCCGCTTGTGAACGGATACCCGTTGCGCTTGGTCTGCGCCGGGTGGCCCGGATCGACCAGTGGTAAATGGCTGAATAAGCTGCTGATCCGCGACCGGGTTCATGACGGACCCGAAATGACCGGGTATTCCTACCGGGTCCCGTGCGAGCCGGTTGCGCCGGGAACGAAAGTAGCGGAGATGGACATGTGCATCATCGAGTCCATGCCGGTTAAGTCGATCATCACCTTTCCGAAGACCGGTGCGTTACTGAAACCGGGCGAGCCGCTGCCGGTTCGGGGCCATGCCTGGTCCGGCGATCTTTCCGTATCGGCGGTCGACACTTCGATCGATTTCGGGACAACCTGGCAGCCCTGCGTTCTCGATGAAGCCGCAAATCGGCTGGCGTGGCAGCATTTTTCGACCATCGTGGCCCTGCCCGGCCGCGGATACTATGAGGTATGGGCGCGCGCGACGAATAGTGAAGGACGCATGCAACCAATGCTGGTTCCGGGATGGAATCCAAAAGGCTACCTGAATAACGCCTGTCACAGAATTGCAGTCAAGGTCACTTAGATGTCCACGAACATTTCTCGAATCGCAGGCTGCCTAGCGATGACCGCGCTTTTTGTTCAATGCTATTCCTATTCCGACAGCGCAATCTCGGCCGCCGGAAAGAATCCCGATCCAAATCGTTTATTGAAACCGGCGCCCGGATATCAGATCGTCCAGCGCGAATGTACTGTCTGTCATTCAGAACGACTGATCATACAGAACCGGACAACCCGAGAGGGATGGTCGGAAATCATCCGATGGATGCAAAGAACGCAGAATTTGCGCGAATTTTCGCAGCAGGATGAAAAAGCCATCCTGGACTACCTTGCGGAAAACTATGCGCCGCAGGCAATGGGTCGGCGGTCGCCGTTAACGATCCGCGAGTGGTATGTGCTTGAACCCTGATCGGCATGGTTTCGATCCGACCGGCCGTTTCTGATTTCCGTTGTCAGTCGCGGCGGTTGTCGCGATTGAGTCCTCCAGCCTGCGGCGAATTCGGTGAGCGCCGGCCGAAATTGATGGTAAAGGGCAATCTTTCCGATTCGAAATGGATTCGGCTCACCGGTCCAGGTCTTCATTCTCGCACGCCGCTGGTTTGGCCGATTCGGGAATTTTCGGTTTCGTTGCGGTTCTGAGTAATATCAACGCATCTGCACCGATCACCACTACCGCAATCAAAATAAAAAGAATGACCTTCATGATTCTATCGGTTGACTTTGGCAAGAGCCCACGTTCAAATGCATGATACGCTTCCACCATAATGGTGCGCCATCATGAGCAATACGGCTTTAAACCGCCTGCAACACGAAACCAGCCCCTATCTTCAGCAGCACGCCGGAAACCCGGTCGATTGGTATCCATGGTGCGAAGAGGCGCTTGAACTCGCTCGGCGCGAGGACAAGCCAATCCTGTTGTCAATCGGCTACTCCGCGTGTCACTGGTGCCATGTCATGGCCCACGAATCGTTTGAAGATCCGGAAATAGCAAAAGTCATGAATCAGTTCTACGTAAATATCAAGGTCGACCGGGAAGAACGGCCGGATATCGATAAAATTTACCAGCTTGCGCACCAGTTGCTGACCCGTCGCCCGGGAGGATGGCCGCTGAACATGTTCCTGACCCCGCACGAGCACGTCCCATTTTTCGGAGGAACCTATTTCCCGCCTCGAGCCCGTTACAACATGGCGCCGTTCCAGACCATACTACTGCAGGCGGCCGATTATTATCGGGAGCAAAAGGACGCAATCATACAGCACAATGCTTCGTTTTTCGAAGCGATGCATGCCACTGATTTGCCGCAATCCGGAGCCTCTGTCGACGCTTCGATTCTGGATCAGGCGACCTCGGGAAGCCTGGAAAACTTTGATTCCATTTATGGCGGCTTCGGCCAGGCGCCTAAATTTCCTCACTGTTCGGAAATGGAATTTTTGCTTGGCCGCTGGCATCGCACTGGAAAACAGAACGCCGCATTATTGCGTGCGGTAATTTTCAGTCTTGAAAAAATGGCTCAGGGAGGGATCGCCGACCAGATCGGCGGCGGATTCTGCCGTTATTCCGTCGATGATCGATGGAATATTCCGCATTTCGAAAAAATGTTGTATGACAACGGGCCGCTGTTGTCCCTATATGCGCAGGCTTGGATGATCACTCGAAACCCGCTGTTCCGGGATACGGCGCTGCGGATCGCCGACTGGGTGATCACCGACATGCAGTCGCCCGAAGGGGGCTTTTACTCGTCGAGGGATGCTGATTCCGAGGGCGAGGAAGGAAAATTCTATGTCTGGACACGGGAGCAAATCGAGGCGCTTTTGGAGCCCGACGAAGCTCAAGTCGTTCAAACCCATTATGGACTCGGGCGCCCGGCGAATTTCGAAGGGCGTTGGCATCTTCAGGTTGCGGAGCCGCTGCCGTCGGTCGGATCGAAACTCGGCATCACCGAAGGTGAGGCCGAGTTGTTGCTGGAATCAGCACGCAGGAAAATGCTGGCGGGCCGCTCTCTGCGGACTGCACCAGGCCGTGACGATAAGATCCTGACTTCCTGGAATGCTCTGATGATCAAGGGCCTTGCGGTCGCGGGCAAGGTCTTCGGCCGAACCGATTTAATCGATTCGGCTTACCGTGCATTCGATTTTCTCCGCAATGAGCTTTGGGCAAACGATCGCTTGCTGGCGACGCATAAGGACGGACATTCCCATTTGAATGCCTATCTCGACGATTACGCCTATCTAATCGACGCGGCAATCGAACTCGGCCAGGCACGGTGGCGAACCTCCGCTATCGGCTGGGCAAAACAGCTTGCAGATATTCTGATCGACCAATTCGAAGACAAGAGTTCCGGCGGATTTTTCTTCACCTCTAACGACCACGAAAAGCTGATTCACCGGCCGAAACCGATGATGGACGAATCGACTCCCTCGGGAAATGGGGTCGCCGCCTACGCTTTGGGCCGTCTGGGCCATATTTTGGGTGAAGTCGGATATCTGGATACCGCAAACCGTGTGTTTGACGCCGCCGCGGCATCGATATCACGATTTCCGACTGCGCACTGCGCCTTACTGATTGCATTGGAGGATTCATTTCACGCGCCGCGCACGGTCGTGCTCAGAGGGGAGTCCGCCGCGGAATGGAAAAACATTCTGATAGATGAGTATCAGCCTGATCTCATCGTTCTTGAAGTTCCTCCGGATTCGGAAAATCTTCCGGGCATTTTAGCGCAGCGCAATCCGGCCGGTCGAACCGTCGCCTACGTCTGTACCGCCAGATCCTGCCTGCCCCCATGCCACTCGCTCGAATCGTTGCGGGCATCCGTCAAGACCAATTAATAAAACCGGATGAAGCTTCCGCTGAAGGAATTTGCCTAGCTTCAATTTCGTAATGGGTGAATCGATCGCGAACTATAGCCAATAATGCCCAAAAATTCGGTTGAACCGTTACCGTTAAACTGCCCGGCCGGAGATCGGGAAGGGCTCAAAATGCCTTATGCCGAAGTCGGACCCCGCGGCAACCTCGAACTCCTGTCCCGACGGGAATTGGCCGCGCTGATCGAAGGCGTGCACGACTTCGATCTGCACGAACTATTCCGGCGCTGCTCTTTGGCGGTGATGAATACCGGCAATGAATGCGACGATGCGGTCCAGATATTCGAACGCTACCACGATTTCTCGATTGAAGTCGCGCGCGGAACCCGCGGTCTGAAGCTCATTATTCGGAATTCCCCGCGCACCGCTTTCATTGAAGGACGCATGCTCGAAGGCATCCGTCAGCATTTGTTTGCGGTGCTCAGGGATATTGTTTATATCGGCACCGAAATCAGCGACCCGGTCCGTTACGATCTGACGCGAAGCTCCGACATTACCGACGCAATTTTTCATATCCTGAAACACGCGCAGGTAATGCAGCCCGGTATAAATCCCCGGGTCGTGGTCTGCTGGGGCGGTCATTCGATCCCGCGTATCGAATACGATTACACCAAAGAAATCGGCTATCAACTGGGGCTCAGAGGACTCGATATTTGTACTGGTTGCGGCCCGGGCGCAATGAAAGGGCCGATGAAGGGCGCCGCGGTCGGGCATGTCAAACAAAGGAATTACGACGCCCGCTACCTGGGACTCACCGAAGCCGGAATCATCGCGGCCGAATCACCCAACCCGATCGTCAGTGATTTAGTCATTCTGCCGGATATTGAGAAACGGCTGGAAGCCTTTCTACGGCTTGGCCATGCGTTCCTGATTTTTCCGGGCGGGGTTGGCACCGTGGAAGAAATCCTCTATCTGATGGGTGTTCTCCTGTCTCCGGCCAATGCCGAACTGCAATTACCCGTACTGTTCACCGGCCCTTCAACGTCTGCGGAATATTTCGCTGAACTGGATCATTTCCTGGCCTTCACCCTGGGCCGGGAAATCCGGGAAAAATATGACGTCATTATCGCGGATCCGGTTGAAGTCGGTCGAACCGTCACCCGGAAAATCAAGGATGTTCAGAATCAACGCCGGCGTGATGGCGATGCCTATTATTTCAACTGGTTGTTGACTATCCCCGAGGCCCATCAACGTCCGTTCGAAGTCAATCACGAATCGGTCGCCAATCTCAAGCTGAGCCGCGGACTGCCCAATCACGAATTAGCGGTCGAGCTCAGACGGGCGTGTTCGGCAATTGTGACCGGAAACGTCAAGGAAAACGGGATCCGGATGGTGCAAAAGCACGGTCCTCTGCAACTTCGCGGCGATGCGGATCTGATCGAAGCCGTCGACCGGCTTTTACAAAGCTTTACGGTTCAGGGACGAATGAAGTTGAGCGGCGACTACCGCCCCTGTTATACGGTCGCCCGGACGGCCGAGCTATGATGCGTCGCATTGGCGCCTTGTGGGCATTTCCGGAACAACTCCAGCCGGTTTAACCGAATTTCTGAGGGCTATTGTCGAGTCGGAATCCTGTGCCATTCGGAAGCCGGGTAAAACTCTTCGACCAATCGAAACCCCGCGATTAGAATGTCAGATCGACGGTCGCGCCATGAAGCCGAAGCGATCGGCCTATCGCCGATTGCAACCGCGGGTTTCCGGCCAGCACTGGTCGATGAATTCTTACTATCGTGAAGGAGAGAATGAAAATGAAAAAACTATTGATTGTGGTATCTTGTCTGGTGATAAGTGCCTGCGGCAAGGAAGGTGGTCCGCCGGAGTATAACTACAAAACGATTCAGCTGACTTCCATATATACCGGTTTTCAAAAAGACACGGAAGCGGCCATGCAAAAAGCCGAATCCGAACTGGAACAATTTGCCAAGGAGGCCTGCCGGGAAACCATCGCCAACGGCTGGTCTCTGGCCGAAATCAAAAACAAGGGTGAAATGAATTGCGAGGAAACGCCGGGAGGTCATCATTGCCGCAAAAAAAATATCGAACTGGAATGCCGCCAGGTCATTGTCGCCTTTCCGTAACGCTGTCCGTTCGTGGTTCATTGTCTGCGCAAGCCTGATGAGTCGAACCGTTCGAACCGGCATTTCCGAAAATGCGCCCGGGCGATTCCTGCCGCAGTCCCGGGCGCTATCGGACCCAATCAATAATTCAAGCCCGGGCTCGTTGATTCACGCTATTGAGCCGGATGTGGTCTTGAATATTGCACTAATCGGATGTGACGCAGCTAACAGCCTCCAATGCGTTAAACGGGTAATCTGATAACCAAGTCAAAAAGTTTGACGAAACCCTTCCAACGCAGCGCCCCTTCATCCCTCATTGGCTGAATGGGAAATTAGATCAGGAGACTGGTTATGTTACGCCCACTTATATATGGTTTGGTGATTTACTTCGTACTATTGGCGATGATGGCTTACGGCCACCTCGATCGCTTTTATTATTGGATTGCCATTTGCAGTGCTTCTACCTTTTTTGGCGCACTGATGGGTAACCTGTTCGGAGGAATTCACCTCCGGGAACATGACGATAAGTATTGAAACACAAATGTTCCATTCGTTGAGCCGTCGTACCGATGATAGCGTCCGGTCCCGACCCGAACCGGGTGAGTCCGACCGCCGTGACGTTGCAGGAACTGTGCTATCGGAGAACCCTTTCCAGTTACGCCAGAAGTAACGCCGGAACGGGAAAAGGTTCTCGATCTTGGTATTTCGATTGCCGTCGATATCGGGTGCGATCGCGAAACGCACAGCAGCGATTGGTTCGGTGTGCATATTTGGCAACCGGATTGTGGATCGTTTGCTGCTGTCCGGATTCGCGGGACCGCTGTTTTCTATGGTTTTTGGACATGCGTGGCTCCCGGTGCAGTTGTCTTCGGTGGTCGGAAATTCGAGTTCATTCGACCGTAAAAATAGCAGAAATTCCGCGCGGGCTACGATGAATCCAGCCGGCATACAGTGTTGGTAACTCCCACCAGGATCAAGGGCGGCATGGCGGCGGTTCGGACTATCGTGATGCCGTTGTCGTGTGCTTTGGCGCAACGTCAAATGCATTTCTTCCCGAATGGTCCAGACTCATGCGGACGAGTTTTTCCATTTTGCCGGCCAGAACGGCTGGATCCGTTGTATTTATGGTCGCGTGCCCGACTTTTCGGCCGGGCCGGGCTTCTTTTCCATAGGCGTGGAAATGAATGTCGTCGTACGCAAGGACCGCACCCGGTGACGGCAAATCACCGATAAAATTCACCATCGCCGAGTATCCCTTGGCGGCCGTCGAGCCCAATGGCAGGCCCGCAATGGCTCGCAGATGATTTTCAAACTGGCTTGTTTCCGCGCCTTCAATGGTCCAGTGCCCGGAATTATGGACCCTCGGAGCGATTTCATTGGCCATTAACGTGCCGTCGATTGCAAAGCATTCCAGGGCTAATACCCCGACGTATTCGAGCCGCTGCAAAATCCGATCCATGTAGCTTTCGGCCGCGAGCTGTTTCGTGTCCCCGGGCCGGCAAACCGACAGATGCAGGATTCCATCGCGATGTGTGTTTTCGGTGATCGGATAGTAGCGCGTTTCTGTTGACGGTGCGCGAACCGCAATAATGGAGATTTCCCGGTCGAAGGGGATAAACTGTTCGGCGATCAGAGGCACGCCGCCCATTTTCTCGAAGGCCGGAATCATTTCATCCGGTAAATTAATTCTGATTTGTCCCTTGCCGTCGTATCCCAGCCTTCTGGTCTTCAGGATCATCGGCAGGTCGAATTCCAGGGCCGCAGTTTCAAGATCCTGAACGCAGTTGACCGCCCTGAATCCGGGCGTTGCTATCCCGAGTTCCCGAAACAAGGTTTTTTCGGTCAGCCGATCCTGGGCTACACGCAAGGCACCAGTCGGTGGGAAAACCGTGACCTGACCGGACAGGATCTCAATGCTCGCGTCCGGGACGTTCTCGAATTCGAACGTTACGACGTCCGTATCTGCGGCAAGGTGGCGGAGTGCTTCAGCATCATCGTAATCCGCCTGAATCAGTTCCCCGACTTGCCCGGCACATGCATCCGCGGCCGGATCGAGGGTGATAAACCGCAATCCCAACGGATAGCCCGCGAGCATCATCATTCGGGCAAGCTGGCCGCCACCGATGATTCCGACGTTCATGGAGTTTTCCTCGGATCGGAATCCGAAATCACCGCTGCGGTTTGTTGATTCCGTAATTCTTCGAGAGTCTTTGCGTATTCCGGATATTTGATGGCCAGTATGGAAGCCGCGAGCAGCGATGCATTGACGGCTCCGGCCTTGCCGATCGCAAGTGTACCGACCGGTATGCCGGCCGGCATCTGCACAATGGACAGGAGGGAATCCAGCCCGTTCAGGGCTTTCGATCGGATCGGGACACCGAGTACGGGCAAGATGGTTTTGGCTGCAAGCATGCCTGGTAAATGGGCTGCGCCGCCGGCTCCCGCGATGATAATCTCGAGTCCGCGTTGTTTGGCCTCACTCGCATAGGAATACAAAAGATCGGGTGTTCTGTGCGCGGAGACCACGCGAACCTCGCAAGGAATTTTCAGGCGGTTCAGCATTTCCTCGGCATGCCGCATGGTTTCCCAGTCCGATCTGGAACCCATCACGATCCCGACTCGTGGTGACATTGATTAATCCTGATAGGAACGAATTGATTTTCAGGGTGGAAGGTGGCGTCCCGCCAACAAATTTCCGGCCACGATATCGGTCGGATCGCTATTCCACCGGCAAAGCTTCCAACACCGCGGGTATTTTACATTTTTTTAATTGAAAAATAATTGCCGGGACCGAAACATTTCCGGCTGGCGCGGAGAGGCCCCCGGTCCATCATTCGATCGAAAGGTCCACTTGGGTAGCTTACCGCTGATCTGCCGCCGGATAGGCAGCATTCCGTTGTAAAAAACCGGCTTGTCATCATTTTGTAATAAAGTTGTAACAGAATTGTTACCTTACTGACATATTCTTCGGTGCGTTTTTGCAATGGCTCGTTGTAGAAAATTGCCATCGCGACAATTCGGTACGAAGCTCGGGAACACGACCGCCAAACCAGGTGGTCCCGCGACTGCCGGAACCGGTCGATCATTCCCACCGTAAACCCTACCCCATTCCTGGAATGCGAGTTCGGCATAATCGTTTTTTTGAATAAAAGGGTCAATATGAAACAAATGCATGGTTCAATTCATGTTCGCCGCTGTCTCAAAGCGGCCGCTGTCTTGTTTGCAGTCGTTTTGCCGAACATTTCCGCCGCCGCCGATAAGGAATTACTCGACATTCTGTTCAAGAACGGCATCATCACCGAACAGCAACATGACTTCCTGAGTCGAAAAGACGGCGATGCCGGTGGTAATGATCTGCTCGAAATACTGCAAAAAAACGGTGCAATTACCAGGGACCAGTACAATACCCTTAGCAAGAAGCAGAGCGCTGCGAAGACGGTAGCAGAGGCTCCGGCCAAATCGGAAGACAAGGATGCCGGACACGTGAAGCTTGGAGAAAAAGGACTTGAAGTCGAAGCGGCCGATGGCAATTCTAAATGGAAGCTCGGCGGACGAATTCAGGTGGATACCCAAGTAAACTTCAATGACAACGGCCCACCGGGCACGGATCTCGCCAATGGCGCGGGATTCCGCCGTGCGCGTCTTTATACCGAAGGTATTCTGTTCAAGGATTATGGCTACCGTTTCGAGTACGACTGGGCTCGAAACGGCGGCGCCATCAACGGAATTACCGACGCTTATATTCAATACCTCGGATTAACACCGTTTACTTTGACCGTTGGTCAGGCCAACGAAGGCAAAAGCATGGAGTCGGTGATGAGCAACAATTATCTGACCTTTATCGAACGCTCGCTGCCGAATAATGCCTTTATCGAAGCCGGACCGAACAGCAAATACCAGGTGGGGCTGTTTGGAGAAACGTTCAATACGGTATACGAAATGCCCTGGACTTTGCGGGGCGCCATTACCACCGAGTCGGTCGCGGCGCCCGCACCAGGGAACAGCTCCAGCAACACTGCTGCGGGCAATACCCAACGCAACGGATTTAGTGGCGATACGAGTTACCAGTTGGTCGGCCGCGCGACGATCCTGCCTTATAAGGACGGTAAAGGCAATCTCATTCACACCGGCGTGTGGGGATCCTGGCGCAGCGTGAACAACAACTTCAATCCTGACGGCACGCTCAGGACCGGAGGCTGGCAATACGTTTCCCAGCCGGACACCGATATAGACCGCACCAATTGGGTGAATACCGGCAATTTAACCACAGGCGTCAGGGGCACAGCGGGTTTCAGGGAAGCCGACTCGGTAGCGATGTTCGGCACCGAACTCGCCGGCGTGCTCGGTCCGTTTCATGCTGGAGCCGAATACATGAACGCTCAGATTTCCGGCCTGGGCTACGCCGGCGGCGAACTACTTGAAGGCTACTATGTTCAGGCAGGCTGGTTCCTTACCGGTGAAACACGCCCCTACGACGACAAGAAGGGGAGCTGGAACCGCCTGATCCCCAAGCGGAACTTTCTATCTGGAAACGGCTGGGGCGCGTGGGAACTGGCGGTGCGTTATGACTTGGTGGACTTGAACACTCAACATATCCATGGCGGTTCCATCAGTGCCGGTACGGTGGGCGTAAACTGGTATCTGACGCCCCGTGTCCGCTTCATGACCGATTGGGTCCATGTCTTCGCTACCCAGACGGCCGCCGCCGGCAACTGCACCTTTCCCAGCAATGGTAACAACGCTCCGATCGCCTGCTTCAATGGTTTGAATCCCGATATCCTGGAAACCGCAGTCCGTATCGATTTCTAATCCTGGGTTAAGCGGGCAACCCTCCGTCCCGGAGTGCAAGGATGCACTGCCAAAATCGGACGCTGTAAGCGTCTGATTTTGTAGGGCAACCCCAAATTGTATTGGCGGGGTTGCCGACCGCTGAGAAATCCGGGATGGATTTATTCAGCGTTTCCTTAACCAGCGTTGGGCTACGGTGTGATTGATGGTCACGCCAGTAACGCGTGGACCTGTTGGATTGTTTCAGAAAGTCCTTCGATTTCCAGGACTTCGATGTCGGGCGTGAGCCCAAGCTTGGTGAACGCCGGGATGTTCCTGAAATCCAGTTCCTCTGGATTAGTATTCGAGCCGATCCGGTTCTGGATGTAGGCTACCTGCACAACATCGACGTAATCCGCCGCGGGCGAAACGTTTCGTTTGAAATTCCGATATTCCGACGCAACCGGGCGCAACGATGAGGGGAATTCCCAGGCGTCCATAATCATTTTACCGATCAGAGGGTGCAGGTTTTTCAGCATCCAATCAAATCGGGTTCGATCGTCGAGCAGGATTTCGGTTCGGGACCCTACGATCAGAATCGGCAATTTGCCAATCTGATGAATCAGCCCGGCGAGCATGGCCTGATCCGGATCGAGGTGCCTGCACTGGCTGGCCAGCGCTCGCGCGATCGCCGAGACATTTACGCTGTGTTCCCAGATGCTGCGAAAGTACTGTTCGAGATCCTTGCAGCCGGGTTTGAAAACCTGCTGCATCACCAGGCTGGTGACCAGTGCGCGGACGGTATTGTTGCCGAGCCGCGCCACGGCTATTTGCAGTTTTTCAATTTGCTGTCTGCCCCGGTATAGCGGACTGTTGGCGATCTGGATCAATCGCGCGGCCAACGCGGTGTCGGTAGCGATGATGTCGGCAATTTGATTCGCGGAAACATCACCCTGGTTGATGGTTCGCTGAACTTTAATCGCGACGTCCGGAAGGGTGGGCAAGACAAGCCGGTTTGTGGTGATCTCGGTCAGTACAAATTCCAGGAGATCCTCCTCGTTCGCAAGCTTCATTAGCGCTATAGTCTCCTCAATTCAATCGATTCAGAACACGGGGTCGATATTCATGCTGCTAGAAAGTATAGGGCAATTCCAGGACTTTGAACGGAGAAGCAAGATCACCGGAAAGATGAAGGGAATTCGAATCGGTCTGATCGACCTGGAGCACGGCCAATAACCGCGTTTCGGTGTCGCGCAGATAAGCCGCATTGACTATCTGGCCGACGCTTTGCTCACTCCCCGCGACGAAAACCGGTTCGCCTGGCGCGGGCAGCCGAGCGGATTCCATTGCCGCCAAAATCATGCGCCGTTTGAGTTTTCCGAGATAATGCATTCGGGCGACAATTTCCTGGCCGGTATAACAACCTTTTTTGAAACTGATGCCGCCGAGCGCGTCGAGGTTGATCATTTGCGGAATAAAAATCTCGGCGGTTGCGGTGGTAAGCGTTGGTATTCCATTCAGAATGCATAACAAATTCCAATATTCATTAGTCCGTTCGGTGAAACCGTCGAGGCGAACAAGATCGATCCACTGCCGTTCGGCCGCTTCGGCAGTCGCGATAAACAGCCATTGATGCGGGCCGAATTGGACGATTTGCCGATTTTCAGCGTGGATGACCGGGTATCGCTGATCACCTGCGGATCCTTGCGGGTTCCCGATCGATTCCGGGAAATCCTGGCACGAAAGTCCGAACACCGCCACGGAATCCGTGATATTCTCGATGCTGATCTGGGCGCGAAGAATGTACATGCGCAGCTTTCTTTCAACGGCCGGGGCCAGTGCCTCCGGCAACAGGAGACGAAAGCCGTTTTCGTGGATAAACAGAATGAAGGTCGTCAGAACTCGGCCTTTGGGATTGCAGATCGCTCCCGGAGTCGCCCCGCCGTTTTGCAATCCGAGTACGTCGCAGGTCGTCTGTCCCTGCAGGAAAGTTGCCACATCCCGTCCGGTTACTGCAAGAATGGAGTACTGACTGGTTTCAATGACCGCAGGCCGCGCAATCAGCGAATCGGGGCTTTCGTTACCATCGCCGGCAGGATCCGGATTCAAAGTTCGCGTCGTCAGAAAGGTCTGCCAGTTCCGATTCATATTGCTTCCAGACTCTATGATTTTTGAAAAAAATTAGTATAAAATGCGCCCTTTCGACTCCTAGCAACGTGAAAGGACAATGTCTGTAGAAAAGCATGATACAGCGGATTCTCAACAAAAGCATGACCAATTCCCGAAGCCCCTCGCTGCCGACAAACCCAAGGAATCCGGAGGACCAACTGGGCTTGAGCCGACCCGCTACGGAGATTGGGAAAAGAAAGGACGTTGCATCGATTTCTAATTCCGTGGTTTGAAACGCGAATTTGGTTGCGTAATTTTTGATTCGGGGCATACCGTGAAAGTACCTATGAACCGGCCATTGTCGCCGCATTTACAAATTTATCGTCTTCCCCTGACGGCGATTACTTCGATCGTTCATCGTGCGACCGGCGTCGCGGCGGCAGTGGGAATGATCTACCTGGTAATCTGGTTGATGGGGATTGCAGAAGGCGCCTCAGCCTTCCAGGACACGCAGTCTTTTCTCGAATCCGGATTCGGACGTGTTTTACTTTTTTTCTGGACATTTGCGTTGTTTTTCCATTTTGTTCATGGGATCCGGCATTTAGTCTGGGATGCCGGGTTCACGTTCGAAAGCGCCGAACTGGATCGTAACGCCGTGATCGAAATCGGCGCCGCGGCCGGATTGACCGTGTTGGTCTGGATTGTCCGGCTTTTGGTTTGAGCGGGAGGGTCCCAATGAATTTTAGAACCCCCATTTCCCGAGCTCGCGGTTTAGGCTCGGCCAAAGAAGGCTCCCATCACTGGTGGGGTCAACGGGTCACGGCCGTTGCACTGATTCCACTCACTTTATGGTTCGGAATTGCGATCGTCATGGTTCCGGGCGCGGACTACCAGACAATCGTCGACTGGATTTCATCGCCGTGGAATACGGTGCTTTTGATCTCCGCCGTTATCGCGGCTTTTTACCATGCGATGATGGGCATACAAGTCATCATTGAGGATTACGTGCATACCGAATGGATGAAAATCGCCGGGGTCCTGGCGACGAAACTGATTTTAGTCTTCTATGCCCTGACGGCGTTGTACGCTACATTCCGTATCATTACTGCCGGATAAGCACGGGAATCCCATGGTCCAAAGTTACGAAATCAAGGAACACTATTACGATACGGTCGTCGTTGGAGCGGGCGGAGCCGGGCTTCGCGCTACCTTTGGAATGGCGCAAAAGGGGCTGAAGACGGCCTGCATTACCAAAGTGTTTCCTACCCGCAGTCATACCGCGGCCGCGCAGGGGGGCATCAGCGCGGCACTCGGGAACATGAGCGAAGATGATTGGCGATGGCATATGTACGACACGGTCAAGGGATCGGACTGGCTCGGCGATCAGGATGCGATCGAATATATGTGCCGGGAAGCGATTCCGTCGGTTATCGAGCTCGAACATTATGGGGTTCCTTTCTCCAGAACCCCGGAAGGCAAGATCTATCAGCGGCCGTTCGGCGGGATGACCACGCACTATGGCGAAGGGACCGCGCAGCGGACCTGCGCGGCGGCCGATATCACCGGCCATGCGATTTTGCAGACGCTATACCAGCAATCGCTGAAACATGACGCCGAGTTTTTCATCGAATATATCGCGCTGGATCTGATTATGGAAGATGGAGAATGCCGAGGAGTGCTGGCCTGGTGTCTCGACGACGGCAGCATCCATCTGTTCCGGTCCCATATGACGGTGCTGGCTACCGGCGGATACGGGCGCTCCTATTTGTCCTGCACTTCCGCGCATACCTGTACCGGCGATGGCAATGCGATGGTATTGCGCGCCGGACTGCCGTTGCAGGACATGGAATTCGTCCAGTTCCATCCAACCGGGATATACGGTTCGGGTTGTCTGATCACCGAAGGGGTTCGCGGTGAAGGCGGTTATCTGACCAATTCAGAAGGCGAGCGTTTCATGGAACGTTACGCGCCGAGCGCCAGGGACCTCGCATCGCGGGACGTGGTCAGCCGCTCGATTACGATCGAGGTCCGCGAAGGCCGCGGTGTCGGAGCGGAAAGGGATCATGCCTATCTGCATCTGGAACATCTGGGCAGGGATGTAATCATGGAACGGCTGCCCGGTATCGCGGAAACGGCCAGAATTTTTGCGGGGGTCGATGTAACCAATGCGCCGATTCCGGTCATCCCGACCGTGCATTACAACATGGGCGGGATTCCGACCAATTACAAAGGCGAGGTGGTGACCCTCAAAGACGGCGATCCGGACACGATCGTACCCGGCTTGATGGCCATCGGAGAGGCCGCCTGCGTCTCGGTTCACGGAGCCAATCGGCTCGGTTCCAATTCGCTGCTCGATCTGGTCGTATTCGGCCGGGCCGCGGCATGGCGTTGTTCCGAAATCATCAAATCGGGCGCGGCGCATAAACCGATCTCCAGGAACGCCTGTGAAAAGGCGTTGGACCGTTTCGACAGGGCACGCCATGCGAACGGCGGCCGCAAAACCGCCGATATCCGGCTGGATATGCAGCGGGCGATGCAGAACCATGCCGCCGTTTTCCGGACCGGTGACGTACTTGGCGAAGGCGTTCAGAAAATCAGTCGGGTCGAAGAATCTTTCCGGGACGTTGCCGTTGCGGACCGCTCGCTGATCTGGAATACCGATCTGGTTGAGACGTTCGAATTGGATAACCTGATAGCGCAAGCAAGCGTGACCATCCGGTCCGCCGCAAATCGCACCGAAAGCCGGGGCGGCCATGCGCGAGAGGATTATCCGGACCGGAATGACCAGGAATGGCTCAAACATACAGTGATCTGGCGGGACGACGACGGAACGACCCGGATCGGCTACCGCCCTGTCCATCTCTATACATTGACCGGCGAAATCGAAGCGATTCCGCCGAAAAAGCGGGTCTATTGACGTCCGAATTAATCTCATTGAATCTGGAAGAGTCATGGTTGAATTTACACTGCCGAAGAATTCCGTCGTCCAAGCTGGAAACGAACATTTTTCCGAGAACCGGACTGGTAACCTTAAACGTATCGAAGTCTATCGTTGGGACCCGGATCGCGGTGAGAATCCCAGAATGGATGTCTACGAAATCGATCTCGACGCCTGCGGACCGATGGTGCTCGACGCGATCATTAAAATCAAGAACGAGATTGATTCCACATTGACCTTCAGGCGATCGTGCCGCGAAGGCGTGTGCGGTTCGTGCGCCATGAACATTAACGGCAAGAATACCCTGGCTTGCACCAAGGCGATCGAGGATCTGGGCGGTACCATTCGAATCTATCCCCTGCCGCATTTGGCGGTAATCAAGGACCTGGTTCCGGATATGACCCATTTTTACGCGCAGTATGCCTCGATCAAGCCCTGGATCGAAACCCAGACCCCGCCGCCCGCCGACCGCGAACGGCGGCAAAGCGTTGAGGACCGCGCCAGACTGGACGGTCTGTATGAATGTATTCTGTGCGCCTGTTGTTCGACGGCCTGTCCAAGTTATTGGTGGAACAGCGAGCGGTATCTCGGCCCCGCGATCCTGCTGCAGGCTTACCGCTGGATCGCCGACAGCCGGGACGAAAATACCGGAGAAAGGCTGGACGCGCTCGAGGATCCGTTCAAACTGTACCGTTGCCACACGATCATGTCCTGCACGGATACCTGCCCCAAGCACTTGAATCCGGCCAAAGCGATTGCCGAAATCAAAAAGCTGATCGTCCAGCGGCAATAGCCCGTCGATCGATTTGAGTAACCGGTCCAGATTGCGGTGGTTGTGCCGCCGCGGCAGCCTCGAACTGGATTTGATTCTGTCACGCTATCTGGACCGCCGTTATGAGGCTGCGTCCGTCGACGAACAGCGGCTGTTCGAAACGCTGCTCGATCTTCCGGATCCGGAATTGCAGCGATTTTTTATCGCGCAGGAAGACCCGCGCGATGCGGAGCTGTTGAATCTTGTCAGAATCATCCGTTCTGTCGCTGCAAATATCGCCTGACCGGTCGAGGTTGTATATCGGGCTATTAACCGCAGCGCATCTGCTCGCATTGATCGGCAGCTTCACCGCGGATTTGCCGATCCCGGTCCGGGCGCTTCTGTT
>JBGTCG010000015.1:0-25475 GCA_041748915.1 Methylococcales bacterium
CCCAGAGTCCCGACCCCAACAAGAAGTATCGTGATGGTCGGATTGCATCGGCCTAATGGAGCACCGGCTTACGGATGTGATGCAAACTCCGTTTTTACCTGAGACCGGGCTCTTCTCCGCGAAGCGGCTCCGTCCAACATGTCCTACACGATGGATTGCTTCCACCATCGCGTAGTCGATGGGATCGACCACTATATCCTTTACAAATCGACCGTCTATCTTCAGAAAATCCACTGGCAACGTTTTTAGATAAGCAAATGAAGAGAGACCACTCCCGAAATCGTTCAGCGCAAAATAGCAGCCTTTGTCTTTGAGATTGGAAAAGTGTTTAGTCCCACCAAGTGGTTTGGATTAATAAAAAAAATATCCGGCATTTTTGGATAGAGATCGAGTATAGCTTCAAACGGCACCAGCCAACCTATTGTAGCCAATCGACTGCTACGATTAGTCGGTCGATAATTGACTGATAATGACAGTGGTTGAATGGTTGTGGCGGGCATCCAGGCAATTTCGAACAGATCGTTGACGTTAAGTCTGTTTTCGAACGATTGCAAACTTGTCGGATATTAATGTGCTCTTTGTTCTTCGCCGCTGGAGTATTAATGGACCGGTTTTTTCAAAGTGGTTTTTGAAGTATCTTTATTTTTCGTCGCTAATGATTTGCCCAACTGTCTTTGCTCCATTCCTGGTCACTTCTTTCGCTTTTTTATCTTCCCTCAGTCGTAAGAAAATGGGATGTCGCAGGCTTCCATCCCGCGTCCATTCGGTGAATTTGATTTCACAGACAAGCAACGGCCTCACCCAGGTGGCCGGCATATTGGTTTTGACCTTTGCAGAGAATGGAGAATTGTTTTGGGCGAGCGGTTTCAAAAGGACACCGATTTCCTTGAGTGACCTGTCATTAAAGCCCGAGCCGGTATGGCCGATGTATTGCAATTCCTCTCCCTCATAAATACCTAGGATCAAGGCGCCGAAATGTTTTCTCGAACCTGCCGGCGCCGTGAATCCAGCTATCACGGCTTCCTGTGTCTTGTGGTGTTTTATTTTGAGCCATTCGCTCGTTCTTGTTCCCGGATAATAAAGTGAATCGGCTTTCTTGGCCATTATTCCTTCCAAGTCGCGTTCCCGCGCCATCTCGAAGAATTCTTCTCCGTTTTCCTCGATGTGATCTGAAAATTTCACTATTTCATTTTCCGGTAAAAGTTTCCGGAGTAGTTCTTTTCGTTCGATCAATGGCAATTCACAGGTATTTCTGCCGTTTATGGCAAGCACATCAAATACCCTGAATTGCAGCGTGTACTTGTGGTTCCTTTTATAATGCTGCAGCTTTTGGAAATTGGATTTACCGTCCTCGTCCAAAACAACGACCTCTCCGTCAATAATTGCGTTGATACCCAATATTTTTAAGGCGTTCACAACCAGCGGATAGGAACTGCTAAAGGAAATGCCATTCCGTGAATATAGGCTTATCGAATCATTCTTCGCTTCTGCAATTGCCCTGTATCCATCCCATTTCATTTCATAGATCCATTCCCTGTCGCTGAAAACTTTATCCATTTCCCGCGCAAGCATCGGTTTAACCGGGCTTTCCTGAGTGAATTCTTTTTTTGGTAGCGAAAGGTCAGCCAGGGGCATCAGCTTTCCGGGTTTTATTGGAATCTCACCCCCGATCGGTTTGGCCTTCGCTATCCGTCGTTGCAATTTTTTGTTTCGACGTTTTGTCGTTATTTGCTCGCTCAGACTTTGGTTTATGGGTGAGTTTTTCGCCGTTTGGTCCTCGCTGTCATACTTTTTTGTCGTAGCAAAGGCGTCCTTGTGCTTGATAAGCAACCAGGCATTTTCGCTGTTGTTGAGCTTTACGAGCGCGTATTCACCCTCGAGTTTCTTGCCATGTAGCCTGAATTTCAAATTGCCTGCCCTGATTCCCGCTCTTAAATTTTTCTCCGCGAGCTTTTTTTCTGAATTGTCGAGATCGGAGAGTTTACCTTTGTCCCATATCTCAACTATACCCGCTCCATAATTACCTTCGGGGATAATCCCTTCGAAATCTTTATAATCGTAAGGGTGGTCTTCCACCATCATGGCCAACCTTTTGTCACGGGGATTTAACGAAGGGCCTTTCGGTACCGCCCAGCTTTTCAATACCCCGTCGAGCTCAAGTCTGAAATCATAATGGAGCCGTGTAGCCTTATGCCGTTGTACGACAAACGACAGCTTGGATCTGGATGGGCCTGTTTTGCCAGGAGGTTCCGGTGTAGCTTTGAAATTCCGCTTTTTGTTATACAGAGCCAGGCTCATTCCGGGTCGGCTTAGTCGGTTTTAAATTTGGGCTTATCGAGCTTAACTCTTTGCCTTTGCCTCGATCGTGGCTCAATTTTTTGCAATATATTTTTGGATCAATTCGGCTTGTTTGCTCCAGCCGCCCTCGTTTGAAGAATAAGCCTTGGCGCGCCTCGCATCCGGAATTTGATCAAAACCCGACTCAGTGATGGTCAGCAGGATTCCGCCGGTCGCTTCTTCCAAGTCGAACTGCACGAGCGTCATGGGCTCCTTCGAATAGTCGACACCGGTCTCCACGGCGAAAGGGTGCCAGCGGAACGAAAGCCTCTGCATGGGCTCGATCGTTTCAACCACACAGGTAAAAGCCGTCCCCTCGTAGGGTTTCTGCAGGCTGGCAATTTCCGGGTCCACGCTGGTCGGAACAATTTTTCCGGTCAACTGCTGCCCGGTCACGAAGGGGCCATCAAACGCGACTCCAAACCAACTGCCGAACTCCCTGGAGTCACTAATGGCGCGCCACACACGTTCACGCGGCGCAGGCAGCAGAATCTGCTTTTCGATGCGATTCGGATCCATAGGGTAACCTCAAAACGTGATCAGAATAAGCTTCCCGCCCCGGTTCTATTCTGACCCTGCTTTCCGGGTAAAGTTGTTTGGAATACCAGACCGCCGATGCTCAATTTGCCAATCTGCGGCCGCCGTCCGCGCGTTCATTGCGATCAGCGGGCTAAGGCAATTCGGCGTGCGTGAGCTGCAGGCCCCCAAGCGATTGATCCGGCCGGCCTGCAATATCACCGGACTCAACAGTTTCGGTCCGGGACGTTCCAGTCGATGCGGACAGGAACCGAAAGACCTTTTTAATTGCTCCGGTCCAGTCTTCGATACCCAATTGCTTCACTTACATGATTCAATTCGATGCCGTTCGAATCGGCGAGATCCGCGATCGTTCTCGCGACTTTCAATATCCGGTGATAAGCACGGTGCGAAAGGCCGAATTGGTTCATGGCTTTCTCGATAAGAAGATGGCCGGCATCGGTCAACCGGCAATGCGTTTTGACTTCCGCGGGGGTTAGCGCGGCATTCGCTTGGCCGCTTCGGGCCAGTGCCCGGTTTCTAGCGGCGATTACTCGAGCCCGAACCTGAGCGCTCGTTTCTCCGTCCGGAGCATCACTTCCGCGAAGAACTTCGTGCGAGACCCGGGATACTTCGACGTGCATATCGATACGGTCCAGTAATGGCCCGGAGATCCGGCTGCGATAGCGTTGAACCTGCTCCAACGTGCAATGACAACGGCCGCTCGAATCGCCAAGATACCCGCACGGGCAGGGATTCATCGCGGCAATCAATTGGAATCGGGCAGGAAAATTAGCCTGATGCGCGGCACGGGATATTGTAATCATTCCGGTTTCGAGCGGTTCCCGCAGAACTTCCAGGACTTTCCGATCAAATTCTGGAAGTTCATCCAGGAATAAGGCCCCGTTATGGGCGAGCGAAATTTCACCGGGTTTGGGGTTGCTTCCGCCTCCCACCAGAGCGGCTGCCGATGCGGTGTGGTGCGGGCTTCGAAAAGGCGGGATCTTCCAGCACGCGGGATCAAATCCTGCGTCGCTGATTGAGGCAACCGTTGCGGTTTCGAGAGCCTGTTCTTCGCTCAAGCTCGGAAGAATACCCGGAAACCTCGATGCAAGCATTGATTTTCCGGTGCCGGGTGGACCCACCATTAATAAATTGTGGCCGCCCGCGGCGGCAACTTCGAGGGTTCTTTTTACTTGATATTGCCCATGGACATCGGAAAAATCACCACGCCCCTGGGTCGCGCGAATAAAGGATTCTGGCTGATATGCCAATAGTAGTTGTCGGCGGTTGAGATGGGCGCAGATTTCCAATAAATGGCCGGCAGCAATTATTCGACAATTTTCGACCAGCGATGCTTCATTGGCGTTTTCCTTCGGTAATATCAATTCGCGGCCCGACAGCGCGGATTGAATAGCGACCGCAAGCGTGCCGTTGATCGGACGCAGCTCGCCGCTGAGCGAAAGTTCACCGACATATTCATAATTCAGAGCGGCTTTCTTATCAACCTGGCCGGATGCCGCAAGAATTCCGATCGCGATTGCAAGATCGAACCGGCCTCCTTCCTTTGGAAGATCGGCGGGAGCAAGGTTGATAGTAATCCGTCGCGCGGGGAACTCGAAATGTGAGTTCAAGAGCGCGCCGCGCACCCGGTCCTTGCTTTCTTTGACCGCAGTTTCCGGCAATCCCACGATCGACAGGCCGGGAAGACCATTCGAGAGGTGGACTTCCACCGTAACCAGCGGAGCTTTGATTCCGCAACGCGCTCGGCTGTATATAACGGCCAGGGACACTGATTCAGCAACAGTTGGCCAGACTTAGGAACGCAGTTTTTCTTCCAGTTTTGCGATCTGTTTTTCGAGGGCTTCGAGCTTTTCCCTTGTTCTTACCAGGACTGCTCGTTGAATATCAAATTCTTCCCGGGTAACCAGGTCCATTTTTGCAAAAGCATTCTGCATTACGGCGCGAAAATTTTTTTCCAAATCTTCGTGCAGATGCTGCAATCCGGGGGGAAGGCTATTGCCGAGCCTTTTGACGAGATTATCGATGGAACGGTCAATCATGTCGGGTAGAGTAGCCGAATCAACGTAGAAATGTCCAGAGGATTGGAGGCACTAGAATGGCGCAATCATTTTAGGAATACGCACAAATACGGTGCGAATGAGGTCGGATTCAAGGACATGTTTCACCGGCGATCTCTAAGCTATTGAATCAAAATAACTGGCACGGACCCTGCTTTATTGAATAACAACAAATCGCCTGCACTGCTCAGTATAGCAAATCTATGTGTTTCGGCAGTGCGGTACCTTATCGACCTAACCAAAAATGGCGTGGTTCAATAATCACTGGGGGCATTTATGAAATTAGTAACTGCAATTCTGAAGCCTTTCAAAATGGATGATGTGCGTGAAGGGCTTTCTGATATCGGCGTTACTGGCGTTACCGTGACCGAGGTTAAAGGGTTTGGGCGCCAGAAGGGACATACCGAACTTTACCGTGGCGCGGAGTATGTCGTCGATTTTCTTCCCAAGATAAAGCTCGAGGTCGCCGTTTCTGATGACCTGTTGGATCAAGTTGTCGATGTGATTACGAAAACGGCCAATACGGGAAAGATTGGCGACGGAAAAATCTTCGTTTCCAATTTGGAGCAGGTGATTCGAATACGTACCGGCGAAACTGGTGCGGAAGCGTTGTAAGAGCCTTCTAATGTTGTAAGAGCCTTCAATTTAGCGTGGATGAGATTATAAAAATGATAAATTTTCAAAAGCATAATAGTAGATCCAATCGTTGGCTCAAACTGCTTGCTCTTACTGTGACCGTGATGGTTCCGGCATTCGCTTTGGCCCAGGACCCGAGCGCTGAACAGCCGGTTTTGGATTCTGGCGATACCGCTTGGATGCTGACTTCGATGGCTCTGGTTTTATTTATGACGATCCCGGGCCTTTCCTTGTTCTACGCAGGAATGGTGCGCAGCAAAAATGCGTTGTCGGTGATGATGCAATGTTTCGTGCTGACCTGCCTGATCACGGTCCTCTGGACGATTTACGGATATAGCCTGGCCTTCGGGGAAGGGGGGGCATTAATCGGTGATCTGAGCAAGGCGTTCATGTCCGGAATCGCAGTCGATACCCTCAAAGGCACAATCCCGGAAACCGTATTTGCGATGTTCCAATTGACTTTCGCGATCATTACTCCCGCGCTGATCGTTGGATCTTTCGCGGAACGCATGAAGTTTTCCGCGATGCTCTGGTTTATGGCGCTTTGGGTCACGATTGTTTACGCGCCGGTCTGCCATTGGGTCTGGGGCGGCGGCTGGCTCGGCGCAATGGGCGTTCTGGATTTTGCGGGAGGAACCGTGGTGCATATCAATGCCGGTGTCGCGGGCCTGGTCTGCGCATTGATGCTCGGCAAACGTCAGGGCTATCCGTCCACGCCGATGTTACCGCACAGTATGGTATTGACGCTGGTCGGAGCGGCAATGCTTTGGGTGGGATGGTTCGGTTTTAATGCAGGCAGTGAACTGGCGGCTGACGGCACGGCGGGGATGGCAATGGCGGTGACCCAGATTGCGACGGCCACGGCCGCACTGGCGTGGATGTTCGTCGAATGGAAAATTCACGGTAAACCGAGCGCCTTGGGCATAGCGTCCGGCGCTGTGGCCGGATTGGTTGCCATTACGCCGGCTTCCGGCTATGTCGGCCCCATGGGTGCGCTGGCCATTGGTGCGGTGTCCGGAGTTTGTTGCTACCTGGTTGCTGTGCACGTGAAAAAGGCCGTGGGCTTCGATGATTCACTGGATGCTTTCGGGGTTCATGGCACGGGTGGAATTGTTGGCGCGTTATTGACCGGCGTCTTTGCCGACGTTGCGCTAGGCGGTTCGGGATTTGCCGACGGTGTCACGACGATCGCAAACCAGGTTCTGAATCAGGGCATTGGCGTAATCGCCACGGTCCTTTACGATCTAATTGCCAGTTTTATTTTATTGAAACTGGTGGATATCGTGATTGGATTGCGGGTTGCCGGCGAGGAAGAGTCCGAGGGCTTGGATATTGCGCTGCACGATGAAAGGGGCTACAACCTCTGAGTCAAGCTTCTTTTTTGCGGCACACGAAGGGGCGCTTCGGCGCCTTTTTGTGTGCCCGATTTCCCGGAAGACGCTCCTCGGTCGCATCGTCCGTACGTCGTCCCGCAGTGGCCAGTTCAGTCGTCGTTCGAAGTCCAACTGTACGCGGCTGAAACTATCGCACCGAGCAATGTTTGGCGGGCGGAAATTGGAATGAATGGTAGGTCGGTATCATAGCGGATAGGCAGAGACGGGAAATCAGGATTAATGCATTGAAACGGGATTGTTTAGAGTATGGAAAATTGGATCAATTAAAGTAATGTGGAAAACGATGTGCCATACACTATTTTCTTGGTTGCTGAATAAACATCCAAAGAGGAAAATGATTTCATTTGAAGATACTTTTTGCTAACCATGCGCAAAAGTTTGTGCACTAATAGGGTGCTCGGCACTGGTCAAATTTGGTGAGTCCTTAACTTTGTATCATTCCGAACAAAAAAGACAGGAGGGGATATGAAACTGGTAATTGCGATAATCAAACCGTTTAAACTTGATGATGTTCGGGAGGCCTTGTCCGAAATCGGAATTTCCGGTATCACGGTCACGGAAGTGAAAGGATTCGGGCGTCAAAAAGGCCACACCGAGTTATATCGCGGGGCTGAATACATCGTGGACTTTTTGCCAAAAGTCAAACTTGAGATTGCGGTGCGCGACGAAAGCCTCGATCAAATGGTCGATGCAATCCTCAAATCAGCCTGCACCGGTAAGATTGGTGACGGGAAAATCTTTGTAATCGATGTTGGCTATGCGGTCCGCATTCGGACCGGAGAGACCGGCACGGATGCAATTTGAGCTGGAAGGATAGCGGTGCGTTCTGAATCAACTGTGATCTCTCCATCCCGTCCGGCTCGGGATTTGAAAGTTTCCTCCGATTCTTCAGTCGCAGGATTATTTGATCGTTGGATGATCGTTCGTCAGGGCCGGATCGAGACGCCGATCCAGTGCGGCCATGAATGCCTGCCGGGTGTTTTAGGCACGAGTTGTTTTCAGCGCTATCACATCGCATTCGTCAATGGTGACCCGGTTACGGCCTCTATGCTTTGATTTATATAAGGCGGCATCGGCACGCGATATTAGTTCATTGACGGATTCGCCCAGCAAGTATCTTGCCCCACCGATGGAAACCGTTATATGGCCGATGAATTCGCCGGTTTCCAGCCGTTTTATCCGGGTTTTTTCAATCGCCGAACGGATGTTTTCGGCTACCGACAGGGCTCCTGAAACCGATGTATTCGGAAGCAGCACAAGAAATTCGTCTCCACCGAACCGGGTGACCGTGTCATTGCCCCTGACTTGTTTTTTTAGGGTATCAGCAACAAACCGGATGACCTTATCACCGATCAGGTGACCGTAGGTGTCATTGATATTCTTGAAATGGTCGATGTCGATCATCAAAACACAGCAGCTATCGGTGGATGTCTTTTGTTTTGACAGCGCCTTTTCGATTTTTTGTTCCAACCCTTTGCGGTTGCTGAGTCCAGTCAGCGCATCGATCAGGATCTCCTCACGAAGCTGGTCCAACTGCGCGCGCAGAATATTGATTTCATTTTTGTGTTCATCAAGCTGTGCCTGCATATGGGATGTAGCCGTCTGCATGCTGTGGGTATCGGATAGCAAGCTCTTGACGATTTTTTCGATTGCGAATTCGTCATGTTTCCCTCCGAGTGAATCGCTGTAATGGATCAGCGACTGGATAAAACGAGTCGCCTCATGGTCCGCGGAGGTGGTCGCATTCGCCAGGTTATTAATGATGCTCTTAATCTTGTCGTTGATGCGCCGGAGGTTGAGTTCATCTCTTGAACTGATGTATTTTTCGAACAGTGCAATCATGAATTCATTGGTGAGTTCCTGACCGTTTTCCAACTTGGCGTCGATCGCGTTCCGGACCGCTTTATTTGAATGTGAGATATATTCGTAGCAGACGTTGTAAGCGATCGGATTGGCCGGTAACTTGTGTTTGGCTAGAAAAGGGAGCACTAATCGCAGTAATTCGTTGTTTTGGCTGTTTGAATCGCTGTAATGCATATTATTCCCTGGAAATGACAATTTGATAAATTCGAGGATACCGATGGCGCGGAAAAAATTTTCTTATTTATTAGATAGAGTGTAGCAACTTCTCAAAATATATGGATGCAATGGCATTCAATCAATTCGCTGGTTCTAAATCTATTAGATTGTTTAGTTTCCGCTGTCTTTGTTTGATTTCGATCGAATATTGGGTGCTTCGCTGGACGCCGAGTGCGAAGTGAATTTTCGTACCCAGCAAGAATTTTCGTTATTCATTGTCGATTGCGGGGACAAACCGTACATTGTGCTTTTCAAATATCAATTTCATTGCGTTCGGTATCGTGGTTCATGTGTGTTCCTGACATTCAGTTCGTAAAATCGTATCTACTGGATCTCCAGGATTCGATTTGCACAAGTCTTCAGGATGAAGACGGCACTGCCCGGTTTGAGGAAAACCAATGGGTGTACTCGGGTGGCGGTGGCGGCAGGACCCGTATTCTGCGTAACGGCGATACGTTCGAACAGGCCGGAGTGAATTTTTCGCATGTCTGCAGTGACGCACTACCGGTGGCCGCGACGGCGCAGCGTCCTGAACTCACCGGCCGGAGTTTCCATGCAATCGGAGTTTCGCTGGTCGTGCACCCGTTGAATCCCCATGTGCCGACCTCGCATGCGAACGTGCGTTTTTTTCTGGCCGAAAGTGCACGGAACGAACCGGCGTGGTGGTTTGGAGGCGGTTTCGATCTAACCCCCTATTACCCGGTAATGGAAGACGTTGTTCATTGGCACCAGACAGCCCAACACACCTGCGAGCCTTTCGGCGATGGAGTCTATGAGCGTTTTAAAAAATGGTGCGATGATTATTTCTTTCTTCGTCACCGGAATGAAACTCGCGGTGTCGGCGGGCTATTTTTCGATGATCTGAACGACTGGGGCTTCAATCGCTGCTTCGAATTCGTGCGCAGCGTCGGCAACCATTATATTCCCGCGTATTTGCCAATTGTTCAACGGCGTAAACATACCCGGTATGAAGACCGCGAACGTTCTTTTCAGTTATATCGTCGTGGACGCTATGTCGAATTCAATCTCCTTTATGATCGGGGTACGCTGTTCGGTCTTCAGTCCGGCGGCAGGACGGAGTCGATTCTGATGTCCTTACCGCCGGTGGTAAACTGGCGATATAACTGGCAACCGGAAAAAGGTAGTCCGGAAGAGATTCTGTATAGCGATTATCTGAAACCGCGCGATTGGCTTTGAGCGCCGGGCGGCGTGGTTTTCAGGTCGGATCGTTCCTTTGCGCAAGGCGCTGGATTACGGAATCAAGCGAACCAGTGCGCGCCACTTCGTTTTTGAAGGTCGTGCGGTAATTGGTGATAAAGCTGATTCCCTCGATTACCACATCATAGACTTTCCAGGAATGGTGTTTGCGGACCATTCTGTAGTCGACTGCTACCGGACGTGCGCTCGGGCGCACGATTTGTGTTTTCACGAATACCTTTTTGTCTTCCGGACTGAATTTGAGCGGAATATAATGAATTTCCCATTCCGAGTATTCCGAAAACGCCACTGCGTAAGTACGTACCAGCAGGTCTCGGAATTCTTTCATAAAGCGTTTCTTCTGGTCGTTGGTCGCGCGTTTCCAGTGTTTGCCGAGCACGAGTGCCGATACGCGGACAAAATCGACATGCGGTTCAAGAATTTCGGTTACAATCTGGTTGGCTCGCTCGTAATTCCCGGCAGGGGGATTCTCTTTCATCGCCGCCTGTATTTGGTCCGATGCGTTTTTTACGATCAATTGCGGCTGGCTTAGATCCATTTCCGCCGCAACCGGCGCGGACATCAGAATTAACGGAAGAAGCCAGACTGTTCGGGATTTCAACCGAACAATTTGTTGTAACATGAATACGCTCCTAAAAAACTGCAAAACAAGTAAATGGTAGCGAGTGAATTGGCAATCAATAATTCGTCGCGCGGTTAAGGGCCATCGATTTTTGAGAATATGTGACATGAGCCATAGTAGCGAATTTCCAACAATACGCAAAAGAAGACTCCGTCGCAATGCTTTCAGCCGAAATTTAGTCCGGGAATCCGTCCTGAGCGTGAATGACCTGATATATCCTGTCTTTGTGATGGATGGCGACGCGATACGGCAGCCGGTTGATTCGATGCCGGGGGTGGCGAGAATGACCTTGGACTTGCTGGTCGAAGAGGCTGAAATACTCCTCGGGTTGGGAATTCCCGCGATCGCGCTTTTTCCGGTCATCGACGCAACATTGAAGACCGATGATGCACGTGAATCCTATAATCCGGTCGGGCTTGTGCAGCGTAGCGTACGTCGTCTGAAACAAGAGTTTCCGGGTCTTGGATTGATTACCGATGTCGCCCTCGATCCCTATACTTCTCACGGACAGGACGGTCTGATCGGCCGCGACGGTTATGTGGTCAACGATCAAACCGTCGCAGTTCTCGTAAAACAGGCCTTGTCTCATGCCGCTGCGGGAGCCGACGTCGTGGCTCCTTCGGATATGATGGACGGCCGGATTGGAGCGATCCGCGGCGCCTTGGAGGAGCAGTCCTTTTACAATACTCTAATCCTGGCTTATTCCGCGAAATACGCTTCGTGTTTTTACGCGCCGTTTCGAGACGCCGTGGGATCCGCGACGGCATTGAGCGGTGCCAACAAATACAGCTATCAGATGGATCCCGGAAATTCCGACGAAGCGCTGAAAGAAGCCGAGCTCGATATCCAGGAAGGCGCCGATATCGTCATGATCAAACCGGGCATGCCTTATCTGGACATTGTGCGGCGGGTCAAGGACCGGTTTGGCGTGCCGACTTTTGCCTACCAGGTTAGTGGAGAATATGCAATGTTGCAGGCCGCGGCCGGAAATCACTGGCTGGACTTACGGATGACGGTAATGGAATCGCTGTTGGCTTTCAAACGCGCGGGCGCCGATGCCATATTGACTTATTTTGCTAAGCAGGTTGCGATCTGGCTTAAGGACGACAACGGGGTGGTTTAGTTTTGCCGTTGGCCTGAGGCCCGGGCAACAGGCATCGCCGCTGGATTGTTTCATATATCAACTAATCCAATTAGAATCGGAGCGAACAATGGCGAAGAAGGATCCGGTGGTTGTCTCACGGGAAAGGCGGGTCGAGCGCTCGTCTCGAATTGAAGATGCGGTATTGATTTTGTTGATTCTATTGTCGCTGATCGGGGTTGGGGTTACCGAATTTTCGCCGACCGATGGATATTGGTATTGGATGTTCATGATCATGATCTTCGGTGTCATTTCGACCGGGTTGGCATTTTTTGAGAGCAAAAAAATGGACGGTGCTGTTGTCAAAGAAGTGCTTGCGATTCAGGCGATTCATTGGTTGGGATCGATGCTGACCGTAGTAGGCGTTTTCCTGTTGCTTCAGGCCGGACGTTTGCATCATGAAAATAGCGGTCTGGTGATCCTGTTGATCTTGGCCCTGGCGACTTTCATCGACGGAATTCACCTGGGTTGGCGATTTTCGATGGCGGGGCTTTTTCTCGGATCGACTGCGGTAATAGCGGCGTTTTTTGACGATTTTATGTGGATAATTCTGCTGTTGGGGATCGCGATTATATTGTTTACGTTGTATTGGGAACAACGCGGTTCGCGCGCGATTTGAACCATGCCGGATTATGACCGCTATGCGGTGTTTGGTCATCCGGTCGGGCATAGCCTATCCCCGCGCATCCATCGGCTGTTCGCGGAGCGTTCGGGTCAAATCCGCGTGCTGTACGATGCGTGCGATGTGACTCCGGACAATTTTGAAGCCCGCGTCCGTAACTTTGTTGCAGAGGGCGGAAATGGATTGAATTGCACGGTCCCGCTTAAAGAGCTTGCGTTCGGGATCGCGGTCGAGAGAAGTGACCGAGCCGAGCAATGTAAGGCAGTAAATACCCTCGTGGTTCGCGAAAATGGTTCGTTGTATGGAGATAATACCGACGGCATCGGGCTGGTCCGGGATCTGCGGAAAAATCTCGATCTGGTAATTGAGGGCAGCGATATCCTGATTCTGGGGGCCGGAGGCGCATGCAGGGGAATTCTGGGCCCGATCCTGGAGTGCAGCCCCGCCGGCGTCTTTATCGCGAATAGGACCGTGGCAAAGGCCCTTGATTTGGCCGGGGAATTTCGGCGATATCGCAAACTCGTCGCGGGCGGACTGGACGAGTTGGAAGGAAGAAAATTCGATCTGATCCTGAATGCTACCGCCGCCAGCCTCACGGCTGACCTGCCTGCACTGCCGGATGATCTTCTGAACCCGAAAGCGGTCTGTTACGACCTCGCCTATGCCGCCGGGCCCACGGCATTTGTGAAATGGGGCCAGGATCATGGCGCCTCGATCAGTGTGGATGGAATTGGTATGCTGGTGGAACAGGCCGCGGAAGCCTTTCACCTCTGGCGTGGGGTATTTCCAGATACCGCGCCCGTGATCAAAACGCTCCGGGACGAACGGACCGCTTAACCGGTTGCTAAGCGAAATGTACGGTAAGACCGGTGTAGCCACCGATTCCACGGTTTTCAACTCAAATTGAATTTTCCGTCGGTGTAACTAATTACCTATTGATTCGAATCACTGACGAACGGATATTGACGTAACGCCCGCAGGTCGTAGACAATGCGCCGTTTTTACATCCTGAAAAGCGCGGCGAATCATGGGGCAGATGGCACAATCGAATACGGACACAGAATGTTTGGTCACCGTCCGCGATCTTACCTTCAGACGCGGTAAACGGGTCATCTTCGATCGAATCAATCTGGATTTCCCCCGCGGCCGCATAACCGCGATTATGGGGCCCAGCGGGACTGGAAAAACCACGCTGTTGCGACTGATTGGCGGGCAGTTGCGTCCGGATGGCGGAACCGTTCTGGTCGACGGACGGGATGTCCACGGTTTGAAACATAAAGCGCTTTATGAGTTGCGTAAAGGCATCGGCATGCTCTTTCAAAACGGCGCCTTGTTGACCGATCTGAATGTCTTCGAGAACGTGGCTTTCCCGATCCGGGAGCATACGAGGCTGCCCGAATCGATGATCCGCAAGCTGGTATTAATGAAATTACACGCCGTCGGATTGCGCGGCGCGCGCGATTTGACGCCGGCCAAGCTGTCGGGGGGAATGGCCCGGCGCGTCGCGCTGGCCAGGGCGATCGCGCTCGATCCGATGATGATCATGTATGATGAACCTTTTACCGGTCAGGATCCCATCACGAAAGGTGTTCTGGTTAAGCTGATCCGGGAGTTGAACGACGCCTTGGGCATGACCTCCATCGTGGTTTCGCACGACGTGCATGAGACCACGGCGATCGCCGACCGGATCTATGTCATTTCCGACGGGCGCGTGATCGGCGAGGGGACGCCCGAGTCGCTGAACCGAACCGCATCCGAACGGGTCCGGCAGTTCATGACCGGCGCACCGGATGGTCCGGTACGTTTCCATTATGAGGCGGTTGACTATCTATCGGATCTTTGTTCTTGATCCGGAGGGAGCGCTCTGTCCTTTAATTTCAGGCACTGAAATCAATATCCGAAGGTTTAACATGGGTTGGCGAGCAATCCGGGAAACCGGTACATTCGCTGTTCGGCCGCAATTAGCGGGTCTAGCCGAATTCTCGCTTTCGGCATGACCGGTATTTTGCAGCGGCTTGGCGAAGCCGTGCTGGGTGCTTTCGAAAAACTCGGACGGGGGGTTTATTTCCTCGCGCTGATCGTCGGGGGCGTTCTCGAGGTCGTGAAGCGGCCTGGACTTTTAATTGCGCAAATGTATTCCGTCGGAGTTCTGACCTTGATGCTGATTGCCATATCCGGGCTATTTGTCGGAATGGTGCTGGGATTACAAGGCTATACGATTCTGTCCGATTTCGGCGCGGAACAAACGCTCGGCGTGATGGTGGCCGCGTCGCTGGTGCGAGAATTGGGCCCGGTTGTCTCGGCCTTGCTGTTTGCGGGAAGGGCGGGTTCCGCACTGACCGCGGAAATCGGATTAATGAAAGCAACCGAGCAACTATCCGGTATGGAGATGATGGCGGTTGATCCTCTGAAGAGGATTGCGGCGCCCCGGTTTTTTGCCGGATTTTTTTCAATGCCGTTGTTGGCGGCGGTGTTCAGTACGGTCGGGGTTCTCGGCGGACATGGAGTGGGCGTCGGAATGCTTGGCGTGGACGATGGGGCCTTTTGGTCCCAGATGCAGGCGAGCCTGGATTTTCAGGATGACATACTCAACGGCGTGATCAAAAGCGTGGTGTTTGGATTTGTGGTCACCTGGATCGCGGTATTTGAAGGTTACGATTGCGTGGCAACCTCCGAAGGGGTAAGCCGGGCCACGACGCGTACAGTGGTGCATTCGGCATTTGCGGTTTTGGCGCTCGACTTCTCGTTGACCGCTTTGATGTTTGGAGATTTCTAATATGCACTATTCGAGAACGGTTGCAACGCTGGTGGGGTTTTTTGTCTTTCTGGGGATTGCAGGCCTGTTCTTTCTAGCCCTGCAAGTCAGTAATCTAAGCAGTTTTGATAACACGGAAGGCTATCGCCTGACCGCTCGGTTCGAAAATATCGGCGGGCTGAAAGTCAGGTCTCCGGTTACTGTGTCCGGCGTTCGCATCGGACGCGTTTCGGCGATCGATTTCGACAGCAAGTATTACCAGGCCGTTGTGGAAATGAAGATTAAACCGCAATACGATAAGTTACCCGCGGATACGACCGCCGGCATCTACACATCCGGGCTGCTCGGCGAGCAATATATCGGCCTGGAACCCGGAGGCGCAGAGGAATTTTTGCAGGATGGCGACCAGTTTGAATTTTCCCAGTCGGCGCTCGTGCTCGAGGAAATCATTGGACAGTTTTTGTTCAGCAAAGCGGATGAGCTCAAGAAATCGGAAGAGGACAGCGCGGAATGAGTACGGTCGGAATCGAAGAAACCGATACAGGTTTTTCGATCACCGGAGAGATGAGTTTGACCACTGCCAATCGTCTGCTGGCTGTGTCCTCCGCGCTGAGTTTCAATTACCAACCGGTGCTTGAAATCGACCTTGGCGGTGTGGTTCGCGCAGATAGCGCCGGATTGGCGTTACTGATCGAATGGATGGCCAGAGCCAGACGCAGCGATGCTGACATTCGGTTTCTGAATATGCCGGCACAGATGCGTGAAATTGCGCGCGTGACAGAAATAGATGCCTTTTTACCGTTGGGGTGAAACGAAACGGTTGTTCCTGTATCCAGCCCCGACTGAAAATTTCGGAGCAGCGGCTCAATCGTTCTTAAGAGGCTTGGATGGATAAATTATTAATCACCGGAGGAAACGTGCTAAACGGCGAATTGCGCGTGTCCGGCGCCAAAAACGCGGCGCTGCCCATTCTCGCGGCATCGCTTTTGTCCGAAACTCCGGTTGTGATTGGAAATATCCCTCATCTTCACGACATCACGACGACCATGGAACTTCTCGGAGGCATGGGAATTCAGTTGATGGTCGATGAGAAAATGAACATCGAGGTCGATTCCGGTAATATCCAATGTTTCGATGCTCCGTATGAAGTGGTCAAAACCATGCGTGCGTCGATTCTCGTACTCGGTCCATTGTTGTCGAGGTTTGGCCAGGCCAATGTATCGTTACCGGGCGGCTGTGCGATCGGTACCCGGCCGGTTAATATTCATCTGGAGGGCCTCTCCCGGATGGGCGCTGAAATCAGCGTCGAGGGCGGCTATATCAAGGCCAAGGCTGCTCGTTTGAAAGGCTGCCGGCTGGTTCTGGACCAGATTACCGTAACCGGAACCGAAAACCTGATGATGGCGGCGGTTCTGGCTGAAGGTAAAACCATCATCGAAAACGCGGCGCGAGAACCCGAAGTTGTCGATCTTGCAAGATTTCTGAACGAGATGGGCGCGCACATCGAAGGCGCCGGTACTCCAGTTATTGAAATAGAAGGAATCGATTCGCTGTCGGCCAATGGCCTCCGTTACAATATTTTACCGGACCGCATCGAAACCGGAACTTATCTCGTGGCGGCCGCGATGACCGGCGGCAGGGTCAAGGTGAAGGGAACTCGTCCGGATATTCTGGACGCCGTTCTGGCAAAACTTCGCGAAGCCGGCGCCGAGATCCAGATCGGCGAGGACTGGATCGAGTTGGATATGCACGGCCGGCGCCCGCAAGCAATTTCGATCCGGACGTCCCCGTATCCCGCGTTCCCGACCGATATGCAGGCGCAGCTGACAGCCATGAACGCAATCGCCGAAGGTGTCGGCGTGATTACCGAAACGGTCTTCGAGAACCGGTTTATGCATGTTCAGGAGATGCAGCGTATGGGGGCGAAAATTCATCTCGAATCGAATACCGCGATCTGTACCGGGGTGCCCCGCTTGACCGGCGCGCCGGTCATGGCGACCGATTTAAGAGCTTCGGCAAGCCTGGTGCTGGCCGGGCTGGTTGCCGAAGGCCACACCATTGTCGATCGGATTTATCATATCGATCGCGGCTACGAATGTATCGAGGAAAAACTCGCCCAATTGGGTGCTGAAATCCGCCGGGTGCCTTCCATGAGATTTTACGGAGCGTTTTAATCCCCTCCTTTTGGTCGTAAAATGTGGAACTCCGTATGTTGACCATAGCGGTCTCGAAAGGCCGGATATTCGAAGAAGCATTGCCACTGCTGGCTTCGGCGGGTATCCAGCCCGTGGAAAATCCGGAAACCAGCCGCAAGTTGATTTTACCCACGACCCGGACGGACATCCGGCTGGTGATTATCCGGGCAGCCGACGTGCCCACCTTTGTCGAGTATGGCGCCGCCGATCTGGGGATAGCGGGTAAGGACGTCCTGCTGGAGCATGATTCGGGCGGCTTATACGAGCCATTGGATCTTGGAATCTCCCGTTGCCGCCTGATGACGGCCGCGCCCGTGGACCGCGGGGCGGTTGAAGGACGGATCCGGGTGGCGACGAAATACGTCAAAACGACGCAGAATTATTTTGCCACGAAAGGGCGCCAGGTCGAGATTATCAAGCTCTACGGATCAATGGAACTGGCCCCTCTGGTCGGTTTGTCCGATTGCATCGTGGACCTCGTCGATACCGGTAACACGCTGAAAGCCAACGGGCTCGCGCCGCTCGAATTGATCATGAACATCAGTTCAAGATTGGTCGTCAACAAGGCGGCGATGAAAATGAAGCACACGTTGATCGGCGAACTGTTGCAAATCCTGGAGCAAGAATCCCAAAAATACCGGATTCGGGAGAATTGAATCATGACGGACTTTGCGATTAAGCGTTTATCCTCCGGTACGGACGGATTTGACAAGGCGCTCGACAAACTGCTGGCCTGGGATGAGCAGGACGATTCGAGCGTTCATCAGCGTGTGCTGGAAATCATCGCGCGGGTCCGTAAGGAAGGGGATGCGGCCCTGGTTGAATACACGAGAAAATTCGACCACTTCGATCCGGAATCGCCTAAATCTCTGGAAGTTTCCGGCGATCGGCTGGAGCGGGCGCTCGAAGCGCTGACTGAACCGATGCGTTCATCGTTGACCGTCGCCGCGAAACGGATCCGGGCTTATGCCGAGCATCAAAAAATTCAATCCTGGCGGTTTACCGAAGCGGACGGAACGGTTCTCGGCCAGCAGGTGACCGCGCTGGACCGGGTCGGACTCTACGTTCCCGGAGGCAAGGCGGCCTACCCATCGTCGGTGTTGATGAACGCCATACCGGCCAAAGTGGCCGGGGTTCGTGAACTGGTGATGGTAGCGCCCGCGCCGCGCGGTGAAATCAACGAACTGGTCCTCGCCGCGGCCAAGCTGGCCGGCGTCGATCGGGTTTTTAAAATCGGCGGAGCCCAGGCAATCGCCGCGCTGGCCTACGGGACCGCGACCGTGCCTGCCGTGGAGAAAATTGTCGGGCCGGGCAATATCTATGTCGCGACCGCCAAGAAACTGGTCTTCGGACAGGTCGGAATCGATATGATCGCCGGTCCTTCCGAGATTCTGGTGATCTGCGATGGTCATACCGATCCCGAATGGATCACCGCGGACCTGTTTTCCCAGGCCGAGCATGACGAAAATGCGCAGGCCATTTTATTATGCCCCGATAACTCGTATCTCGACGCCATAGAATATCGTATCCGGCGATTGTTACCGGAAATGGTACGTGCCGGGGTTATCAGCGCCTCGCTGCGGCGAAGAGGCGCGCTGATCCTGGTGTCGAACCTCGACGAAGCGGTCGACATCGCCAACCGGATTGCACCGGAACATCTCGAATTGTCGGTTGCGGAACCGGAAGCCCTGCTGGACCGTATCCGGAATGCCGGGGCGGTCTTCATGGGGCGGTATACCGCCGAAGCCTTGGGAGACTATTGCGCGGGCCCGAACCACGTATTGCCTACGGCGGGTACGGCGCGGTTTTCGTCTCCGCTGGGCGTGTACGATTTTCAGAAACGAACCAGCCTTATCCATTGTTCCGGCGCGGGAGCCAGCGAACTCGGCAAAGTCGCTGCGGTATTGGCCCGCGGCGAGGGTTTGATTGCGCACGCGCTTTCGGCGGAATTCCGGATTCGCCAATAATAGTACTGAACCGGTGACCCGGGCGGAACCTTTTGCACCCGGAAATCTTTACGTCTCAGGAATTTTCAGTATCCGAATTAATGAACCGTAATCTGCTCGACTGGACAACGGCTGCCGAAAACGGGATCTCCGGCTGCAATCAGCGATTCCGGCCGGGTTTATCGGTATAAGCGCTTGTCGGCGCCGGAAAAAAGAATTCGTTCGATAATCAATCCGAACATCCTCGGATTGGCGGCTTATTCCGTCCAGAACGCCTCTGGAATGATCAAGCTTGATGCGATGGAAAATCCATACCCGTTTCCAGAAGAACTCAAGGGAGCCTGGCTGCAGGCAATCGGCGCGTGCGAACTCAATCGCTACCCCGATCCTGCCGCCAGGCTTCTAGCATCGACGGTACGCCGGATTCATGGCGTACCCAATTCATGCGGCCTTCTTTTCGGTAACGGTTCCGATGAACTGATCCAGATCATTTTAACGGCGGTTGCCGTTCCCGGCGCGGCGGTACTCGCACCCGAGCCGACTTTTGTGATGTATGGACAAATTGCGCGAAGCCTCGGGCTGGAATTTGCCGGCGTACCGCTGCATTCCGCCGGTTTTAATCTGGACAGGCAGGGGATCGAAGCCGCGATACGGTTCTGCCGGCCGAGCGTGGTTTTTTTATCTTATCCGAATAATCCCACCGGAAACCTGTTTGAAGTATCGGATATCGAAGCGATCTTATCGATTGCTCCTGGAATTGTGGTAATCGACGAAGCGTATTCGCCGTTCGCGGGCGCCACATTCATGAACCGGGTTCAGGATTATCCGAATCTGCTGCTGATGCGAACGGTTTCCAAGCTCGGGCTGGCCGGATTGCGCCTGGGATATCTGGTCGGGAATCCTGCCTGGATCGAACAATTCGACAAGATTCGTTTGCCATACAACATCAACGTGCTGACTCAGGTTACGGTCGAATTTGCGTTGTCCTACTATTCCCATTATGCGCGCCAGAGCGATGAGATCTGCGCCGAACGGGAAAAGCTGTTTCATGCCATGGGTAAACTGGACGGAATCACTCCGTTTCCGAGCCGGACGAACTTCATATTGTTTAAAGTGGACAAGCGGTCTGCGACGGATGTTTATCAGCAATTGAAAAATGCCGGCATCCTGATCAGGAATTTGAGTCAGAGCCATGAACTGATTCATGGATGCTTGCGGGTTACGGTTGGCAACCCTGCTGAAAACAGAAGTTTTATTCGCGAGCTTGGAAGGATCATTGCCAAGTAGCTCCAGGATTTTGCTGTCGCCAGGCGGAAAAATATTCCGGAGGTCTCGGTTTTTCGTCCATTCTATTGCTTGACCTTAGATTTCTTTTCCCACAGAATCAGGAGCAACATAAAAGCTCTATTAAAAATCCCGGGAGGACTTTGTATGAATGATGATACCGTAGATACAGGGCGAAGGCGCGTGCTTACAATCGCCACGAGCGTCGTCGGTGCGATCGGGGCAGGGTTCGTCGCGGTGCCGTTTTTATCGGCGATGGAACCCAGTGCAGGAACCAGAGCCGCAGGCGCCCCCGTCGAGATTGATATCACCAAGCTCGAACTCGGCCAGCTAATCCGGGTCGCCTGGCGCGGGAAGCCGGTCTGGGTGCTGCGAAGAAGCCAAGAGGCTCTCGACGATCTCAAGAATCCGGACGATTCCCTGAGGGACCCGGATTCCGCGGAATCAACGCAACCGACAGACGCGAGCAACCCGGTCCGGTCGATCAAACCGGAAATATTCGTCGCGATCGGGATCTGCACTCATTTGGGGTGCTCCCCAACCTTCCGACCGGAGGTCGCACCCGCCGATCTGGGACCGGATTGGAAAGGCGGTTTCTTTTGCCCATGCCACGGATCGCGTTTCGATCTGGCCGGCCGGGTTTACAAAAATGTCCCGGCGCCGACCAATCTTGAGATTCCACCGTACCGTTATCTAAGCGACACACGGATTATTGTCGGAGAAGAATCGAAAGGGGAGGTTGGCTGATGTCCAGGTGGATTTCCGAAATTTCTGATTGGATCTTGGCCCGATTGCCGATTGACAAGGTTTGGAGAGAACATTTATCCGAATACTTCGCGCCGAAGAATTTCAATTTTTGGTATTACTTCGGATCCCTTGCGCTGCTGGTTCTGGTCAATCAGTTGCTGACCGGGATCGCGTTGGCAATGTTTTATAAACCCGATGCGAAGTTCGCATTCGACTCGATCGAATATATCATGCGCGATGTCAACTGGGGTTGGCTGCTTCGATATATGCATTCGACCGGGGCGTCGGCCTTTTTCATCGTGGTTTATCTGCATATGTTTCGCGGCCTGCTGTACGGGTCGTTCAAGAAACCCAGGGAACTGGTATGGATCTTCGGAATGCTGATCTATTTTTGCTTGATGGCGGAATCCTTTATGGGTTACCTGCTGCCCTGGGGGCAAATGTCCTATTGGGGCGCGCAGGTGATCATCTCCCTGTTCGGCGCGATCCCTTATTTCGGTGAAGACCTGGCTTTATGGATCCGGGGAGACTACGTGGTTTCGGACGCCACGTTGAACCGTTTCTATTCGTTTCATGTGATTGCGGTGCCGCTCGCCATGTTGGCGCTGGTCTATCTGCATATCGTGGCGCTGCACCAGGTCGGTTCGAATAACCCGGACGGCATTGAAATCAAAATGAATAAGGACCCGAACGGTATCCCGGTGGATGGGATTCCGTTTCATCCTTACTATACGGTCAAAGATACGGTCGGGGCCGCGGTGTTTCTGATAGTGTTCGCGGTAATCATTTTTTATATGCCCGAAATGGGTGGGTTTTTCCTTGAACCCGAGAATTTTATTCCGGCCAATTCTTTGGCGACCCCGGAGCACATCGTGCCTTTGTGGTACTTCACGCCGTTTTACGCGATCCTGCGCGCCGTGCCGGACAAGCTTGGAGGGGTCTTGGCCATGGGCGCCTCGATCTTTGTGCTGTTTATTTTGCCTTGGCTTGACAAAAGCAATATCAAATCGATCCGGTACCGCGGCAAGATATTCAAATATGCGCTCGCCACATTCGTGATCAGTTTCGTGGCTCTGGGCTATCTAGGTACTCAGCCCGCGACGCCTGTCGCGACCATTTTCGCGCGCGTCTTCACGGTCCTTTATTTCGCGTTTTTCCTGTTGATGCCGTTTTACACGCGCAATGAAAAGCCGGACGCCGCAATGCCCGAGCGGGTCTCGATTGAACCGGCGCTGGATGAAACGCTAAAAAAAAATTGGCCGCGAATGAAGGCACAGTTTCTCGAGATTAGCGTGATCCGTGAAATCAAGACCGGTTCCGGCGCGGTATATAAAATCCCGGTTCTCGACGTCGAAGCGCTTCTCGCTTTAATCAAGCACCGGATGTCCAATTTCAAAAAATCCAAGACATGAAAAAAATAATCGGAATATTCATGTTTCTGGGTTCGTTCTGCGCTGCGGCGGGCGGCGTTAACCTGGAACCCGCCGAGATCGACTTGACCGACAAGGCTTCGTTGAAACGAGGCGGCCAGTTATTCGTTACCTACTGCCAGGGCTGCCATTCGGCGAAACACATGCGCTACTCCAGAATTGCAAGCGACTTCGGGCTTGACGAGGCTGAAGTCAGCAAGGACTTGATTATCGGCCGTAAAACCATCAACGGATCGCTGACGACCGCAATGGACGCGAACGTCGCGCGTGACTGGTTCCTGGGGGTCGGCCCGCCCGATTTGTCACTGGTTGCGCGGTCCCGTGGCAGTGACTGGCTGTACAGTTATCTGCGCGGATTCTATCTGGATGAGACACGCCCGTTCGGCGTAAATAATTCAGTTTATAAGGACGTCGCCATGCCGAATGTGCTGTGGGAACTGCAGGGACTTCAGAAAGCGATTTTCAAGACTTTGGATGGCAAGCCGGTGCTGGATCGATTTGAGATCGTCGAGAAAGGCGGCATGACCGCAATTGAGTTCAATCAGGCGATGACCGATCTGGTCAATTTTTTGGTTTATGTCGGGGAACCGGCAAAGCTCGAGCGTGTTCGGCTGGGTAAATACGTTGTGTTATACCTGTTGATTTTTTTACTCGTAGCTTTCCTGTTGAAAAAAGAATACTGGAAAGATCTGCATTAGCCCGGCAATGCACTAATTTGAAGACCTGACGCGCGATTCAGGAAATAAGCTTCCCTTTTGGTTTTGGCCGGACGCGGGTCGCGCACGAGTTAATCGTCCAGGTATTCACCCTCCGCGGAATAATTTCGACGGGTGGCCGACGTCAGGCGGGAAAGCGGTCGATACGGCCTGTTATGATTGCAACGTTGGATCCCGGAAAGCCTCGCCCGGGCCGGAGGTTGCAAAAGCATGATAGAATGCTACGACAAAACACTGGCAACAAAAGCAACGGGTATGTCGTGGCAAATCTAACAGGCCGCAAGGCCGCAATGACTTTGTATTCTTCGCCTACCGGTATATTTTGTCATCGGGCAAGGCTGGTTTTAGCGGAAAAAGGGATTTCCGCAGAGGTTATCTATGTCGATCCCGCCGATCCCCCGGAAGATTTTATCGAGTTGAATCCGTACGGGAACCTTCCTTCGATGGTCGACCGCGAGCTTGTGCTGTACAACTCCAGAATTATTATGGAGTACCTGGATGAACGTTTTCCGCATCCGCCTTTGCACCCGATGGATCCGGTATCCCGGGCCAAGTCAAGAGTGATTGTCTACCGTCTCGAAAAGGATTGGTACACGCTGCTGAATGACCTTCGTCATTCCAACGACAAAAAAGCCGCCAAAGCAAAAAAAATGTTGCGTGAAAGTCTGGTTGCAACCGCGTCCATCTTTGCGGCGAAACCCTATTTTATGGGGGATGAGTTTTCCCTGGTCGACTGCGCGCTGGCGCCGCTGCTGTGGCGGCTTCCCGGTCTCGGCGTCGAGTTGCCCAAGCAAGCTGCGTCGGTCAGAGCCTACGCCAACCGTATGTTCGGGCGGAACTCCTTTCAAAAAAGCCTGAGCGAACAGGAGAGTGACTTAGCCGGACATGCGTTACGTCTATCGGCGTGAACATGACCTCCCTCAGACCGTATCTGATCCGGTCATTGTATGAATGGATTCTGGACAACGGGTTGACGCCGCATCTGCTGGTCAACGCCGAGTATCAAGACACCGTGGTGCCTGAACGATTTGTGCAGGATGGCCGGATCGTGCTAAACATCCGCCCCGAAGCGATTCAGGATCTGGCCCTCGGAAATTCAGAGATTGCATTTAATGCGCGCTTCGGTGGAAGGCCGATGAAAGTCGAATTCCCGGTTTCCGCGGTGCTCGCGATTTATGCGCAGGAAAACGGAAAAGGAATGATTTTTGACGACGACGATGGGGAATTGTCGCCTCCGAACCGTCCGCAGGGCTCCAATTCAGAAAAAGCCCAAGACTCCAAACCTAGATTGCGAGTCGTAAAATAAACGGGCATGGCGTCCTTTCACCCGAAATTTTATTTTCGATCAGGACCACGCAGGCGTGTGGCTCCGGGTTGTGGATCGGACCTATTCGGCAACGGCAGTATTTTCGCCGCCCCCCGTTTTTCTACCTGGTCGATCCGGATAATTTCGTGCATCGGGATAAACGAACGTTTTACGCCCGCGAATTCCGATTTGAGTTTCTCTTCCGCCGGATCAATCACAACCGTGGTGTTTTCACCGAAAATGAAATCTTCAGCAACCACAAATCCATATAGATCACCCTGAAATACATGCTTGGCATAGATTTCATAAACCTCATTTTGATTCATAAAGGAAATCTTGTAGATCTGAGTGTCCGTCATCCACGAATTATCTGGGTTGGGAAGTAAAAAGGTGGAGCCGATGAGCAGATTCGAACTGCTGACCCACGCATTACGAATGCGTTGCTCTACC
>JBGTCG010000016.1:0-16350 GCA_041748915.1 Methylococcales bacterium
GCACCTGCTCGCAAGCCGCCATCTTTTCGAGAAGAATACGACTTGGATTGCCGTGCGTCGCGGGCGTTATCTGCGCGGTTTCGCCTATCGCTTCATCGAGTTATGCATCCCGGATTTCAATGTAACCGACATGGCCGGCGCTTTGGGTCTTGATCCCCCGACTTCGGGATTGCCATGCACATCTGAAAGTTGACGATCGGCGGCGTGGCCATGATGCAGGGAAGCTTCGATATCGCAAACGCGGACCGTAATGGATGAATACTTTGGACCGCGGTACCCTAGTTTGTGGTATTTTTTTGTTCATTCAGGTTCAAATTTGGGCGTTTTCCGGACCATCTCCACGCTGTTTTTACACTGAAATCGATCCTCGAATTTCTTGCGCTTCAGCCCAGTATCTGAAAAGCCTTAATCGCTCTGCTGGTCTGGGAGATCCCGTACAAGGTTCTTTGATTCCGTTATATCTCTCAACTGCCACGAGGACTTCAGTACCTTGCTATTGTACAATAGGCACATCCCGCTTCCATTACGTTAAAAAACGCGTGTTTTGACCCGGCGATCGTCGCACCTGGAAGCCAATGATTTTTGTGACCTCATATAAGCTTCCGAAGCGGAATTTTGGTTTCAAGTGCAGCTGCTATTTGCCAAAGCGCCGCGCGTGCTTATAATGGCTCGGTAGGCACGACTCTCGGTTCACGACATCAGATTAAAGATTTAGCAGGTTTTCGAATGCCGTTTTAACCGGACGGACGCCGAAGTTCGCGACGGAACGGCTTTGCAAAGAATTCTTGACCACACGACCGGAGAGATTCAATGAGTAAACAAAACAGATTGCTGATCATTTCATTGGCGGTATTTTTTAGTATCGTGGTTTCAAATCCAGGTTTTGCAAGAGGAATCCTGGGACATCAGCCAGGAGATCGTAGTCCGGAGGACAACGAGGGCTGGTTGAAGACAGGGGTGGAACAGCTCCAAATGGCGATTGTGGAAGCCAATGAAAAAAATGGCGAGAAGGCCGTTGAGCATGGAAAAGCGGCGGGGGCCGCGATGAAAGAAATCAGTAGCGAGGGTTGGGATGGCAAGAGGCAGCGGAGTGTTCGATTCATCCGGGATGCGAACAAAGCCGCAAAAGAAGGAAAATTTGAAGACGCTTCGTTAAATTATCGAGAGGCCCTGAAACAACTGGACGGACTGCAATACGGAAATATGAATTTCACGCACGAGAGCTTCATGGGAATAGGCGACGGCAAGTAACCCGGATATCCGCCCAGCTTTGAGCGTAGCAACGCGGCTTTCTTCCAAACGAGATTTCAGTGATCCAGGCCGGTTATTCGATAATTCGTTTTTCTTTCAACCATTGTAGAATGTCATCGGCGCCCAGTTCGTTCGAGTTCAGGCCGAATTCGTTGTCTCCGGACCGCGCCGTACGTTGATCGCCAACGCATAATGCGATGAGGCCGGCGTCGGTCAGAATGCCGGCCGCATGTCGGTAATCGTCAGGTTCCGGTAAATTGCTCAGCACTGCACTTGGATGGCCGCTGTCGAACAATTTTCGTTCCACGTGCTGGGCAAGTTCCAGATTATTTTTTCCGGTTAACCACAAGACCGCCGGGCGTTGCCCGAATCTAGCCGCGCGATCGGCAGCGGAAACCGGCCTTAATTCGCCCTGCTTCCTTGCGGCCCCTTCGATCATACCTGCCCCGACCGTTACATTGGTCAGGCGGTCAATCACGATAAAGGCGCCCGTTCCGATGCTTTTGCGATAGGGATCGAAACAGATCGGACTATTCAACGAAACCTCGCACAAACCGATTTCATTCAGTTGCAACCGGTCCCCGGAATAATTTTCCAACGTATTGACGTCGGTACGGTGGTGGATTCGGGAAATCGATCCGGTTACCATCCGGGTTCCGTGTTTGATGAAATATTCCTTTCCGGGATTTAACGGAGCTCCCGTCATCCAGACCAGCGCGGCATCAAAATGATTCGACACGACCGGCAAATCATCGGACCGGCAAATCATATCCCCGCGGCTGACATCGATCTCATCGGCCAGCGTGACGGTAATTGCCATCGGCGGAAAGGCTTCCTCGATCGCGCCGTCGTAGGTCACGATCGATTTGATCCGGCTGCTTAACCGCGATGGTAGCACGGTAATACGGTCCCCTCTCCGAATCACACCCGCGGCCATCGTACCGCAATAGCCCCTGAAATCGAGATTCGGACGGTTCACATATTGAACCGGCAGGCGCATGTTGTCGAAGTTATGGTCGTTGGCAATTTCAATGGATTCCAGGATTTCCATTAAGGATGGACCTGTATACCAGGACATGTTCTGACTCCGAGTCACGACATTGTCGCCCCTCAGCGCGGAAATCGGAATAAACCGGGTATCGAGGTCCATTCGGTCGAGCTTGCGTGAAAATTCGGTATAGTCCTCCATGATCCCGGCATAGACCGATTCGCTGAAATTCACCAGATCCATCTTGTTAATCGCGACGACGAAATGTTTGATGCCGAGCAGCGAAGTGATGAAACTGTGCCTCTTGGTTTGGATCATTACGCCGTTGCGGGCGTCGATCAAAATGACCGCGAGGTCACAGGTCGATGCGCCGGTCGCCATATTGCGGGTATATTGTTCATGCCCCGGGGTGTCCGCAATGATGAATTTCCTGTTCGCGGTCGAAAAGTAGCGGTAGGCGACATCGATCGTAATACCTTGTTCCCGTTCGGCCTGCAGGCCGTCAACCAGCAGCGCGAGATCGATATCGCCGCCCGTGGTTCCGGATTTCAAGCTGTCGGCTTTGACGGCCGCAAGCTGGTCTTCATAAATCAATTTGGAGTCATGCAACAGCCGGCCGATCAAGGTGCTTTTGCCGTCATCCACGCTGCCGCAGGTCAAAAGGCGCAGCAATTCCTTTCGTTCATGCTGAGCCAGATAGGCGTCAATATCTGTGCTGATCAGTTCGGATTGGTGAGACATGGGCTGTTACACTCGTTATCGCGATTTCGGAACAGAATGCTCTAAACAACGGGGAACGGCGACGATTGCGTCCACGCTAGAAATATCCCTCGCGCTTTTTTTCTTCCATCGAACCGGCCTGATCGTAATCGATCACACGCCCCTGGCGCTCCGAGCTCTTGGTTAGCAGCATTTCCTGAATGATCTCCGGCAGCGTCGTTGCTTCGGATTCAACTGCTCCGGTGAGCGGATAGCAGCCCAGGGTCCGGAAGCGGACGTTTTTCATCTCGGGGCGTTCGCCCGGATGCAATGGCATCCGCTCGTCATCGACCATGATCAGCACCCCGTCGCGTAACACCACGGGCCGGGGTTTGGCAAAATAGAGCGGAACAATCGGAATGTTTTCGAGATGGATATACTGCCAGACGTCCAGTTCGGTCCAGTTGGACAGCGGAAATACCCGGATGCTCTCGCCTTTGTCGATTTTTCCATTGTAGATATTCCATAGTTCGGGACGCTGGTTTTTCGGGTCCCACCGGTGGTTTTTGTCGCGGAAGGAATACACCCGTTCCTTGGCCCTTGATTTTTCCTCGTCGCGGCGGGCGCCTCCGAAAGCCGCATCGAATCTGTATTTATCGAGCGCCTGCTTGAGCGCCTGGGTTTTCATCACATCGGTGTGTTTTTTACTTCCGTGGGTAAACGGGCCGATACCCTGATCAATCCCCTCCTGATTGATATAAACGATCAGTTCGAGTGCCAGATCCCTGACGCGGCGCTCCCTGAATTCAATCATTTCCCGGAATTTCCAGGTAGTGTCGACATGCATCAGTGGAAAAGGCGGCTTGCCTGGATAAAAGGCCTTCATCGCAAGATGCAGCATCACCGCTGAATCCTTGCCAATCGAATAGAGCATGACCGGCCGTTCGAATTCCGCGGCGACTTCACGGATGATGTGGATACTTTCGGCTTCCAGCTGTTTTAAATGGGTCAACGTATAATGGGTCATCAAGCGACAAGAGCGGGTTGTGCCGGAAACGATCGGCGGGAGAATTAACTGCGACTTTGATTGCCTGGAAATAATCCCTTTCTGTCTTACGAACTCGTTATGATAGCGCGAATTATGGGATGCTGGAACATTCTGTGCGGATCGGCGGCAGGGCGCCGGCCCGGCCGCGTATTTCCGGCGGGTCCGGACGAATTTGACAGGAGATGGATTGGGCGGCATTTTCCGGTGAGCGTACGAGGCCCGCAACCGATTACATCCGCTGTGCCGGTGCGTGGCTGGAAACGGACGTCGTGGAATCAACCCGGTTGGCATTCACGCTGGAGCTTCCGGTTCATGCGGCAAGCGGAAGAGGCTATAAGCCGGAGACGACAACGGCTTTTCAGTACAAAAAATTCGGTGCGCATCATGCCGTGGCAACGACCTCATACCGGCAGCATGCGGCTCTGACGTGCGATCCCTAATGAAAATTGAACCGTGGGTCCGGAACCCGAACCGTCATTGTCGTTAAATCCTCATCCCGGCAGCGAGGTTGCCGGAATCCAGACCCATGGATCGCTTCGAATCATGCGATTTTGCGGAAGTAAGAGAATTGACCATGAATTTGGCGAGCGACCATTGTAGAATACGAGGGCATTTTACATTTCGCTTGCAAACTGAAGGCTCCAATCCGGATCCGATCCTATCCATTCCAATAAGGGCGGGTATTTGCGTCGCATGACCAAGTTCGTTTTTATTACCGGCGGGGTGGTTTCATCCCTGGGGAAAGGGATTGCCGCTTCGTCTTTGGCCGCGATACTCGAGGCGCGCGGCCTTAGGGTTACGCTGACCAAGCTGGATCCCTATATTAATGTCGACCCTGGAACAATGAGCCCGTTTCAGCACGGCGAGGTATTCGTGACCGAGGACGGCGCCGAAACCGATCTGGACCTCGGGCACTATGAGCGCTTTGTCCGGACGACCATGTTCAAGCGCAATAACTATACGACGGGGCAGATTTACGAGAACGTACTGCGCAAGGAACGGCAGGGTAAATATCTCGGCCAAACGATCCAGGTGATTCCCCATATCACCGATGAAATCCAGAAAGTGATCCGCGAGAGCGCCGAAGGCGCGGACCTGGCCCTGATCGAGATCGGCGGAACCGTCGGGGATATCGAGTCCCTGCCCTTTCTCGAAGCAATCCGGCAGATGCGCATCGAACTCGGTGAGGACAAATCGCTGTTTATCCACCTGACCCTGGTCCCCTACATTGCGAGCGCCGGGGAGGTCAAGACCAAACCCACGCAGCATTCGGTCAAAGAACTGCGTACTATCGGGATTCAACCGGATATCCTGATCTGCCGGGCGGAACGCCCGATTCCTCTGGCCGAGCGGAAAAAGATCGCGCTGTTCACCAATGTGAAAGAGAATGCAGTCATTTCAGCGATCGATGCGGACACGATTTACCGGATTCCGCTGCTGTTGCATGAACAAGGCCTCGACGAACTCGTCGTCAACCAGCTTCGTTTCGACGTACCGCCCGCGGATCTTTCGGAATGGGAACGGGTGATCTGGGCCCTGGAAAATCCCGAGCGCGAAGTCTCGATCGCGATGGTAGGTAAATACGTCCATCATTCCGATGCCTACAAATCCCTGACCGAAGCCCTCATACATGCCGGAATTCATGCGCGTACCAAGGTCAATATCGAATACATCGATTCCGAGTTTCTCGAGGAGCATGGAACCCAGATATTGGAAAAAGTCGATGCGGTGCTAGTGCCGGGCGGTTTCGGGCAGCGCGGCATCGAGGGCAAAATTTCCGCGGCGCGGTTCGCGCGCGAGAACAAAGTGCCGTACCTCGGAATCTGCCTCGGCATGCAGGTCGCCGTGATCGAATTCGCGCGCGACGCCGCGGGCCTCGAGGGCGCGCATAGCACCGAATTTCTAGCGAACACGCCGCACCCGGTTCTGGCGCTGATTACTGAATGGCAGGACCAAAGCGGCGTGATCGAACACCGCACCGCGGGTTCGAATCTCGGCGGAACGATGCGGCTCGGCGGACAGCAATGCCGGCTGGCTACCAGCAGTCTGGCGCATGCGCTCTACGGCAAAGACGTGATCACCGAACGCCACCGGCACCGGTACGAATTCAATAACCGCTATATCGATACCCTGGTTAATTCGGGCCTCAGGATCACCGGCAAATCGATCGATGGCCGTTTGGTCGAGGTGATCGAAATCTCGGATCATCCGTGGTTCCTGGCCTGCCAGTTTCACCCTGAATTCACATCGACTCCGCGCAAGGGACACCCGCTGTTTCTGGGCTTTGTGCAGGCGGCCTTTCAATACCGCAAGGAAAAAGCCCTGCCGGCATGAAGCTGTGCGGTTTTGAAGCCGGTCCCGAGCGGCCTTTGTTCCTGATCGCAGGTCCGTGCGTGATCGAAACAGAACAACTGGCCCTCGACACCGCGGGGACCTTGAAGGAAATCACGGCCGAACTCGGTATTCCCTTTATCTATAAGTCGTCATTCGACAAGGCCAATCGATCATCACACGAATCCTATCGCGGGCCGGGTCTCGAAAAGGGCTTGCGGATTCTCGAATCGGTCAAGCGTGAAATCGGTGTCCCGGTATTGACCGATGTACATGAGAACACACCGGTCGGTGAAGTCGCGGATGTCGTCGATGTTCTGCAAACCCCGGCGATGTTGTGCCGCCAGACCGATTTTATCCGCGGCGTCGCCGCGGCTGGAATTCCGGTCAATATCAAGAAGGGGCAATTCATGTCGCCTTGGGAGATGCACAATGTCGTCCGCAAGGCCAAAACCACGGACAACCAGCAAATCATGGTCTGCGAGCGCGGAGTTTCCTTCGGATATAATAACCTGATCGCGGACATGCGTTCCCTGGTGGTCATGCGTGAGACCGGCTGTCCGGTTGTTTTCGACGCTACTCATTCCGCACAACTGCCGGGCGCGCGGGGCGGCAGTTCCGGCGGGCAACGGGAGTGCATTCCCGCGTTGGCCCGGGCGGCGGTCGGGGTCGGAATTTCCGGCCTGTTCATGGAAACGCACCCGGATCCCGACCGGGCGATGAGCGATGGACCGAATTCATGGCCCCTGGCGCGAATCAGGGCACTGTTGCAGGTGCTGGTCGAAATCGACCGGACGGTCAAAGCAGATTTCATTAGAATTGGTTGAATACCGCAGCGAGAGAGCGGCATGGCAGAGATAGTCGATGTAACAGCGAGGGAAATTCTTGATTCCAGGGGGAATCCAACGGTTGAGGCGGATGTGACGCTCGCCTCCGGAATCGTCGGCAGCGCGATGGTGCCGTCGGGCGCCTCGACCGGCAGCCGCGAGGCCATTGAGCTCAGGGACGGTGACCAATCCCGCTACCTGGGCAGGGGTGTATTGAAAGCGGTCGAAAATATCGGCACCGAGATCCGTTCCGCGATCGTCGGCATGGATGCATCGAATCAGGAAGCCCTGGACCGAGCCATGATCTTTCTGGACGGCACGCCGAACAAGAGCCGGCTCGGAGCCAATGCCATCCTCGGCGTCTCCATGGCGGCCGCACATGCAGCCGCGAAAGCCGCGAATGTCCCGCTTTACGGCTATCTGAACAACAGCGGCCGATTTTTGATGCCGGTACCGATGATGAACATCATCAACGGCGGTGCCCATGCCGATAACAGCGTCGATTTGCAGGAGTTTATGATCCTGCCGGTCGGCGCGCCGAATTTTCGCGAAGCGATCCGTTACGGCGCGGAGGTTTTCCACGCGTTGAAGAGCGTGCTTTCCGACCAGGACCTCGCGACAACGGTCGGTGACGAGGGCGGATTCGCGCCCAATCTGCCGTCGAACGAAGCCGCGATCGGCGTGATTCTCAAGGCGATCGAAAAGGCGGGCTATCGTGCCGGAGAAGACATTTATCTCGGTCTGGATGTGGCGAGCTCCGAATTTTTTCACGACGGCGCCTACCATCTCGAATCGGAAAACAAGGCTTTCGACGCGGATCAATTTTCCGACTATCTCGCCGGCTGGGTGGCGAAATATCCGATTATCACGATCGAGGACGGCATGGGTGAAAGCGATTGGGCAGGGTGGCGGCTCTTGACCGACAAGATCGGGGACAAAGTCCAACTGGTCGGGGACGACCTGTTTGTGACCAATCCGGAAATTCTGCGCAAGGGCATCGATCAGAAGATCGCGAATTCCATCCTGATCAAGGTTAATCAGATTGGGACCGTGACCGAGACCCTCGAAGCTATCCGGATGGCGCGGGCGGCATCCTATACCGCGGTGGTTTCGCATCGCTCGGGTGAAACCGAGGATGTCACGATTGCGGACCTGTGTGTGGCGACCTGCGCAGGGCAGATCAAAACTGGCTCCCTGAGCCGCTCCGACCGGATCGCGAAATACAATCGCTTGATGAAAATCGAACAAGAACTCGGCGGCCGGGCGGTCTACGCGGGACGTTCGGCCTTTAAATACCTCGCCTAACGGGAAATCACCGGTTCCGTGATCGCATGGCTCGCCGATTCATAACCGCATCCGGCATTTGAGGCGATGACCGGATCATGAAGATTCTCGTGGGAATGTTGATTGTGTTGCTGATCGTGCTGCAATACAAACTCTGGTTCGGAGAGTCCGGATTTCAGCAGGTGCGCCGCTATGAACAGCGGATCAAGGTTGTGAACGAGGCGCTTGACGAGGTCGAAAGCCGGAATTCGGCGCTTCAGGCGCAGGTCGACGATTTGAAAAACAACCTGGCGGCGATCGAGGAACGCGCGCGGCGTGATCTCGGGATGATCCAGAAGAATGAAACGTTTTTCCAGATCATCGAGCCCCGGGCCAAATAAACCGGTCTGAGCGCGTGGATCAATGAGGTTGAAAGCCGCGCGGATCTGGGCGCTGGTTCCGGCGGCAGGCGCCGGCAGAAGGATGGCTGCCGACCGTCCGAAGCAGTATCTCAGGCTCGGCGAAAATACCGTTCTCGAACAGACTCTGGAGCGTCTGATTGGATCGCGAGTTTATACAGGAATCATTGTGGCGATATCCGACGATGATCGTTATTGGGGTTCGCTTACCGTGAGCCGCTCCGCTCAGGTATACCGTGTGCCCGGTGGCAGCGAGCGCGCCGATTCGGTCTTGTCCGGACTGGATTTTATCGCCTCGGTCGCGGCGGATGACGATTGGGTCATGGTTCATGACGCGGCGAGGCCCTGCCTGACCGCGGGTGACATCCAGCGCCTGAAGGAGCAGGTGGAAAACCATGAAGTCGGCGGCATACTGGCGTTACCTGTCCATGACACGCTGAAACGGGTTGCGGCCGGGAGAATATTGTCGACAGTTGATCGCACCCGGATCTGGCGTGCGCTGACGCCACAGATGTTCCGTTTGGGTTTGCTTAGGGACGCGCTGATCGCCGCCTCGAAGGACGGCCAACGAGTGACCGATGAAGCCGGTGCAATCGAATTGCAGGGCCTTCGGCCGCTCATCGTCGAGGGACGGCCCGACAACATCAAAATAACCCGGCCGGAGGATTTGCCGCTGGCCGTCTACTATCTGGAGCAGCAACGTTGCGAATAGGACACGGCTATGATGCCCACCGGTTCAAGAACGAAGGGCATCTGATTCTGGGTGGCGTCAAAATTGATTACGAAAAAGGCATGCTCGCCCATTCCGACGGGGATGTCGTTCTGCATGCGCTGTGCGATGCATTGCTCGGCGCCGCGGCCCTGGGTGATCTCGGCAAGCATTTCCCGGATTCCGACCCGCAATACAAAGGCATCGCAAGCCGCGTCCTCGTGGAGCGAGTGATGGCGGAATTGTCGGCTTTGGGTTACGAGGTCGGCAATGTCGATCTGACGATCATTGCCCAGGAACCTCGTCTGGCCCCTTATATTCCCGCGATGAAAGCCAATATCGCCCGGTATCTTACTATTTCGCAGGATCACGTGAACGTGAAGGCGACGACGACCGAAAAAATGGGCTTTGAAGGCCGGGGTGAGGGAATATCCGCGCACGCGGTGGTGTTACTGGAGAGTGTCTGACCTTGCATCCGTTGCGAGCCATGCGGGCACAGACGGGCCGGCGGGGCTTCCTTTTGCCCATGGCGGCCCGGCCGGTCACGCCCGGCTCAAAACGGCATACGAGGATTTCATCGTCGAGGAATCCCTGGGGTTCGAATGCTCCGGCGAAGGCGAACATCTATTTCTCCGCGTGGAAAAACGCGGTCTCAACACCGAAGAGGTCGCAGTCAAGCTGGCTGGTTTTGCCAATGTGTCGAGACGCGATGTCGGTTTCGCCGGGCTCAAGGATAAAAACGCCGTCGCACGGCAATGGTTCAGTGTCCGGTTGCCGAAAATAGCCGATCTGGAATGGGATCGCTTCGGCGATCGGAGCCTTGCGGTTCTCGCGCGCCGGCGCCATCACCGAAAGCTCAAGCGCGGAGCGCTCGCGTCGAACCGTTTTTGGATCAGGCTTCGCGACATTGAATCCTGTCCGGCGAAGTTGGAAGATTTGTTGACGCGGATTTCAGAATCCGGCGTCCCAAATTACTTCGGTCCGCAGCGGTTTGGCCACCAGGGAAAAAATCTGATCGATGCGCGGCTGTTTTTCGATGGGGTAAAGCCGGCCCCGGGCCGGCAAAAACGGGCAATGTTGTGGTCTGCGGCGAGATCGTTTCTGTTCAACCGGATTCTGTCCATCCGGGTCGAGGAACAGATCTGGAACCGCGCCATTCCCGGCGATGCGCTGATGTTCGACGGTTCGAAAGCCTACTTCAAAACGAGTATCCCTGCGGACTCGGAGTTTGCCAGGGTGGCGGCCGGAGAACTGCATCCGAGCGGGGTGTTGTGGGGGCTCGGAGAAAGCGAGGTAAGCCTCGACGCCTCGTGCCTCGAAAACCGGATTGTCGAAAATTATCCCTTGCTTTGCCGCGGGCTCGAGAAATCCGGCGTGGAATCGGGCAGGCGTTCTTTGCGGCTATTCGCGCGCGAGCTGAACTGGCGCTTCGAGGGAAAGCGCGATTTATTTCTCGATTTCGTGCTTCCGGCGGGCGGTTACGCAACCTGCGTGCTTCGGGAAGCATTGGATTGCCCGGAGCTGCGGATGGCATACCAGCTTTGACCGTTCGGGCGGCACGGGCGCTTCCGAAAAATTCCCGGCTTCGAGCCGGGTCCGGGCCGTCGATGCGCGGGTGCCGGCCTCCGGGCGCAGGTATATAATGATTTGTTTCAAGGGCTTTTTGGCAAAGTATGCATATTCTGGTCAGTAACGACGACGGTTATTCCGCTCAAGGTTTGATCGCCTTGCAAAAAGCGCTGGCGAAACTGGCGAAGGTATCGGTCGTTGCGCCGGAAAGAAACCAAAGCGGCGCGAGTAATTCGCTGACTCTGGATCGTCCGCTGCGCGCGACCGTGATGGAGGGTGGCTTCATCAAGATCGACGGCACCCCTACGGATTGCGTCCACATAGCGATCACGGGACTTCTGGATGAAGAACCGGACATGGTTTTCGCGGGGATCAATCACGGCGCCAATCTGGGGGATGATGTGCTCTACTCCGGGACCGTTGCCGCGGCGACCGAAGGCCGCTTTCTCGGCTTGCCTGCGATCGCGGTATCGCTCGCATCGGAAGCTCCGAAATATATGGACACCGCGGCGCGCGTCGCGGTCGACCTTTTCTCTCGCATCCTGGAGCAACCCCTGCCGGCCGATACCATTCTGAATGTGAATGTACCCGATGTTCCGTTTGAGCGGTTGCGCGGCTTCCGGTCGACACGGCTGGGGCAGCGCCACAAAGCCGAGCCGGTCGTAAGGACGCTGGATCCGAGAGGGCGCGAAATCTTCTGGGTCGGGTCGGCGGGTCCCGAGCAGGATGCCGGACCGGGTACCGATTTCTGTGCGATCCGCGAAAATTACGTCTCGGTCACCCCGTTGCAGGTGGACCTGACCCATTACGGCAAGGTCAACAGCATTGCCCAGTGGCTTCCGGTCGGAGAAATGTGTTGAACCAGCAACATCAGGGCATCGGCCTGACCTCGCGCCGCACCCGTGACCGCCTTGTACAACGTTTGAAGGATCAGGGAATTCGAAACAATGCTCTGCTCGAAGTCATCCGCAATACGCCGCGGCACATCTTCGTCGAAGAGGCGTTCGCGGGCCGGGCCTATGAAGACACGGCCCTGCCGATCGGCCACAATCAAACCATCTCCCAGCCTTATATCGTTGCTCGAATGACCGAACTGTTGCTCGACAAAGCCGTGCCGGAAAAAGTTCTGGAAGTCGGCACGGGCTCGGGATATCAGACTGCGATCCTGGCGCAACTGGTCGAAAGGCTGTACACGGTCGAACGCATATTGCCTCTGATGCGGCGAGCCCGCCAGTGTCTTTATGAATTGAATTTGCACAACGTGAGTTTTCGCCATAGCGACGGGGGATGGGGCCGCAAGGAATTCGCGCCCTACGACGGGGTTCTGGTGACCGCCGCGCCGCCCGAGATTCCGGCCAAGCTACTGGAACAGCTCAATATGGGCGGGGTCATGGTGATTCCGGTCGGCTCCGGACACGAGCAGTCGCTGCAGCGAGTCGTCAAAACCGAAGCCGGGTATGAAATTGAAATGATCGAACCGGTCAAATTCGTGCCCCTGGTTTCCGGTAGACATGAATGATGCTTTCGAACCCGCCGAAGCAGGAGGTTTTCGCAATGAAATCTTGTCTGATCTATGCGCACCGCGGAGTCAGTTCGGAGTTTATGGAAAACACGCGCGCAGCCTTCGATCGGGCTGTCGAAATCGGCGCCGATGGAATTGAAACGGATGTCCAGATCAGCAAGGACCAGGTCGCGGTGCTTTGGCATGACGAGCATCTGGGCAAGATCGGGCAGCCCGGTCGCCGCATCGGTGAACTCGACCATGCGGAATTGAGCAGGCTCGAACTCGTGGATCACGATCGCACGAAAGGCCGTGAGACCGGGTTGGTCAGACTGGATGAATTTGTGCCGGAGTACGCTCCTCACTGCGGGCTGATTCTCGAAGTCAAGAATCTGGATTGGGACAGAGCGTCCGGCCGCCATCGAATCAATATCGAACAATGCCTGAAGACCGCGAAGCTCTGTTCGCGACAAGGACCCGACTATGGCGTGGTCATTTCATCGTTTCACCTCGAGAGCCTTCTTTACGCCCGTACGAAGGAGCCCATGCAAGCCCTGGTTTATAATCTGGATGACGGTTTCGGGATCGATGAACTGCGGCGCGCGCTGGATGAACATGATTTTTTCCAGGGTTATTGTCTTCCGATCGGCGATTTGAATCTGCAGGCGGCCCAATGGATCGCCGATCATGAAAAAAGGCTCATTGTTTTCACCTGTAATACGGCCGACCAGATTCGAAAGGCTTTCGATCTCGGCGTCGATATTCTGATTTCCGACTATCCGCGGAAAGCAATGGAACTTCGTGGGGAACCGTAGCAACCCCCCGGCGGCGGCAGTGCATCAATCGGTCCCGTGGGTTCGATGCCCCGGCGTCTTCCACGATGAACCTGGGTAACGGAACGGAATCCAATCCTCCAGATAATCGTACTTTGGGCTCGAGGATCCAATTCATTCGGAGGGACAGATGAGGAATCCGGTTTTATGGCGACCCTCAAAGCAGCGCATCGAACAGGCAAATATTGTTCGATTCATGAGGATGCTGCGAGAGACCGGAACCGCCGCGGCGGAAGATTACGACGCGCTTTATCGCTGGTCGATCGAATATCCCGACCGCTTCTGGGCGAGCATCTGGGATTTCTGCGAGATCATTGCCAGGACCCGTGGAGGCCCTGTCGTCGAGAACCTGGAATCGTTCGAGAAGGTTCGGTGGTTCCCAGCGGCGCGCCTGAACTTTGCCGAGAACCTGTTAAAAACCCGCGGCGACCGCGCGGCTCTGGAATTTTACGCAGAGAATGGGAGCCATCGGGTATTGAGTTTTGATGCCATGCGCGAGCGGGTTTTCCGGCTGTCGCGCGCATTGCAGGAATTCGGGATCGTTCCGGGAGACCGGATTGCAGCCTATCTGCCGAATCTGCCCGAGACCATGATCGCGATGCTAGCGGCCACGAGTATCGGCGCGGTCTGGTCAAGTTGTTCCCCGGACTTCGGGGTCGAGGCGCTGGTCGACCGTTTCGGGCAGATCCGGCCCAGGATCCTGTTTGCGGCGGACCGCTACTTCTACAACGGCCGGGAGTTCGATCTGTGCACAAAGGTCGGATCGGTGCTGAAGGCCATCGGCTCGATCGAATTGCTGATTCTGGTCCCCTACGAAGGGGATCCCGTGCGTTCGGTATCCGGCAAAGGAGTCTGGGTCGAGAATTTTGTGCATAACCACTCACCGGCTCCGATCGAATTCGAAGCCTTCCCGTTCGATCATCCGGTGTATATCCTCTATTCGTCCGGCACGACCGGGGCGCCCAAATGCATCATCCACGGCGCCGGCGGCACTCTTCTTCAGCATTTCAAGGAACACCAGCTGCTGACCGACGTTCACCCGGCCGACCGGCTGTTTTATTTTACGACCTGCGGCTGGATGATGTGGAACTGGCTCGCGTCCGGCCTGGGGTCCGGAGCCACTTTGATCCTTTATGATGGATCTCCGGTCTATCCCGACGGCAACCGATTGTTCGATCTCATCGATCGGGCGGGGATCGATATTCTCGGTGTTTCGGCGGGGTTTATCGACTCGGTCCGGAAAGCCGGCTTGAAGCCCCGGCAAAGCCATCGTCTAAGCACCCTGAAAACCATTTTGACCACCGGTTCGCCGCTGCTCCCGGAAAATTTTGAATTCGTTTACGAGCATGTCAAAGAGGACTTTTGCCTGTCCTCGATTTCCGGCGGAACCGATATTGTGTCCTGCTTTGTCGCGGGACCTCCGGTCGTTCCGGTGCGGCGCGGGGAAATCCAGAGCCGGGCTCTCGGCATGAGCGTGGAGGTTTTCGACGAGACCGGCCGGTCCATTGTCGGCAGTAAGGGCGAGCTGGTCTGCACGCGGCCGTTTCCGTCGATGCCGGTTGGGTTCTGGAACGATCCTGACCGGAAGAAATATCACGAGGCTTATTTCGAACGATTCCCGAATGTGTGGCGCCATGGCGATTTCGCGGAGATCACCGAATCCGGCGGCGTAATTATTTACGGCCGGTCGGACAGCGTTCTGAATCCGGGCGGGGTGCGCATCGGCACCGCCGAGATTTACCGCCAGGTAGGTCAAATCGACGAGATTCAGGACAGTGTGGCCGTCGCGCAATCCTGGCAGCGCGACGTCAGGATCGTACTGTTCGTCAGAATGGCCGCGGGATTGAGCCTGACCGACGCAATCAGGGCCAAAATCAGGTCCAGGATTCGTGAGTTTGCCTCGCCCCGCCATGTTCCGTCCAAAATTATCCAGGTCGCGGATATCCCTTACACCAAGAGCGGCAAGCTCGTTGAATCAGCGGTCAGGGAGGTTATCCACGGCCGGCCGGTCAGAAACATCGATGCGCTCGCGAATCCCGCCGCGCTGAAATATTTCGAAGGGATCCCGGAATTGCTGGAATGATCCCCGTGACGGAATCTTCGGGGACTTCGCATAGGTCGCCAGTTTCGCTGCCTTGAGTGTCCTGACAAATCGACGACGGCTTCTGGTCAGTTATCGGCTTTCAGATGCGGGCAACTCGTAACCGTTACGCGCGTGGAAAAGAACGTTCGGCGACTGCCATCGTCATCGGCGAAGGTCCGATAAAAACCATGGTGATCGTCGTTGGTAAATTTTCCGGTTTCCGCAAATGCCGAAATGAAGTCTGCTCTGCGGCAAAGTTTCCATGGTAGCCTGTATGGCATGGACCACATAGGGCAAATGGCGCTGCGCCTCGCCGACCAGGGTGATCCCCAAGACGTATTCATCCGGGATATCGGCGCGGCTCGATCGTCAGGACATACGGTAGCGGGACCGTAAATCACTTTTTCCGGGTCCGCCAAAAGGACATCCCAGGGCAGGGTGTTTCCGGATGAATACTGAAGACCACAGACGCAGGCGGCGCCGGCGCCGGGATTACGTTGAATTACCGGTCTTCAAAGCATGCCGCGAGGAAAAGCCGCATCGTCTCCCAGGAGCGCCGATCCGCGAGCGGCTGATAAACGGCGCCGAAACCCGGATCGTTGGCGACCGGATTGGTGAAGGCGTGCATGGTGTTGCCGTAGACATGGAACTGCCAGTCGCTTCCGGCCCGGGTCAACTCGTCGTGCAACAGCCGGATGTCCTCCGCGGGCGCCATCGGATCATCATGGCCGTGCAGCACCAGAACCCTGGCTTTGATCGCATTTCCGCGCGTGTTGCAAGGAGCCGAAAGCAAACCGTGGAAACTGACCACGCCGCGCAAGTCCGCGCC
>JBGTCG010000017.1:0-21731 GCA_041748915.1 Methylococcales bacterium
CCGCTTACCCACCACGGGTTTTTTTAATTACAACAATAACTTGTTCGCGTAAAAAGATAACGCTAGACAATGGGGTCCGTTTTAACCAAAAGCGGACAGTTTATTTGCTACAAAACCGGACAATTCTATTTGTTGCTAACAAAAGCCCATTTCGCACAAGACACCGGAATTGACTACAAAACCGGCGATTCGTTAACGGAACTGTTCGGTCTCTGGAAAGCCTATCTGGCGCCCGTGCTGGACCATCGCCACGACCTCGTGACCAGCAAACCGAAGAACATGGACATGCCGTTGCTCAAAAAGCTCGCCGTTTTGCGTGGCAGGCAGCTTACCTATCTTCCGGAATCCAGCTTTCTAACCGTCCGGGGCGCCGATGGACCCGACAGTCATTACACGCTGATTCGAAATAGCGCGCATAGCAATATCTCGGAGCTGTTTTCCGAGGACGAGCGTCGATTGCCGGACGAAGATACGCTGACGGTCACACGCGGTTTTATCGGCGCCTACCCCAACGCCTTTTACCGGGTGCCTGACAATCGGTTGGGTGACTTCGTGAACCTGATCGCCGATCTACGTTCGGCGCAGGACTACTCTACACTTGCCGCGACCTTCGCGGTCCGGCGCACCGATCCAGATTTCTGGGCTTATAGCGATGCTCTGCATGATGCGTATCGAAAGGCCGAGCCAGTGGAGGCCGCTTTGTTCGATTACAACCGCTTTGAAAACCGCTAGTTTGAAAAAAAAGAACGGTCGAAGCCGAAAAACCCGAAAACAGGTTTGCGGACGCGAGTTGGCCAATTGACCGGCGTTTTAGTCACAGGAGAAAAGACGTTGGATATAAACCAGATTCACCACATGCACCCGCGCCCGGATGATGATGGCCGCAGGGTGACCATTCGTCATCCCAGCGTGCCGTCGCCATTGGAAGCGTTCGCCGACCCCACGCAAACGGCCGTCGTCGTCCCGGACGGCAAAACGCCGGCGTTGTTGAACGGCATCGCTTTAGACAGCTGGACTTCGGCGCCCACGACGCCGAAAGCCTGGGTGCAGCTGGCAGCACAAGCCGGCATCCATGAACCACCATTGGTTTCCAAGCCCGGCAGAAAATTATCGGTCGGCGCCGTGGTGATCGAATCCGACGGACGTTTCTGGGCAATGGCGCCCACCAACGCGTTTGGCGGTTACAAAGCGACGTTCCCCAAGGGCACCATCGATCCCGGAATGACGCCGCAGGCCGCCGCAATTCGGGAAACGTTTGAAGAATCCGGGCTGCAGGTCGTGATTACCGGTTGGATCGGCGATTTTGAACGGACCACATCGGTTACCCGTTACTATTTCGCTCAACGGACGGGCGGCAATCCAGCCGCGATGGGCTGGGAAAGCCAGGCCGTCATGCTCATTCCGAGAGAGAAACTGTTCAGAGTGCTGCATCACGTGAAGGATAACGAGCTATTGACCGCCGTACTCGCCAAACTTCCATAGTCTCAATGACCGCGCCAGGCCGATCCATTACTACAGAGGGATTCAATCATGTGGCTATTTCTGAGCAATGCCTGTTTATCCATCGTCAACAAGGGTGGCGATGGCGGCACTTTACGGTTCGTTCCCGTCGTTCGGTCGACATTGAACGCGTGTTCCCGGACGCGGCGGTGCAAGTCGACGCAGGCACCGATTACCGTTACCGGGCATGGATCGATCGTGAACGCGTGGCGGCCAAAATCGCCGATTCAATCCGCTCCATCGATTACAGCAATTTCAAAAACACCGTGGCCGAAAGAGATCGGCACGATGCGTATATGAAAGTCTGGAGCGCGATGTACGCCTATCAATCGCAAGAGCCGCATAAACGCAATTCCAGGAAAGAATGAACGCTTTGTTGGCGATGCCGGTTATTGGCTTTTGAGTACTGTTCCGTTGACCAAAAAAGCCGGTTTATGTTTTCTATTCTTCAAATTCCCTATGGTTGCTCGCGCGCGGAGGAGGAAAGTTTCCTCAGATAGACGACGTCAAATTGATCGGCGAAGAGCACAAACAGAACCAGAGCCGATACCGCGAGTTGGCTGCGGTGTTCCCGGGCGATTGCCATCGCTGTCTTCACACAGCTTCGCTCGCCGCAGGGGCGGTGCAGCGGCCACTGCTCCGTTGGAACGGCGGGATCGTTGCCGAGCAGGGCTCTGAGGAACTTGTAACGGTTCAGGATATTAAAAACCGCCGGAGCGGACCTGTCCGGGAATATTCCGGATTCCGGCTTCAGGACTTCGTCGACAATCAAAGCCGCAAGCCGGTGCTCGGGGTTTCCCGTGAAGCCATGATCGGGGTCGTAGGTGATCAGTAGGTCCGGGCGAAATCTCTCGACGATGGCCGCAAGCCATTTACGGGGATCGCCCTGCCTTTCCCAGACTTCCCGAAAGCCCTCGACGGTTTCACTTTTCGGCGGTCCACCTGCCCGGTGATCATAAAAGTTGCCGATATCAAGGCCGGCTCCATAACGTTTGGCGACTCTTTGCATTTCACGGGTACGCACCGTCGCGAGGTCGGGTTTGCAATAAGGCGGCAGCATCCCACAGGTTCCGGCGCCACCGCTGGTGAAGACGGCGATATGGCATTCGTTCCCTCGCTGTTTGCATGCATACGCGAGCAGCGGCCCGGCCGGAGACTCATCGTCGGGATGGGCGCCAACCAACAGGATGCGCGCGCCCTGATTGACGTAGTCGTCGAAATAAGTGGCTTCGGCAAACCGGTGCTCGCCGGAATTGGCTGGAATTTGGGGCAGGGTGAAAAGCAACAGGCAGAGCAGGCGCCTAGCCATTTGTTTCTACGCTTTTGCTAGAGCGCGGTCCCGGCAGGCGGCGGACGATGGCCAGGCGGAGAGCATCGCCAGTGCGTAGATCCAACGCGGGCGAGTCAAGCAGCACGACCGCGGTATGGAAGTCTCCCGGCGCGACCTCGGCCAGGATAGCGCTCCAACCAGTTCGTTAATGTCGGGAGGGTATCGTCGTACCAGATGCCAAAAGCAGAAGTCTCAAGAATGCGGCCCAAGCCCGGGATCGTCTTCCTTGAGATAGTCAAATAGATTATCCAGGGGCTCGTCGACATCGTCCGACATCCATACTTGTCCCTCCATACTGCCCGGCGGCGCGATCCTGTTGCGCGGTGGACGGTCAGCGGTCAGCACGGCCACCGGTTTGCCGGCGCGGGCAATCACCACTTCCTCGCCCCTTTCCACGGCTTCGAGCAAACGGGAAAGTTGGGTTTTGGCTTCATGAATATTGACGGTTTGCATGACGCTGTCCAGATTAGCTAATTGTTAGTTTAGTGCGGAGCCGCGGCAAACGCAATTCCATATTTTACCCGGCTAACGCCGCAAGGTTAGCAGCGATGCCCAGTCCCATATTTCAGAATTGGGCGTCGCATGGTAACAAATTCCAGCACCGTCAAAATTCCGCTAGCGACCCTAAGCGGACATTAACGACACCGCGGGTATTGGATTTGGCTAGCCTATCAGGTTAGCCAAACGGTAGAGATGCCGTTGTAGAAAACATGGTCGGAACACTTGGCACTACAATGAAATACTATCGCTTCATCGCTTACCCGCGGGGCCTGCATCGTATATTGCGAATCTCGACCAAGTTTCGCGGCATGGTTACTATACGCGATGGATAAACGATGGCCTACAGGGTCATCATAATCTGCTGCTTTAGGGTATCGTAAACGCGAATAATTTGCAGCGGCCAGCTAAGAAAGCTGCAATATACCGAGTATAAGAACCCGTGAGAAGGTATGAATAATCTGCACCAGCTCGAGATCATCATTCTGCTGCTGATGGCCATGCTCGCTTTGACGACCATCGCGCGCAAGCTGGCCATTCCCTATCCCATCTTGCTGGTAGTCGGTGGCCTGGTTCTGGGGTTTGTTCCCGGCCTGCCCGCAGTCCGGCTGAATCCCGATCTCGTCTTCCTGGTCTTCCTGCCCCCCATCCTCTGGGCTGCCGCCTATTTCACATCCTGGCGGGATTTTCGCGCCAACGCTCGTCCGATCACCTTATTGGCCGTGGGTCTGGTACTGGCCACCACGGCGGCGGTCGCCGGTGTCGCCCATGCCGTTCTCCCGGGATTGGGATGGGCCGGAGCCATTGCCTTGGGGGCCATTGTCTCTCCGCCCGATGCGGTCTCGGCGACCGCGCTCAGGAAGGAGCTGAACATCCCGCGTCGGGGCCTCACCATCCTGGAGGGTGAAAGCCTTGTGAACGACGCGACCGCTCTGGTGCTTTACCGCGCGGCGCTGGCCGCGGTGGTCAGTGGAACTTTTGATTTACGCGACACGCTGCTGAACTTCGTTCTGGCAGCCGCCGTTGGCATTGCTGTCGGGTTTGCCGTAGGTGTCGCGAGCCGCTGGGTTTTACATCTGGCTGGAGAAAGTTTCATCGCGATCGCCATCACGCTTCTGGCGCCTTACATTGCCTGGGTCCTGGCCGAACAGGCTCAAGGCTCCGCCGTCCTTGCCTGCGTGACCGGAGGCCTTTATATTCGCCAATATTTCAGCGCCATCGTCGCGCCGGTGACTCGAATTCAGGCTCGGGCGGTCTGGGATCTCCTCGTGTTCGTGCTCAATGGCATCATTTTTATTCTAATCGGTCTGCAACTCGGTGTCCTTCGTGACTCCATTCCATCCAGCGCACTGAGCGCACTCATCCTTAAGGGTGCACTGGTGTGTGCGACAGCCATCGTCGTGCGGCTGGTATGGGTTCCAGTCGCAGCCTGGGTGCCACGATTTCTAAGTTCTTCACTACGGGCACGCGATCCGATGCCATCCTGGTCGAATCTGTTTATCCTCGGCTGGACCGGCATGCGCGGAATCGTATCTCTGGCGGCAGCCCTGGCTGTGCCGCTGACTGTTGCCGACGGATCGCCTTTTCCATTTCGGACGGAAATCATTCTGATCACCTTCATGGTGATTCTGGTTACCTTGGTATTGCAGGGACTGTCCCTTCCTTTGTTGATCCGCGTCTTGGATTTGGGTGACGACAGAAGCCTCGAGCATGAAGAGAGGCAGGCACGGGAGCGCGCGGCCAGAGCAGCCCTGGTCCGTCTGGATGAAGTCGCCACCGAAGACTGGCCCGTTCCGCATCACATCGAACAGCTGCAGGTTCACTACGATCGTCGGTGGCACCGGTATGCCGCTACCGGAACTCCGGATCCCGAATGCACCGAGGAAGTCGCCGCAACATTCCGGCGTTTGCGCCACGAAACCCTCACCGCTGAGCGGCTGGCGTTGATCGAACTTCGAAACGAAGGCGTGATCAGTGACGAGATCCTCCACCGTCTTGAACATGAGATCGATGTCGAAGCCCTCCGGTTCGGGATCGGGGAGCTACGGATTTCGGCATGGCCGCGTTCCAGCCAGCCATAGACAACGGCGAATGGGATTCGACGCAGGCCAGGGTAAACCTCGACGGATTCAATCGATGTCTGGCTTTACCAGCATATGCAGAATTTCGAGGATACCGGCGCGCGGGCGTAGGATCTTCAATGAGAGCACCTGGCCGGCGGCGTTGCCGCAAAGCCAGTTTAAAAGCTCGGAAAACTGCGATACCGGTTCACCCTGTACGCCGATAATCCAGTCACCGGCACGCAGTCCTGGACCCGCTGCAGCAGAACCCGCCGCTACGTGTTGCACGCGTAACCCGGTGGATGCCGGCCAGTCATGCTCGCGCGCCCAACGCCGCGGCAGCGGAGCAATGCCGGCGGATATCCCCAGACTCGCGCGGCGAACCCGCCCATGACGCATCAATTCCATAGCCACCCATTGCGCGGTATTACTAGCCACCGCAAAGGCGAGGCCATGCGCCGACGGAATCGCAGCGGTGTTTATGCCGATCACACGTCCGGCACTGTCGAGCAACGGCCCGCCGGAGTTGCCAGGATTGAGGGCGGCGTCGGTCTGAATGACGTCTTCGATCAGGCGTCCGCCGAATCCGGGAAGACTGCGTCCGAGGGCACTAATGATACCTGCAGTGACCGTGAACTCGAAGCCGAGTGGTGATCCTAGGGCAACGGCGATCTGACCCGGCTGCAACCGGCGTGAATCGCCCAGGGCCAACGCGGCCGTCGAACTGTCTTCCAGTCTCAGCACTGCGGTATCGGTACCCGGATCCTCGCCGATAAGTCGCGCACGGTATTCCGCACCATCGGCAAACGCTGCGATAACTTCTTTCGCACCATGCACCACGTGGCTGTTAGTGAGCAGGAATCCGTCGGGCGTAAACACGAAGCCCGAACCTGCGCCGCTACGGGGCACCGTAATATGCGCGACCGACGGCCGTGCCAGTCGCGCCACCTGGCTCACAGTGCGCGAGTAGGCGTCGTGCAGCCCATCGTCCGATTGCATACTCATCGCCTGCGGCTCGGGGATGTGGGGTGGCTCCCCGGTCGGTCCGGAGATATCGATTGCAGATTGCAACGGCGTTACGACCAAGGAACGTTTCATCGTGTTCTCACCTGGCGAATAAGATGTCGTCTCACAAAACAATGGTGGGGTCGAGTCCCCGGTTCTTCAATGGCTGTTTTTGGCCGATAGGAAAGTGAACGGGCAGAGAGTTTCCGTTCCTCGTTTTGGCATCTGGATCGTCCCACTTTTATGTCAGTCGCTCGATGAATAATTTCGAGACCAGAATGTCCCGATCGATTGAACTGCGATCACCTGCCTACGATCCGCGTTTCATTACCCTTTTGCTATTTAACGCTTTCCTATAAAATTCGATCATCTGGATATCCAGGCGAACTCAAAACCTTGGGCGATCACATCCGGGCACGTCGATTAGAACTCGGACTTTACCAAAGAGATGTGGCATCAATTATCGGCGTATTCGAAACTGTCATTACCCATTGGGAGGCAAACCGGGTAGAGCCTAAAGTCGAATACTATCCTCGAATAATGGAGTTTTTGGGGTACTGTCCGATTCATTAACTCCCGACGCGATCACAGAATTCAAATCCGGCACTTCTGGGCTATTAAACAAGGCCGACAGTTTGGGATCGAAATGAACTGTTCCCAAAGATCATGTCGACGTTTACGCGCTGCCGCCCGCTCCTGGACCAAGCGGTTCAGGTTGCAACGGCTGGAAATCACGTCCGCTACGAACGAAGGCGGCCGGAAGAAACCATCGTGTACGAGTTGGTGCAAGAACACGTCGAGACCTTCTTTGCGCCAGTCGAGACAGAAACCAGAGCCGGTTTGCCCGAATTGGTCAAAGACGAATTCGATGCCTTTCTGGAATGTGGTGTTTTAGCGCACGGCTTTTTGCCCCTGCGTTGTACCGATTGCGCCCAGGAGAAGTTCGTAGCCTTTTGATGAAATACTCCCTGTATTTCCCCCTTCGTGTCGCTTCGAGGTCCCAATCCGTTCCAGACGCCATTGCCTTCCGCCAAAATGCCACGACGGACCCAAATCTTGGCTAAATTGCGCATTTCCAACACTCTGAAATGCGATTCTTCCATCAATCAGACCCGAATTGACAACTCATGGGGCTTCGAGTACTTTTCCGTTGAACAAAAATGGCCGTTTATTCTTCCTGTTCTCGATAATGACTCGTATGAGTAATCGAAAAATAGTTTTCGCAAATGTTCCACCTTCGTATTTTACACGTGAGGTAAAGGCCGGCGTAGCCGCTTACTTTCGCGACCGCGGAATTCCGGACAAAGCCAACGGGGCAATGATTGCAAAGACCCTGGTCCTGGCTGCAATGACCTTTGGTTCCTATGGGCTTCTCCTGAGCAATCAGTTTCAGCCCGTTGCGATGCTGATTCTTGCGGTGATCATGGGGATCGGCTTCGCCGGACTCGGCTTTGCGATACACGACGCAATACACGGCGCATTTTCTGCCAATCCGCGTATCAACAGGTTTCTCGGAATCACCTACGACATTATGGGCGCAAGCCGTTATCTCTGGAAAATAACCCACAATGGTATCCATCATACTTTTACCAATCTGATGGATATTGATGAAGATATACGGGTGATCGATCCCATGGTCCGGTTATCGCCCGGCTCGCCGCGCTTTTGGCATCACCGTTTTCAGCACTTTTACGCATGGTTTTTATACACCCTGGCCACCATCAACTGGATATTTGTCAAGGATTACCGGTATATGTTTCTGTACGATCTGAGACCTTATCACCATCCCAGACGTCCCGTCGGGATAATCCAGGAAATGTTCGCGTTTAAATTGATCAATCTGACCTGGACACTGGTCATTCCGCTTTTGGTCATCAACCTGCCCTGGCAGCAGATTCTGCTTGGATACCTGGTCATGAACATGGTCGCGGGATTTATCCTCGGCGTTGTGTTTCAAATGGCCCATGTCGTTGAACCGGCTGAATTCGTCGAAGCCGACTGCAATTCAAGGGTCGAAGAGGAGTGGTTTCTGCACCAGATGAGAACCACGGCAAACTTTGCCACGGGTAACCGCCTTCTGACCCTGTACGTCAGTGGATTGAACCATCAAATCGAACACCACCTGTTTCCAAAAGTCTGCAGCATCCATTATCCGGCTATCCGAAAAATCGTGCAGGATGCGGCGCATCGCCATGGCATTCCGTACCATTGTTTTCCGACTTTTGCGGCGGCACTGGCTTCGCACTACAGACTTCTAAAGCATCTGGGTTCTGCGGATGCGCATGAAAATATACAACATCGAGTCGCGCTGCGCGCCTGAAACAATCAAACCCACTGGACGTCACCCTGGTGCGACGCAAAAACGATATCCGATCCGTCACGGTAAAGAGTACATGCAATTAAAAACCACCAAACCCGGCAACCGGCTCGAACAGTTCCAGCTCGAACTGGATACGCTCTACATTCACGTGCTTGGGCAGGTTGGTGAAACCGACGCCCACTATATCCGCCGCGTGGTTGCGATGAAAAACCTGCTTGAAATCTGCGGCCGTATTCTGATCTTCGGCGGTGCGGTGTTCTGGAACCCGATCGCGCTGATCGTCGGCGTGCTGGCTTTGTCGGCCTCGCAGATCATTGAAAGCATGGAGATCGGCCACAACGTACTGCATGGCCAATACGATTTTATAAATGACCCGAAACTGAATTCAAAAACCTATGAATGGGACGTGGTGGTTCCGGCCGCGCAGTGGAAACATTCGCATAACGTAGTGCATCATGACAAGGCCAATATCATCGGACGGGATTACGATATCGGCTACGGCAGCATTCGCATTACCGGTGACCTGAAATGGAATCTTTCGCACTCCTGGCAGGTTCTTACCGCGCTGTTCATGGCCTTGGAGTTTCAGCATTTGGCCGCGTTGCACGACGGTCGCGCCGCCGAGTTCGTGCTGCCGAAGGCATGGCGTCCGCCCTCGGTTGATCCGCGTCCGCCCTGGTCGTTCCTGCTCGACAAGCTCCGTGAATACCGCCGGAAAGCGGTACCGAAAGTTTTTCGCGACTACGTATTTTATCCCGCGCTTGCAGGGCCCTTTTTCGTTTATGTTCTGGTTGCCAACCTAGGCGCCCGGGCGCTGACCAATATGTGGCTGTTTTCAGTCATTTTCTGTGGACATTTTACGGATAACGTTCTGTTCTTCAAAGCGGAACAATGCGAAAACGAATCCCGAGGTCAGTGGTACCTGCGACAGATCCTCAGCACCGGAAATATTGAAGGAAGCGCGCTGTTTTATTTCATGACTGGTCATCTCAGTCATCATATCGAACATCACTTGTTCCCGGATATTCCCGGCCATCGTTATCCAGAAATGGCGGTCGAGGTCAGAAAAATCTGCGCCCGCTACGGTATCCCGTACGAAACAGGGCCATTCATCCAACAGTTTCTGAACGTTCTAAAACGTATTGTGATCTTTTCTTTCCCGAAGACTAAGGAAACGCATCGCCGCGAACCCTTTGACATAGCGCGCATGTACGAAAAACTGGATGATAGAGACTGCGGGATCGAAGCTTCGAAACAGATTGCCAGTGATTTTCTGTCACTCGATTCTGAAGGAATGCCGCTCAAACGGGAAGTGGAGATTACATTCACGGAATCCAATCGCACAGTAATGGCGAGTACCTCGGAAAGTATTCTGGCAAGCGCCGAATTAAACGGCCTCAGCCCGCAATTTGGCTGCCGCCGGGGTATTTGTCACACCTGCAAGATAACCAAGAATTCAGGACGCGTGCTCGACCAAAATACCGGAATCCAATCGGGTGACGGGCGCGAACTAATCCGGATCTGCGTAAATTCCCCGTTAACGGATCTGTGTATCGAGCTATAAATAGAAACCTTAACGCGCGTTTTTAAAAATGCGCGGGTTGAAAGCAAGGCCTTCCACTCCGGTTCTACCTTTCCTTCGTGGTAGCGGTGTAACCTGGGTAGGCTATGCAGGACGGCGCGCAAATCGCGTTCCGGACTAATCTGAGACCGGGTGGCGACATCCTGTCGGCATTGCGTCCGGAAAGGACCCGAAGGTGCTTGGACCGCGCTCCGAAGAGCGGCTTCGAGTTCCCGATTGAGGCGATGATAGCCGTGTTTTTCGTTCAGGCGACGGGCTACGGGGAGTACCAATCAACCGCTAGAAGGCCAGCATAAATTCACAACGCTTCCTGGTAGAGAAACCGCTGAAACCCTGTGAATACCCGGCCAATTTCCTCAGGGTTACCAAGGTCGGCTACCGCATCCGCCAGGGAATCGTGATGTTTCAGGCGCAGCAACGGCGTCACCTTCGCCTGATCGAGTTCTTCGACGCCCACACTGACGTAGTGCGACAGCACGAAGTCCAGGAAAACCTGCTGCTTGCTGTTGAAGTGAGTGCTGATGCTAATTTTGGCCTTCGCGGCGCGTTCTTCGCGGCTGACTGGCACCAGCGCATAGGCCACATGCGCCAGCACGTCGAATAAGTCGCTCTTCTCGGCGTCGATGATCCTCTGCATTTCGGCTAGTTGACCCTTGCCGAAGCCCTTCTGGGCCAGTCCTTCCAATAGCTTCTTGCGCGTATCGGGCGCGCCCCATAAGGCGCGGAGTTCGTCTTCGTCCTTGAAAAACTCGGGCAGCCTGCCAAACAAGGCTTCCATGAACTGATGCGCTGACATCGGCGTGCCGTCCGGATGCCAGAAGCTTGTCGCCATCATGTGCTGGATCGTGCGCTCCTTGCCGTCGGCCAGCTTGATCCTGATTTTCTGCCGCTTCGTGTATTCCTCAGCCGGTTCACGTGCTTCGGTAGGTTGACGCGGCGTCCGCGGCGGACTGGTTTCCTTCGGTTCCGGCTCAATCGGCTCGCCGTCCCACTCCGGGTCGCTGAAATGATGGTGCGCCCGCACGAAATCGTAGATCGTGAAGTAGTCCTTGCCGTCATAAAGCCGGGTGCCGCGCCCGATGATCTGTTTGAACTCGATTATCGAATTGACCGGCCGCAGCAGCACGATATTGCGCACGTTGCGGGCATCCACTCCGGTGGAAAGTTTCTGCGAAGTGGTCAGGATGGTCGGAATGGTCTTTTCGTTGTCCCGAAAATCGCGCAAATGTTTCTCGCCCAGTGCGCCGTCGTTGGCTGTCACCCGGTGGCAGTAGTTCGGGTCTTTGATCGTTTTTGTCCGGTTGATCAGATCGCGCACCGCCAGCGCGTGATCCTGGGTGGCGCAGAACACCAGCGTCTTCTCCCGCTGGTCGATCTGCGGCATGAATATCTCGACCCGCTTTTTCTCCCGCTCCTTGATCTCGATGATCCTGTTAAAATCGGTTTCCTCGTAGCGCTTGCCCGCCTCGATCTCGCCCTCGACTAGCGTATCGTCGGGCGTGTAGACGTACTCGTCCAACGTGGTGGCAATCTGCTTCACCCGAAACGGCGTCAGGAAGCCGTCATTAATGCCGTCTTTCAACGAATAGATGAACACTGGCTCGCCGAAATACGCATAGGTGTCCACGTTGTCCTTGCGTTTGGGCGTCGCGGTCAGACCGAGTTGGACGGCTGGCGCGAAGTATTCCAGAATACCGCGCCAGTTGCTCTCGTCGTTTGCCCCGGCCCGATGGCACTCGTCGATCACGATGAAATCGAAAAAGTCCGGCGGATATTTACCGAAATAGGGCGAAGGGTGGCCGTCCTTCAGCGGCCCGCTCATGAAGGTCTGGAAAATGGTGAAAAAAATACTCCCATTCTTCGGCACCCTGCCCTTCTTGCGGATGTCGTCCGGTGCGATGCGGACCATGGCATCCTCGGGAAACGCGGAGAAATCGTTGAACGCCTGGTCGGCCAGGATGTTCCGGTCGGCGAGGAACAGGATGCGCGGCCGCCGGGTCGGATCGGCCTCGGTCCGCCAATCCTTCAAGTTCCAGCGGCTGTGGAACATCTTCCAAGCGATTTGGAAGGCGATGAAAGTCTTGCCCGTGCCAGTCGCCAGCGTCAGCAGGATGCGCTGCTTCCGGTCGGCGATTGCTGCCAGCACTCGTTCGATGGCGATGTCCTGGTAATACCGACTCTGAAAGTAGCCGCCCCGATCCTCGGACGGCACGGCGGCGAAGCGGTCGCGCCAGGCGTTCTGCGTGGCAAACGTTTTGTTCCAAAGTTCAAAAGGGGTAGGGAACTGGGCCAGCTCGCTCTCGTCGCCGGTATCCATGTCTATGCCGTAGATGCTCTGGCCATTGCTGGCGTAGGTGAAACGAACCGCCAGCTTTCCCGCGTAATCCTTGGCCTGCCCCACGCCCTCGGTCAGCGGTTTGTCCCATGCCTTGGCCTCGACCACGGCCAGCTTGGTGTTGCGGTACTCGAGCAGATAATCGGCGGTCAGCGCCTTGCCTCGCTTGCCGGTACCCTCAATGCGGCCAAGGGTAATCGGATACTCGCGGCGAATGCGGCTGCCTTCAACGACTCCCCAACCCGCCGCCGCTAGCGCGGGGTCGATCTGTTCGGCTCGGGTTTCGGCTTCGTTCATACTTGCGTCTCACCAATGAGATATTAACGGGCTTGTGTCTCGGTTTTCACGATTTATGAGACACAAATTGCTTTGTGTCTCAGGAGTGAGATTCAAAATACCGCTTTGCCATCGGCAATATTCAACAATTCCCGAAACGCATAAATGCCGGGCCGGCTGCCTCTTCCTTTTCGCACCGTGAACAAAAGCCCCTCGTTTCGCAATAGGGTCAGAATGCGATTCGCGGTAGGTCTTGGAATGTCTGCTAATCGTATAAAGAATGGCGCGCTGAACATGGGTGTCTGAAAAATGAAGTCAACCGCCTTGATGGAATGCTGGGAGTGTGTTAAATCAGCCACTTGCGACTTCACACGATTGTAAAGCGAGAGGATATCTCGGGCTTTGCGCTCGTTCTCGGCTGCCTGGTCTCGCACGCCCTGGAGGAAAAACGCACACCAGGCCGTCCAATCGCCATCGCGGGAAACGGCCCGCAGGCGCTCCTGATATTCCTCCCGGTTCGCCTCCAAATAACCGCTCATATAAAAATCCGGGCTGGAGAGCAGTTTGCGTTGGAACATAAAAAGGAATCAGCATCCGTCCCAAGCGCCCATTGCCGTCGTTGAACGGGTGGAGCGCCTCGAATTCAACATGCAGGAGCGCGAGTTGAACGAGCGCGTCAGGTTCGGTGGTGCTACCAAGGTAGCGTTCCCATTCATCCATCCCTTGTGCCAAGTGTTCCGGCGCGATCGGCGCAAAACGGGCCTCCTCAATCGTGCAACCCTTGGGGCCGATCCAATTCTGATCTGTCCGGTAGCTACCCGGGGATTTATCCCGTCCGCGAACACCTTGCATCAACAAGGCATGGGCGGCTCTCAGCATGTGCGGTGAAAGTAGACGATGCTCCATTTCTGAAACACATGCCCACATGGCCTTGCGATAGTTGAGCACTTCTTCCGCATCGTCCCGCTTGGGCTGCGTGAAGGAGTCGGTTCCCGCACCAGCCTCATTTTCCAGTACTTCGCTGATGGTGACATGCGTTCCTTCGATCTTGGAGGAGAGTACGGCTTCTTGGGTAGTCAGCGGCGAAAGTAAGATATGGGCATTGGGAATGGCGGACAGCAACCCGTCATACCGCGCCAGCCCCGCATTGGCTGGCCCGATAAGCGGAATCAGGCTGAGCCAGTCAAGCGTGTTGGGGGGGAATTGCCCCAGATGGTAATAAACAGGCGTGGTTTTCATTTTGCAGTTCGCCGCTGAAGGATTGGTGTAGCAGGGATTTTTTTAGTTCTCCAAGGGCGGCGAGTTTTTATATCTCAGACTTTTGTCAGGCCCTAACGAAAAACCTCATCGGATTTTTTGATGAACTCAATGAAGTTGATGCAAGAGACGGAAACCTCGGGCATCGCGCATACTGCCGGTATTTTTCTTTTGCCAAGGGATGTCGGGAAGCTTTTGCCTGGCTTCGTTCGAGACTAACCCGGCTCCATGCGTCTTAGCCGTGGCGATAATGATGAGGTCGTTTTCCCCGACGCCCTTGGCGTGATATTGATCGCCGACTATGCCTAGCAATCCCTTGATGCGCATGGCCTCTTGCAGAACCGAATTGGTGATTTCCAGTCGTTCCAAATTGTTGTCTTTGAGCCATTCACCGGTGCTTTATTGGCCACTTCCTCAAACGCCACGCTCGGCATCACCAAATTCTTTTCCTCAATTTGTCTCGCCATCCACTCCCACAAAGGCGGAAACTGGCGAAGCGTGTAGTTATCCTGCCTGCGTATATCATGGATGATGCATCAAAGACGTGCATAGTGGTTTTCCAACTGATGCAGGTCACTTATTTTCAGGTTGTCGAGATAGGTACTCGCCTTGGCGAGGGTGATATGTCCGGCATTCAGCGCATCCAAGACCGTACGCACAAAGATATCGCCGAAAATGTGTTTGGGTTCCCGATGGCGGTATGCTCGACTTCCGATGTCTTTCTGCCGAATGGGCGATTGCTTCCACCATAGCCGGTAAGCGGTGTATTGGCTTTGTGGCAGACGGCCAGTGTCCAATAACCTGCGCAAAATGACCTCGCCGCTCACACCCCATTTTTTGCGCGGATGTTCAAGCCATGCGTCGTACTGCGATACCTCGTCGGGCATTTTAGCGTCGTCAATGCTGGCCAGAAAAGTGTCCGGCACTAACAGAAGCCCGGCAAAAGCGTTGGCCTCGCGTTCCCGGCCCTCGCGGGATTGCAAGTCACCCTCATCGTCAATCGAACTGGCCTTGTGCAGCAGCAAATGCCCCAACTCATGCATGAGCGTGAACGACTGCTGGGACTTCCGAAGCTGTTTCTTGATGACAATCACCGGGCAGGTCCGGTCGTACAGGGCGAAACCGAGAATCGGATTCTCCTCGGCAATCTGCCACTTCCCGTTGTAGCCGTTGCTGCGGAACACCAGCACCCCCAGCGCTTCCAGCGCAGCGCGGTAATCGTCAAAGCTGTTTTCATCGGCCAGACCCAGCCACTGGCGGGCGATATGGGCCGCTTCACGCGGGTCTATTCGGGATAAATCCGGCGGGCTGAAGCGGTTCCGGTCGGTGTCGTCCAGTTCTTCGAGCAGGCTGAGGTACACCGCCCGCTGCTTTTCCACTCGCTCAATCAGCGCCTTGAGCTTCGTGGACAACTCCGGCTTTTGCTTGGCCAGCGTGCGGAACTGCGGTGTATGCACCTGAGCTTCGTCGACCGGCCCGGCCTCAAGAAAAAACAACACCCCACGGCCGAAATACTCTGCAATCTTGCGCAACTGGTTGAACGTCAGACCATCTTCGCCCGCCATCACCCGATCGATGCTGGGCGAAGCGATACCGAGTTCAGACGCAAGCGCTTCCGGCGTTATGCCGTGGTCGGCGCAATACCAGGCAATGCGTTCCGGGTTGATCGACTGAATGCGTTCCATAGTGGATCATTATATCGGCATGGGTTGCGGTGTATCGTGCTGAGAGCGAATTTTTTATAGCACACCTGAGAGCGCTTGATGTAAAAAGGATTTTTTTAGTTCTTCTAGCGAAGCGAGTTTGCGGCGGTAGATGGATTCTAGTAGAACGTTTCGACAAAAGGTTTACACTCATTTCGACCAGAACACGTAGCGCATCGACCGCGACTTCGGTCAGCGGCCTATCCCATGCCTTGGCCTCGACCACGGCCAGCTTGGTGTTGCGGTACTCCAGCACATAATCGGCGGTCAGCGCCTTGCCCCGCCTGCCGTTGCCTTCAATGCGGCCCAGGGTAATCGGATACTCGCGGCGAATGCGGCTGGCTTAAACGATTTCCCAACCCGCCGCCGCGAGCGCGGGATCGATCTGTTCGGCCCGGGTTTCGGCTTCGTTCATGATTTGGCTGCTAACGGCTTCTTCCGGTTAAAGTCGACATTTGTGTCAAAATAGAAAAATATCTAATATACATAATGTTAAGATCCTATTGATCGCGGGAAGTGGTTAGCGTCTAAATAACGCTCAGGCCCAGAACGGTAAATAGCTTCGATAGCGCAAGGAACTTTGTTCAGGATCGGCCACCTTGATCTTGCCGGCTTTGATGGTATCCCTGATGGCCCGTGAAACCGACTCAGTTTTCTTCTCCGATAGCTTAAACCGCTCCCTCAGGCTTTGATTACTCATTTTTTCATTCATCACTTAACGCAAGCAGCAATGCTGATAAGTAGCGCGAATCCGGTCATTTCGGTCCATTGCTTCGAATTCCTTGTGCGCAAACAGAACCACCGAGGTTCGTGTCTGTCCCACCCGAAAATCCGGTGCGGGTAATTGGAAGGCTTCCACTGCTTGAATCACCTTATCCACCCCACTGCCTTTTTCCTCGCAAATCCCCAGCCTGCGCATCAAATCAGCCAGACTTTCGTTGCGCGATTGGTATTCATCAATGAAACGATCCGGTGGAATAAATGGTTTCCCGGGATTGGATATTTCCATCCGGTCTTCATACAACTCAATCATCACGGATAAACCGGAAATGGCGAAATCCTGGTGAATCAGCGCATTGGCAACCAACTCGCGCACGGCGATTTCCGGAAACATCTTTATTTCCCGTCTTAGTGCTTGCTCGATGATCTCATTCGACAACACCAAGCCGTTGATGAATTCAACCAAGCCTTGAAAACCCACCGCATAGCCCTTGCCGCCCAGCCGATCCAACTTCGTCTTCAGTTTGCTTTTGCCCTCGTACACAATCACGCGGGGTGCTTTACGGGCCAACCCTTCAAATTGATCCAGTTTTTTAGCAAACAAAAGTCCGCCCAAGTTCGTAATCGTCCAATCACCGTCCCGGCGTTGGATGAGTTTCTCGCTCTCGAATCGTTCCAGAACGCTGGGCCGATTGACAGGATACGGGAAATGCAGCAGATCGAAATAAGCCTGAGTATCCAGCAGAGCAACGACCTCATCCGCTCCGACCTCTAATTTGGCCGGTTGCGAAAACCAATCCGGTTCTCCCTCGGAAAAGATACGGCGCAACTGATCCGGCGTCATCGGCACCAAATCATCACCGGCCCGCATCAGGTAGGTACCCTCGAAGTCCAGCGGCTGGCCAACCGGTGGGAGGTACATCGAACACCAGCACCCGGCCATCGGGGTGCGCCAGTTCCGCCGCATCAACCCGAATGCCCAGCTTTTGGACAATCCGCGCCTTGATTGTATTGAGATCGGACGCCACCGCAAATGCCTGTGAACCGACTACCCGTCGCGGCGGCTTGTCCGTGACCCCAAGCACCAAATGCCCGCCGCCCTCGTTGGCTAAGGCTACACAGTAACGCAGCAGCTTGTTGGTATCGAATTGCCGTTTCGCCTCCTTTAATTCCAAGTGCTCGGACTCTGCAGAGACCGATAACCATCGGGTCAGGGTGTCGAGGGTAATCATAGTTATATTATTCTACACTGGCCGCTGAAGGCTTGGTGTAGCAGGGATTTCTTCAATTCGTCGAGCGCGGTAAGTTTGCGCCGATGGAGGGGTTCGAAGAAGGTTAAATGGAAAACGTGTATAAAAAAATGCATTTTCTTATCACGTCATGATCGACAAGATCAGATAACGCAATTTTCTATACACATTGATCTACAAACCGCCGGAAAAAGCTTGGTGCAACAGGGATTTTTTTAATTCTTCGATGGCGGTGAGTTTGCGCTGGTAGATGGATTCGAGGCGGCGGGTTTCATTCGAAAGGGCACCAAGCTTTACTATCGCTGAACGTTGTTCGTCGAGGGATACTTTCGGAACTTTAAAACTACGAAGGAGCTTCAACGAGACCGTTTTCTGCGCTGTGCCGGTTGCGCCTTCGCTGGCTTGCTTGAATACTTGCGGTGACAAAAGCAAGTAATACAGCCAAGTGGTGTTCGTCTCCGGGTTCGGGCGAACCAGTCCGATGTGCCGCTGGAAACAAAACTCTCGATTATTGGTTACAACCACTGGAATCCCAAACGATCCCGTGACCGTGTAAAGCACGTCTCCTTTCTTCGGTTTCCTGTTTGGTTTGAGGGCGTCAAAGTATGCACGCGGCACCATAAAAGTGTCGCTGAAGTTGATCGTGCGAGTATCTTTGACAATGTTGCCGATCGTAATGAACGGAACTCCAGTTGGCGCTTTCGGCGGTGGGAGATGATCGCCGTCGGTAATATCGCTTGCCAAGTCGGAAAGAGTCACGGTATCTCCTTTGTTCCACGCATCTGTAAAGACAGCGTTAAGGTGACTTTCAAACAGGGCGCGGGCGTTTTGGAGGTTCTTTTCGGCGTTGGCTTTGGCGGTGGCGATGCCATCAATCGCTTTGTCGAGGATGCCGACGATGCGCTGTTGTTCGGGGAATGGCGGTACTGGAATCCGAACCTCTTTTAGTTTGCCGCCCGAAAGCTCTTTGAAAGTCGCTCCCGTACCCAAGGCGTTCAGCAAGTCAACTACGCTATTCAAATAGTAGTAGAGGAACTTGTGATCAAGCGATTTGCCCGGCACCAGTCCCTTACAGCCCTGATTAAATGCCATCGGCTCCATATTTATCACGAGATGTCCAATAGGGGCGCGAGATGACAAAATCACAGACTTCGGTGGAAGCAGACGAGCCGAACTATTCGCCAATCCAGCGGTGCTCAACGTTCGCTCGGTTTGTCCAACATACGGGCTGAGGCGCTTCCCCATCTCGGCGGGGGTAATCCACCAGTGCGGGCCGCCCCAGTAATCAGCAGAGCCCGTTTTCGGCGTTCCGCCGTTAACGACGTCACAGACTTCACTGATCGTCTTATCGTCCCACTCTTTCTTCACAGCAACCCACGAATCGTCGCCAAGACTTTTGCACTCTCGGCGTCCAACAAGGTGATTTCGTCCATGATCTCCTGAGGACTGCGATGGGAGACTTCTTCGCTGCCATTTGGATTTTTCACCGACAGATCCAAAGTTATCGGGTCGATGTCCTTCGCGTCCACGCTCCACGACTTGTCCGAATCGGCGAAGGTCTTTTGCAGGGCGACGAACTCGGCCAGATCGTCATCGTTCAGCGGGCTGGTCTTGCCAAGGCTGCGTCCGGGGTCGAGCTGGTAATACCAAATTTTACGTGTCGGTGCGCCTTTCTCGAAGAACAGCACCACGGTCTTCACACCCGCGCCCTGGAACGTACCGCCGGGGCAGTCGAGCACGGTGTATAGGTTGCAGCTTTCGAGCAGCAGCTTGCGTAAGGAAACCGAGGCGTTGTCGGTGTTGGAAAGGAAGGTATTCTTGATGACCACGCCGCCCCGCCCGCCGGCCTTGAGCATCTTGATGAAGTGCTGCAGGAACAGGAACGCCGTCTCGCCGGTGCGGATCGGAAAATTCTGCTGGACTTCCTTGCGCTCCTTGCCGCCGAAGGGCGGATTGGCCAGCACGACGTCATAGCGGTCCTTGTCCTGAATATCGGCCAGGTTCTCGGCCAGCGTGTTGGTGTGGACGATGTTCGGCGCTTCGATGCCGTGCAGGACCATGTTCATGATCGCGATGACATAAGCCAACGATTTCTTTTTCTTGCCGTAGAAGGTGCGTTCCTGCACGGTCTTGAGGTCGGTCGTGGTCAGCTTGGACCGGGCCTTGAGGTAGTCGAAGGCTTCGCACAAAAAGCCCGCCGAACCGCAGGCGCCGTCGTAGATGCGCTCGCCGATTCTGGGCTTGACCACTTGTACCATCGCGCGGATTAGCGGGCGCGGGGTGTAATACTCGCCGCCGTTGCGCCCAGCGTTGCCCATGTTCTGATCTTGGCTTCGTAGAGGTGCGACAGTTCGTGCTTTTCCTTCTGCGAGCGGAAGCGCAGTTCGTCGATATGGTCGATGATCTCGCGCAGGTTGTAGCCGCTGTGAATCTTGTTCTTGATCTCGCCGAAGATTTCCCCGATCTTGTATTCGATGGTGTTCGGCCCGCTGGCCTTGAGCTTGAAGCCGTGCAGATAGGGGAATAGCCTGCGGTCAACGAAGTCGCGCAAGTCGTCTCCGGTCAGCGCCTGGTTATGGTCGAGCCGGCCGTTCTTGTCCTTGGGCGCGGCCCAGCTTGCCCAGCGGTACGGCTCGTCGAGGATGTAGGAATAGTGCCGCCCCTCCAATTCGGCCTCCATCGCCTTGTCCTGCTCCAGCCCATCCAGGTATTTCAGAAACAGCAGCCAGGAGGTCTGCTCGGTGTAGTCCAGCTCGGTGGTGCAGCCGGCCTCTTTCCAAAGAACGTCGTCGATATTCTTGAAGGCTTGTTCAAACATGCCTGTTTTTTATTTCGGGATAATGGGCCGGCCGCCTGATACGACCAGGCAAGGAAACAGGCTTATTTTTCCAGCCGTCGGAGCTTTGCAATACCCATTTCCCGGCATCAGATACCTGTCCCGCTGCCGGCGTTGGACATCAATGCGGTAACGGGTTTCACGGTTTTGAGAGTCACTTTGATGATATGAAAATTTAGCGTCTGTGTTTCCCCATTTTTGAGGTAAAAAACACGACTACCTATAAAATCACTGTAGTCGACGACTTTAGTACACAGTTACTAAGGCATTCGGCCCCTGAAAACCCTTTTATATCAAAGCTTTTATTGGTGGGCCGTGTGCGATTCGAACGCACGACCATCGCATTAAAAGGACTACGCAATTGAATCATTAGCTTTTAAAACAATGCCTTGCAAACGTCCGCATTTTTAGAGAAAATGTTGTGAAACCTTGAAATATCGGAGACTACGGAACAGGATGGTTACGTTTTGGCTACGGTACGAAAACCGGCCTTGGAGTTCTGTCAATAACTGTACGCGATAAGATTGATACAAGTTGACCTGATCGGAAGTTGTCGCCCCCCGGAGTGGAGGCCAAATAAGTTTTATTCTGTTTCATTCAGGATCAAAATCAAGCGGACTTTTGACTTGTTTAAGTGTCCTGCTCTGTACAGTGTGGGTATAAATCATCGTCGTTCGTAAATCGCTGTGCCCCAGTAACTCCTGGATCGTGCGAATATCGTAGTTCGCCTGCAACAAATGACTGGCAAAGGAATGCCGGAACGTATGCGCCGAAGCGCGTTTAGCAATCTTGGCATCGTTGACCGCTTGTTTGATCGCTTTTTGCACCACCGATTCGTGAATATGATAGCGCCGGTGTTCCTGCGACTCCGGCAACAAAGTTAACGATTGGGCCGGGAAAAACCATTGCCATACAAATTCTGAAGTGGACCCCATTGTCGAGACAATTTTTTACGAATTTAAGCTGTAAATATAATTTGCTTGTTGTGCCTGTGTACCCTGTGGGCGAGAGGTCTGTGAGTGTGGCCAGGCTGTGGTCAGCCCGAAGGGTTGTCCATCG
>JBGTCG010000018.1:0-4670 GCA_041748915.1 Methylococcales bacterium
CGCAATCCTTGCATTTCCATCGTGGCTTACCCTTCGCGTGACCATTCTTAACCGTTTGCTTACTGCGACATTTCGGACAATGTGACATCGATGCACCTCTCTGGATCGAGGCAACATTATATCATCATTACTTACGCAATACCCTCAATCAGCGATTCCTTGGCGGATTCAAGAGCCACGGGTAATCCAGCCGGAAGCATGACCGCGGACGGGCAAAAAGCCGCTTGAGAATCTGTCGAGGATTTCTTATGCTAACTTGTATGCATCTGGAAGCATCCTTCGATCGGATGTTTCGCGGGTGGATCCGGGGAATGGCTTTCCGGTTGCGTACCTTTTCGATGGCGGGAACCATTAAAAAAACCCGGCTCATCCTAAGCCGGGAAGTTTTCGCTCGTTTATCGTCGGGAACCAACTAAAATATTGCTAAACCACCGCATTGGAGGAAACAAATGGCTGTAAGCATGATTCTGGTGCCGGTCCGTACCAGCCGGCAGGGCGCGTCGCTGAATGCGGGCAAGTTCAAGAGCGAATATAAGGATGAGACCTCCACGGTCGAACTGCACGTTAACGATATGGCGCGTCTCGGGTTGACCAAAGGCGACACGATCCGGATGCGCTCGCCGGGCGGCGGGGAAGCGATCGTGAGTTGCAAGGAGCGCAAGAGCGCCGACGCGGAACCCGGAATGGTATTCATGGCCTACGGCCCGGTATCCAGCGAATTCATGGACGACGGCGACACCGCGGGTAGCGGCATGCCGATTTCCAAGCATCTCCCTATCGAAATCGAAGGCCCGCTGGCCCCGGATGGCTCGCTCAAGGCCGCGGGCCAGACCCCCGGCGCGGGCGCGGGCGCGCCGGGGGTGATCGGCAGCCCGCTGAGCACGCAGCAGGCCGGGTTGCTCGGGTCGCTTGCGGGTTCTTCCTTGACCTCGATTCAGGCGGCCTGGCTCAGCGGTTACTTTGCCGCATTGAGCGCGCAGGGAGTCGCGCCCGCGTTCGATGCAGGCGCGGTTCAAGCGCAACCCGCGGCCCAGGCATCGACGCTGCCGCTGATGACCATCCTGTTCGGTTCGCAGACCGGAAACGGCGAAGGGCTCGCGCACCAGTTGCAGGAGCAGGCGGCCGCGAAGGGTTTTAACGCCCGCGTGCAGGACATGTCCGACTATACCCCTGCGAACCTTGCCAGCGAAAAATTACTGTTCGTGATCGTGAGCACCCACGGCGAAGGCGATCCACCGGTTGCCGCCGAGGAACTGCACGCCTATCTGAAGAGCGATGATGCGCCGCGGCTCGAAAATCTGCAATACGCGGTTTTCGCGCTCGGGGACACGAGTTACGAACTATTCTGTCAAACCGGCAAGGACTTCGACCGGTTCCTGGAGAACCTCGGCGCGCAGCGGCTCATGGACCGGTTCGACTCTGACGTAGACTTTGAAGAACTCGGCGCCGGCTGGATCGCCAAGGTTCTGGAGCAGTACCAATCGATCTGCGGCGAATCCGGCGAGAAGCCCAAACCCAGCGCCGAGGTGCTCGAATTTCCGTCGAAAGGAAAATCCCAATACTCCAAAACCAATCCCTACCCCGCCGATGTGCTGGTCAGCGTGAACCTGAGCGGCGAAGGCTCGGCAAAACAGAACCAGCACCTTGAGGTCGACTTTGGTAATTCCGGTCTGACTTTCGAACCCGGCGATGCGCTCGGAGTTTATCCGAAGAACAATCCCGCCTACGTGAACGAGTTGCTCGCGGCTCTAAAATACGATGAATCCGAACAGGTCACGATCGGCAAGGAAACGGTCGAACTGCGCGAAGCGTTGCTGAGCAAGCTCGACATCACGGGCCTGAGCCGGGTGCTCGTGGAAAAATACGCTGAACTCGTCGGCAGCAATGACCTCAAAACCCTGTTCGACGACGACCATAAGGACGACTTCAAGGAATACACCTGGGGCCGGCAGATCATCGATCTGGTCGAGGATGCGCCGCCCGCCGGAATCGCGCCGCAGGAATTTGTCGACGTGCTGCGCAAGATGCCCGGGCGCTTGTATTCGATCGCATCGAGCATGAGCAAGCATAAAAACCAGGCGCATCTTCTGGTCGCCGCCGTCCGCTACCGTTCGCATGACCGGGACCGGGAGGGAGTCTGTTCGACCTTCCTCGCGGGACGCGCCGAGGACAACGAGAAATTGCTGATCTATGTCCAGCCGAATAAAGTTTTCGGGCTGCCCGATGATTCCGGCGTTCCGATGATCATGATCGGTCCCGGTACCGGCGTCGCGCCGTTCCGGGCTTTCCTCCAGGAACGCGAGGCCACCGGCGCCAGGGGTAAGAACTGGCTGTTCTTCGGCGACCAGCATAAAGCCACCGACTATGCGTATGAACACGAGTGGGAAGAAATGATGCAATCGGGCGTTCTGACCCGCCTGAATGCCGCGTTCTCGAGGGACCAGGCGGCGAAGATCTATGTGCAGAACCACATGATGGAAAATGCGCGTGAAATTTATGGCTGGCTCGAGGAAGGCGCTCATTTCTATGTCTGCGGCGACGCGGAACGGATGGCGGTCGATGTCCACAAGGCGCTGATCAACATCGTCGCCGCCGAAGGCGGCCGGAGCCAGGAACAGGCGGAGGAATATGTCAAAGCGCTGGAAAAAGCCAGACGGTACCAGCGCGACGTGTATTGACAATTTCGCCTCCGGAGATGGCCCGATGCCTTATCAGGCCAGTCTTAAAGTCCCACGACAACATGATCAAAGCCTTCGGTCGATGTCTCCTGGCGCTCTTTGGGGTAGCGATTCTCGCGGTACCCGCAGCGGCCTGGAACGCGGAACCGCGGAGCGGAATCCTGGTGCTCGCGCACGGCGTTCACGCGCACCGCGGGCGAACGCAGGAATCCTCCGCCAATGTCTGGAACAAGAATGTCGAGGAATTAGCGCGCAGCCTCGACCAGCGACGCCCGACCGAAGTCGCCTTCGGGATGGCGGACCCGCAATCGATCCAAGCCGCGGTGGACCGCCTGCAGCGCAGAGGAGTCAATGTCATTGCGGTAGTCCCGCTGTTTGTCTCGTCCCATAGTCCGATCATTGGCAATTTCAGATACATTCTCGGATTGCAGGCGCAATTGGCGAAGACGAGCGAGCTTCGTCACCTCGACCGGATCGCCAGCACCGCAAGCTTGCGGTTCGCGGGCGCCATGGATGCGCACCCCCTGATTAGCGCGATTCTATTGGAACGGGCGCTGGTCAACACCGCCGATGCCGCCACGACGGATGTGATCCTCGTCGCGCACGGCCCCAGCGACGACGCGGAGAACCGTCTCTGGCTCCGGGATATGGAGGTTCATGCCCACTACCTTCGAACGCGGGGTGGTTTCCGGCGCGTGACCGCCCTGACCCACCGCACCGATGCCATGGCGCCGGTCAAGGCCGAGGCGCGGACGGTCTTGCGCCGGCGCGTCGCCGAAGCGGCGCAAACCCGCATCGCGGTCGTGGTCCCGCTGCTGCTGTCGGCCGGCGGAATCGAGGCCGAGATCGAAGCGGACCTAAGCGGGCTTGCGTACTGCCTCGCACCGCCGCTGATGCCCCACCCGAACATTGAACGTTGGATCGAGATCACCGCCGGGAAAATGCTCGGGGATCGCGCCAAGGGCCAACGGCAACGGTAGCCCGATAATCGTAAGTCCGGTGCGATCAGCACCCGGTTAGAGAGGTAGGCCGCGCCGGTATTAACCGGTCTCGCAAACGGCGAACCCAGAGCATCCGCTCTAACGGGACATATAGAGGATCATGGTCTTGGCGCCGTTGCCCTGGTCGACTTGGTTAACCATGGCGTAGGGTAGCGTCTTGCCGAGCTGGAGAATGAACAAAGGCACCGCCATCGCCAGCTTGCCCGTGCCGTCGTCCACGATTTCGACGCGACAAGTGCTGGATCGGCATTCGACGGCGCGCAGCGCGGTAGACGCCGTTTCATTGCCGGCCAAGGCTTCCTGCACGGCGGTCATGGCCTCGGAGGACCAACGAGGATCGGTGGACTCTTGTTAGAAGTTGGCCTCAAGGGCCTCCATCTGCTCCTGACGCCGGCGCTCTGCTTCGGCGCGGGCAGCGGGATCGTTACTCGGGTCGTTGGCTGGCATTTCCTCTGCGGCAGAGTTTTCGACCTTTGCCACCCGCGACAGCTCCCGCATCTGGTACTGCAACCCGGAGACCTGTGTCTTGAGGAGAGCCACTTCGCGGCTCAGGTCGGCCATTTCCTTGGGTTGTCCATCCTCCGCTGTCTCGGCGCCGTCCGCAATCGAGGCTGTCTCCTCGTCGGAGAACACTCCGAGTACCGGCGGGAAGCTGAATTCAGAGAGCCTTCCTGCCTGCCGCATCCCTTGGGGCGATGCTGATCACACGTATCTACGAAATCCTGCCCTTGGTTTGTCCCCGATGCGGTGGCGAATTAAAAATCATTGCGTTTCTTGCCCCGAGGCCGATCCCGTTCGGCGTATTCTGATCTGCGTATTGGCCAACCGATCACACCGCCTCGAATCGCAACCGCTCGCGCACCACCGGACTGGATCGAAACCGATTTCGACCAAACCGTTCCCGATGAATCGGAAAATCTGGAACCGGTACCGGAATTTGACCAATCGTCAGGATAGACGATTTGCACGGCCGAAGGCCGCCCGCAGGGGC
>JBGTCG010000019.1:0-40501 GCA_041748915.1 Methylococcales bacterium
ATGAATCATGAGCCACTCCTTCATGCCACACCCTGAGCAAAAGCCAGGAACTGTGACAAATAATTTGAAAACAATAAAGTCTGAAAAAGTGGCTCAAAATTGTTGGCCATTCCTGGCTCAGTTTAAATGGCCATTAACACCAGGGCGAACGCATCGCTATGAGCGCTCAACGGACCCGCGTGCAGCCTCTCCAAAACTGCGCGATTGGGAAAAATGTGCTCGAGCATGATTGTCTCCCGATGGCTGGTCAAAATGAACCACCAGAGAAAACAATCCAAATAACTACTCGGGCATAAAGACGTTTCAACGACGATGATTTATACGCACGTCATAAACCGTGGAAGGAAAGGCATTGTCAGTTAACAAATAACGGGAAATAACAAATAACGGGAAATCCCCCCGGCTTTGCCGGGGAGACAGTAGAAGTTTGACATTTCAGGGAGTCCATCTGGAAACTCCGTGTCGTGAGCCGCCAAGCACACGACAACGACATTGGAGAATCCCGATGGACAGCAAGGAAAGCTTAAGCCACTCCAAATGGGAGTGCAAATATCACGTAGTATTCATCCCGAAATGCCGCCGCCGGGTGCTATACGAGCAGTTGCGACGGCACTTGGGGGAAGTGTTCCGGAAACTGGCCGCGCAAAGGAATGCCGGATCGAGTAAGGACACCTGATGCCCGATCACGTCCACAGGTTGATTTCGATCCCGCCGAAGTTTGCAGTATCGCAGGTGGTAGTTTCATCAAGGGCAAGAGCGCGATTCATCTGGCGCGAGTATACAGGGAGCGGAAGCGCAACTTTGTTGGGCAGCACTTTTGGGCGCGGGGGTATTTCGTTTCGACCGGGGGTCGTGACGAGACGACGATTCGTGAGTCCATCCGAAACCAGAAAAGGAGGATGAGCGAGTGGAGCAGATGAGCCTGTGGCGCTGATTCGCCACCCTATGGTGGCTCAAAACCGTCGGAGCCGCGTTAGCGACTCCATTTAGCCGCTTCGAGCGGCTTGCATTTTGAAAGCCCCCGGGCTTTGCCGGGGGATTGTTACTTCCCTTTGAATTCGGCGTCGATGCACTGGTAGACCGCGCGTTCAAATCGCAATCACTTCGGAGGCGAAAAAAGGTCTGTCCCGGTCAAGTCACAGAAGCCTTTGGCTCATGCGCAGCACCGGACCTAATTCAGGACGGAATCTATACCGGTTTCGCAAACACGATCGGATTGCCGTCGACATCACTCAGCGGAACGCCCAGCAGTGCGGCCAGGGTAGGGCCGATATCCATGATCGATGGCGTGACGTGCAGCGGACCCGGTTCGATTCCCGGGCCCCGGCCCCAAAAAAAACCCTGCTCGCGATGATCCCCGGTGCGGCGGCCGCCGAATTCACGTTCGATCCGGTCGATCTTGGGGGAAGAGATTTTGCGAATCGGCGCGTTCTGGTTCCACGCGACGTTGAGGTCTGGCAGGTCGTCCCGGCAGGGTCCATCGAACAGCCGGTCCGTTCTCAGGACATCCCGGACTACCGGCTCGCCGGTTTCCTCATTCACGATCGCGGCCAAATCGGCGGTGATCCGGGCGATCAGGCGTTCATACGGTTTACCGGCCTGGATGCGGCCGTTCGCTTCGCGCCCCTTGAGGTTTACGCGGATGCCGCCGCAATTGTCGTTGGTGAGCACCGCGAAAAAGTCCTGGTCCTTCAGCGCAGCGCCCCGGGCCTTCCGTAACAGGAACCTGGCGCGCGGCCTGAGGCGCCGCTTCACGGTGTCGGGTACTTTGTCTCAAAGGAGCCGCAATCCTTGTACTGTCTTCTGCCGCGTGGTTGCGGGAGCGGTCTGCAGGCGGTTGACGATCTCCTTGAGCAGAAAGGTCCCGTCGTAGTGCGCCCCCATGCCGTGACTCGTAAAAAGGATCACGATCGTTGCCGGGTCGAGGCCGGCGAGGACTTCACCCACGGCGCGGTCCAGCGCCACGTGCACATCTTTGAGGAGGTTGCCGGTCCTGGCGGCAAGCTCCGGATCATGATTCGGATGCGTCGGATCGTGAAGATGCCAGAACTGATGGCCCGCACAGTGGCTCTCGGAGAACACGGCAAGGGTCAGATCACTGTCGGATTCCGCGAGTATGTCTTTGATGATGCGCGCCCTGATTCCGGCGCGCTCGCAGAGGCTGTCGCGCAAACGCATCAAGCCCGCCGAGTCGCGTTCGGCAAGGTCGCAGCGGCCCACCGGATCCTGGCCGTAGCGCGCGGGAATTCCGTCGCCGAGCTTTGCGGGAAAAGCGCGAATGTGCTCGCTTTCCGGATCGTGAGTGCCCCAGTCGAAAACCTGCGCGCCATTGAAAGAGCCCGCTTCGGGCGCCTTCGGAACATCCATCACGGAGACGCGAAGCCCGGCGTCACTCAAAGCCTGCCAAAACGGCGCCCTCTTCAGAGCCTTGGGTTGGAAGGGTTCGTAGTCGTAGCCGCCGCGGCGCAGCTGGGTATGGAAGTAACGGCCATGACGGGCCGGTGTCACGCTGGTAAAGAAAGAATGGCCACACCGACCCCGCATATTGGCCCGGCGGCGTGGTTATTGGACTCCAGGCGCTGCTTTCGAACATCGCTTTGAAGGTCGGCAGTGCGCCGGCCTGCGTCCATTCCGCGATAAGATCCTTGTCGGCTGCGTCGAGCCCCAAACAAAGTATGCGGGGGCGGTTTGGTTTCACCAGTGTCATTTTATTTGTCATCGTAATATGAATTTCCCAATTGTTGTCAGTCTATTACTACGATAGCGCTAATTCAAACGCGAATCGTTGCAAAGGACCGAAGTTATCGATGCTGGTTAGTATAGTAATCACCAATCACAATTACGACCGTTTCCTGGCCGAGGCGATCGGCAGCGCGCTGGGTCAAAGCTACAAGCTGGTCGAGGTGATTGTAGTGGACGATGGCTCAACTGACCGCTCACGCGAGGTCATCGCCGGTTTCGGCACCCGGGTCCGGTCCGTTCTAAAGGAAAACGGCGGCCATAATTCCAGCATCAATGCCGGCTTTTCCATGAGCCGGGGCGAGATCGTGATCTTTCTCGATGCCGACGATCTTCTTGACCGGGAGGCTGCCGCCAAACATGCCGAAAAGCATGCCGAAATACGGGGCGGCCGCGGGATCAGCAAGAGTCAGGGCTATCTCGAGATACAAGACGAGACCGGTTGCGGCTTCAGTGGCCGAATTCCCGCGGCGCTGCCGCCTGGCGGCGATTATCGCGGCGCCGTAATCAGGCGGGGACTGGTCGCCTATTCACATAGCTTCACCTCGGCGAATGCCTGGAACCGCCTTTTCCTCAAGGAGGTCCTGCCACTGCCCGAATCGGGCGCGCAGATACTCGGACCCGATGGCTACCTGATTCCTCTGGATGCGCTTTTCAGCCGCATCGCCTCGATCGAAAGCCCGGTTGGCACCTACCGGATTCACGGCGCGAACCGCGGCCCGTTCGGCTGGACCTTCACCCAATCCTCGCTGGAACGAATTCTCAAGATCAAGGCGGAAAGGCTCCGGCATCTTCGATTTTGGGTTTCCCGGCTTGGGCTGGAGGCAAACACCGGACGCTGGCAGAGCCACGACTGGCGCTGGTTGCTGGAGAGGAATGTGGTGTCGCGGACGCAGGGGCGCGGAAACGAAGTGTCCTTCGCCGAGCTGATCGGGGGGCCGTTCAGAAACGATACCCGATCGACCCAAAAAGCGCTGCTCCTGAGCATACTGCTCGCCGCCTACCTGAGCCTTTCGGTCGCTTTCGCGTTTCCTCTGGCCCGCAGGCTGCTGAACTACCCGGCGGACCAATATGGAAGGCGCCGTCACAACGGAGCGGTACAAAACGTAACCTAAAAATGAGCGCCGGCAGGAACGCCCTGATCCGCGCAGCAGCGTTGCACTGCTTCAGAGCGTTAAATTAAAGTCGTCGACCAAAAGACCGGGCAGGCGCATGCTCGAAACGGATCGTCGCAGATAAGTATCGCTGGACAGGATCCATTCCCGATCGCGGCTGACCGCGAGCAGATTGGGTCCGAGCATCCGGTACAGGCTTTCGTCAAAGCGCATCGGGCTGACCGGTGCGCGGATCCTGCCGTTTTCAACCCAAAAGCAGGCGTATCGCGTCATGCCGGTGATCCTGCACTCGTTCGGATCGGAATAATTCGTATACCAAAGATTATTGATATAGAGTCCCGTATCCAGGCTACCCAGAAGATCCTGATCGGCCAGTGTACCGGGAGACATTTCGAGCGAGTCGGGATACTCCGCGTCGGCGTTGACGGTCAATCCGTATTCCTTCGCGCTCCTTGAATTCACCAGCATGCCGGCCGGCCTGCCTTGACTGATCAGCTCGATGCGGGACGGTTTGATAAACCCGGTACGGGTGAAATCGGGAGCCAAGCCATTTTGGTTATTCTCATCGACGCAAACCACCGGATTCAGGCGTTCGAGTCCCTGCGCCAATTTCAACAGCGGACTTTGGCGGGTCATGTGACTTTTCGCGCCGAAGCTGCGCCACGCAACCATGGACATCATCTCCTGTACCGCGGCGGGCGCAAGATATACGCGATAACTGCCCGGCGAGATCGATTTTTCGGGTTGCGCCAGAAGTTCCAGGGTATCTCTGATCCGCGCCGTTTTGCGTTCAAATTCGGCGTGATCCCAGCGGAATCCGGCGTAACGGGATTTGATCGCCTTATTGCTCTCCAGAAAACAGCTCCAGTCGAAATTGAAACCCGACCGCACATACCAGTTCCGCTGGCCCAGGGAGTTGGCAAAACCGCGGTAGATCCCGCCGCTCGCGTAAAAGCCGACCAGATCCAACGATTTCGACGTGGAGATGATACCGGCAATGATCTGAGTGGCCGGGTCCAGTTGGTCTTCAGTGAGGGTCTCGCTGTTTTCGACCGTACGATTGATCAGGAGATAAGGATCGTCCGGCGTGGAATCGACCTGATCGCGCAACAAATCGATGACCGGGAGGCAGTATCGGGTATCGGTTTCGATCATTCCGGTGACATTGGCCATGGCCCGCGCGCTGCGGTGGCCGGATATCAGATTGAGCTCCAATTCGAACTGTCTGACTTCCCCGGCCTGGCGCACCTTGTTCGCGTTCAACCGCACAAAATCGGAGTGTTCGCCGAGAAAATTGGCGAGCAGGCATTCCCCGGATCGCAGTGAATTGGCGAGCCGGTCGAACAGGCGGAGAAAAAATTCTTGCAGATTCCTCATCCGTTGCTTCCGAATATATCGGCCTGGGTGAAAAGACAGGTCGGCGAGGCATGGCCGGTCTGAATCGCCTGATTGGGTTCGCCTTTGCCGCACGCCGGTACGGAAAGCACTTCGAAGGTTGCGCGATCGCCGACCGCTTTAAGGCTGCGCCAGAACGTGCCGGAGATGCCGCGATAATTCGGATTCTTGACCAATTCCCGGATTTCACCGTCTTTTATGATCCAGCCGGCTTCACAGCCGAATTGAAATTTGTTCCGGCTGTCGTCGATCGACCAGGACCGGTTCGTATCCATCAAAACTCCATTCTCGACCAATGCAACCAGGTCCTTGAAGGTGCTCCCGCCGGCTTCGAGATTAATATTCGCCATCCGGTCGATCGGGGGCCTGTTCCAGTCGCAGGCCCGGCTCGCCGCGGCGCCGGGAAGCCCTGCGCGCTGCTGGGACAAAGCTCCGCCTAGCGGGCGCTCCAGGATGCCGTTTCGAATCAGAAAGACGCGCTCGCTCGCTTCACCGTCATCATCGAACGCATAGCACGCAATTTGAGTGTCCACACCCGGATCAAACGTAATATTGAGCAGATCCGATCCGTACCGGTACGTTCCGAACATGTCGAGGGTCACGAAACTGCCGCCGGCGTAGTTGCGTTCATCGCCAAGGATCCGGTCCAGCTCCAACGGATGGCCGATGCTTTCGTGGATCTGCAGGATCATCTGGCGCGGCTTTAGCAATAGATCGGCGGGTCGGGACGGGCAATCTGGAGCCTGCAGCAGCGCCAATGCTTCTTCCGCGGTGCTCGTTGCGCGGTTTTTGAATCCGATCCGGTCAAGATGTTCGAGTCCTCCCTGGGCCGCCTTTTCGACACCGAAAGTTCGTGTTTGCGTTTCCCGGCCGTTGTTGGCCACAACTCCAAGGAATTGGGTCAATAGGTCGAAATGCTGATGGATTTCATGCTCCGCCGTTACGAATACGACGTCCGACTGGACGCAACTTAGCGCCGCCCACCAGTCCGTGATTTGGTCATGAATGTGGAGGTCCCGATTGACTTGTGCAAGCAAATCCAGCTTCTCCCCAATCGTTTGAGAATTCCATTCCCGGCCCGTCGGCGAGCGGTAAGACCGGGTCGCGGCGCGCGTAGCGGACGCCCCGGCCCGTGAAAACATTTGGCCGGAGGTGATCTCGGCCCATTCTTTGGCTTTTTCCATGGCCGCCTTGAGTCCGGCCTTACTCAAATCGCAGGTTGCCGCGTAGCCCGATCCTCCGTTGTTTACAATCGTGATCTGCGCGCCGCGGCTGAAGTGATTGACAATCGGCTCGACGACATCGTGGCGCACGCACAGGTTCTGCCTCGAACGCTCCACGAAACGTAGCGAGCAGAAATCGACCGCGGGCATCAACGGTCTGAACACGGAAACAATGGAGTCACTCATAAAGATTATCCTGGTTCTTACGGTTATCTCCACCCGCGATTCGGAGGTATTGAATGCAAAAGGATTTGGCAATATGGAATCTATGATCCAGCCGTCAGCGATGATAGAATCCTTGAATCCTTGGGAACTATACTTTGTCGTGTTCAGGAATCAAGGAATTCGTGTTGGGTGAGGGTATTTCTTATTTACCGATTGGCAAAGGGGGCAGGAATGATCAGCAAGATCACGCAGGCGGGACTCCTTACATTTTTGCTTCTGGGCGCAACCGGCTGCGCGCTCGAAGTCGGCAGTGACGCCTGGTGCAAGGAGCTCGAAAAACGGCCGAAGGGGGATTGGACGATGAATGAAGCCGGCGAATATACGAAAAATTGCATATTCAGAAAATCGGACGAGGGTGAATGAGCGCGCCGCTCACGCGGATCTTAACTGATCCATTCCATTAGATTGATGGCCGGAACCAGGATGGGTCACGAGTGAATTTCGTTAATTGCGGGATAGGCGAGAATTGGGCGCCCCTGAGATTCACCTAAGCCTGGCGGACTCGTGTTTCGCGCCTTATCTGTTTGTCGACGCTAAAATGCGGCCTTGAGCGCGATTGAATACTGTGATCTGATCATAATCGGGGCCGGACCCTACGGTTTGGCTGCAGCGGTGTGCGCCCGCCGGCAGGACATCGACTTCCGTGTGATCGGTACCCCGATGGCCTTTTGGAAAACGCATATGCCTTCCGGCATGCACCTGCGAACACCGTGCGATTGGCAGGTCGACAATAGTCTGGACAATTACCTTAGTGAGCGCGGATTGTCCGAAACCGCCCTGGACCCGGTTCCGCTGGATTTTTTCACTGACTATATCACGGCCGCAGTCCGGACTTATGATTTGCCTCTGATCAATAGCCGGGTAAAACAACTGCTTTTCGAGCAAGGATGCTTTAAATGCCCGCTTGCAAATGGTGACATCGCTTTCGCGAAGAATGTCATTGTCGCTACCGGATATTATGATTATCGATTTATTCCGGCGGAATACCGCAGCCTTTTCCCCGCGGAACGACTATCCCATACGGCAGACACGTGCGATTTCGATGGGCTTAAGGGAAAACGCTGCCTGATCATCGGCGGGCGACAAAGCGCGTTCGAGTGGGCGGTCCTGTTGAAAGAGTTCGCGAGCGAAATCCACATCGTGTTCCGCCACGTTTTACCGGAATTCAAACGATCGAACTGGTCCTGGGTCCACCCTTTCCTCGAGAAAACGCGTGAAATACTCGGCTGGTACAGGAATCTCGCGAGTACGGAACAAGAAAAAATTCAATCCCGTTTCTGGAGAGATGGAAGGCTTGAACTCGAAGCCTGGCTGATGCCCGGCTTACAAGATGCGCGCGTGAAAATCTGGCCGAACACGATGATCACCGGCAGCCTTCCAGGCTCAAACGGCGCCCTGGAGATTACTCTGAACCGTACGACGAAACTGTCCGTCGATCACATTATTGCAGCTACCGGTTACCGGCCCGAACTCACCGCATTGCCCTTTCTGCGGCGTGGAAATGTGCTCGAACGCCTGCAACGGAATAACGGCTTCCCGGTGCTCGACCCCTATTACCAAAGCAGCATGCCGGGGCTTTATTTCACCGGTATCCACGCCGTCAACGATTTTGGGCCGTTCTTGTTTTTCGTAGCCGGTAGCTTCGCGTCGGCCGAGGTGATTATCGGCCGAATACGCGAAAGTATCGGTCGACAATGAACCGATTCCGGAAAAAACGACCGCGGGACCGGTGATTTTTTGGTTCAACGCTGCAAAGCAGCTTGACCGATGCGGCGGTAACGCCCCCGGAATACGCCATCAGAGTGGCCTACTTGATGATCGGGCGTTGCTCGACGTCCTGCATACCGCGGCCCAGCAGTTCCACTTCGTGCTTTAAATCTTCCTTGATGGCAAGTTCTTTGGGATTCACTTGTCCACTTCCGACGATGCCGTCGCTCCAGGCTCCGCTTGCGCATGCGGCACACCCGGCAACGTGTTCATGATCAACTTGATCGCACGCCGCCAACTCGCTTTTAAACTCCTCGTCTTTAGACCGCGGCGCTGTTGCGCTGGCCGGGGAAAGCTTTCTGGATGAGCGGGTTACCGAGCGAGAAGTTATGGGAGAAGGCCGCGCGAGGAAATGATGAGCGGATTTATCCTGGGGCGACGAGTTACCGGATGATGCCCTATGCAATTTTGGTCTTAATGTCGGGCGAACTACGCCAGTAGGAAAGTATGAAAAAGGGAAAAGCCCCTATGGTGCTTACGATATGGCCGGCAATGTTTGGGAATGGTGCGATTCGGATTGGGAGTATGGAACCGAACGTATAGTAGCTCGGGGCGGCTCGTGGGACTACGATCTTGAGAACCTCCGGGCCTCGTTCCGCGACTGGTTCTATCTCGCGATCAGGTTCGGCGTCATCGGATTCCGTCGCGCCTGGACTCCGTAACCGTTTTCCTTTTGCTCTTTTACACTGTTTAAGGACTTGACGGTTCTTCCTGTCTAATGATATTCAGTGAATCCATTCGCCACGCTATTGACGATTCTGTCGTGCAAAAATTCTTCCCGATTCATTCCGTAGTATACGAATCTACGACGAGAATCGGGCCAGCAATATCCAAAGAGGATGAGAATTCGGGCAGATCTTACTTGGCGAGGTTTCCGATGATGTGTCCGCCAACTAACGAGGACTTCTGCACGACGTCGCGCTTTGGAATCCAAAATCGGCTCAGAACAAATTCCGGCCCGCCATATACATCCAGGTTTCGACGACCGTATCCGGATTCAGGGATACGCTCGTGATGCCCTGATCCATGAGCCATTTCGCAAGATCCGGGTGATCGGACGGGCCCTGGCCGCAGATACCGATGTATTTTCCGCGCTTGTGGCAGGCATAGATCGCCATTTGTACCAATGCCTTCACGGCTTCGTTGCGCTCGTCGAAACGGAGCGCGACGAGTTCGGAATCCCGATCGATTCCGAGTGTCAATTGAGTCAGATCGTTCGAACCGATCGAAAAGCCGTCGAAGTAATCCAGAAATTGTTCCGCGAGCAAGGCGTTCGACGGAACTTCGCACATCATGATGATTTGCAGGTTGTCCTTGCCCCGGCTCAGACCGTTATGATCGAGGCTCCGAATGACTTGGCGGGCCTCGTCGACGGTCCGGACGAAGGGGACCATGATCCAGACATTTTCCAGGCCCATCGCATTACGCACCGTTCTGATCGCTTCGCATTCGAGCGCAAAACAATCGCTGAACGACTTTGAAATATAGCGCGACGCGCCGCGAAAACCCATCATCGGGTTTTCTTCTTTTGGTTCGTAGCGCGCGCCGCCGAGCAGATTCGCGTATTCGTTTGATTTGAAGTCCGACAGCCGCACGATGACCGGTTTCGGCGCGAACGCGGCCGCCAGGGTTGCGATCCCTTCGGTCATTTTGGCGATATAGAATGACACCGGATCGGCATACCCTGCGATCCTGCGGTTGATCTCTTGTTTCAAGTCATCCGGAAGCGAGGCGAATTCAAGCAAAGCCTTCGGATGAACACCGATCATTCGGGCAATAATGAATTCGAGCCGGGCAAGGCCGACTCCATCGTTCGGCAAAGCGGCGAAACTGAACGCACGATCCGGATTCGCGATATTCATCATGATCTTGAGCGGAACCTTGGGCATCGTGTCGAAGTTGATTCGATCGATCGTGTAGTCCAAAGTCCCTTCATACACGTATCCGGCATCCCCTTCGGCGCAGGATACGGTTATCGCCAAACCTTCGGAGATCTTCTCGGTCGCGTTGCCACAGCCGACCACCGCCGGGATGCCGAGTTCGCGCGCAACGATCGCGGCGTGACAGGTCCGGCCGCCGCGATTGGTCACGATTGCCGATGCGCGCTTCATGACCGGCTCCCAGTCCGGGTCGGTCATGTCGCTGACCAGGATATCGCCGGCGCGGACCCGGCTCATCTGGGTCGGCGATTGAATGATCCGGGCCTGGCCGACCCCGATTTTATGTCCGATGCTGCGTCCTTCCAGAATCACCCGCGATTTCTTGCGCAGTTTAAAACGTTCGATTTCGGTGACCCGGCTTTGCACGGTCTCGGGACGGGCCTGAACGATGTAGATCTTTCCGTTTGTACCATCCTGCGCCCATTCGATATCCATCGGTCGCGCATAATGTTTTTCGATGGTCACGGCAATGCGGGCCAGTGTCTGGGCGTCTTCATCGCTGATTGAAAATACGTTCCGTAGCGCGGGTTCCACAGGTACCGTGGCCACCGAGTTATGCTCGTCGTAAATCATCCGGGTTTTCTTGGAACCCAGGGTTTTTCGCAGGATCGCCGGGCGCGACTGTTCAAGAGCTGGTTTGTACACATAAATTTCGTCCGGGTTTACCGCGCCCTGCACAACCAGCTCTCCCAGGCCGTAGCTCGAGGTAATGAATACCGCGTCGCGGAAACCGGATTCGGTATCCAGCGTGAAGACCACGCCGCTTGACGCGAGGTCGCTGCGCACCATGCGCTGGACGCCCGCGGACAGGGAGACTTTACGATGTTCAAATTCTTGGTGGACCCGGTAGGAGATCGCGCGGTCGTTGAAAAGCGACGCAAAGACCTGTTTGACCGCGACCAGTACCGCGTCCAGTCCATGAATATTCAGAAAGGTTTCCTGCTGCCCGGCAAAAGACGCATCGGGGAGGTCTTCGGCGGTGGCCGAGGACCTCACGGCGACCGAAAAATCATCCGCGGCGCCGTCCGACATCGCGAGATAGGCATCGCTGATCGCCTGCTCCAGTTCCGGAGGCAACGGTGTTTCGGTGACCCATTGGCGAATTTTGGCGCCGGTTGCGCTCAACGCGTTGACGTCGTCGATATTCAGGGAATCGAGTTCCTGATAAATGCGCTTGGCAAGTCCGCCGTGGGCCAGAAAGTCATCAAACGCTTCCGCGGTGGTCGCAAACCCCTCCGGCACATCAACTCCGAGCGGCGCCAAATGACTGATCATTTCGCCGAGGGAGGCATTTTTACCGCCGACCCGACCGACATCCCCCATTCCCAAGGCGCCGAAGTTGACGATATACTCTTTCATCCCGCAAACCTCTATATGAACGTTCAAAACAATTCATTGTAATCGGAATTTCTTGTAAAAAGTACACTCCAGTGCCTAAAGCGACAGTATTTTTTATTTCGGACCATACCGCAATTACGGTTGAAACGCTCGGTTATAGCGTGCTTACCCAATTTGTGAGCATCGAGTTCGAATTCAAGACGATTCCATTCATGAATTCGTTAATCAAGGCGGATTCCGCGGTTGAAATGATCAACCGTTCCTATCAGCAATCCGGGATCGCACCGGTCGTTTTCAGCTCGATTACGGAGCCCCTGTTACGCTCGACAATCAAGGACAGCCGCGGGATTGTTCTGGATCTTTTCGAAATGTTTATTCCGGCTCTGGAAAATGCATTTCATGCAACCCCGACCCATGTTTTGGGGAAATCGCACGGGATGACCGATGGCCAGCGTTATGAATCACGGATCGACGCGCTGAATTTCGCGTTGAATAGCGATGACGGGATCAATTTTAAGGATTATGAGCGCGCCGACCTGATTCTCGTCGGCGTTTCGCGGACCGGGAAAACTCCGACCTGTCTGTATCTTGCGCTGCAATATGGAGTTTATGCATCCAATTATCCGATCACCGATGACGACGTGGATTCAACCGAATTGCCTAAACCGCTACGGCCTTACCGCGATAAAATCCATGGTTTGTCCATCGACCCCGATCAGCTCCACCGGATCCGTCAGGAACGGCGGCCGGGCAGCACTTATGCTTCGTTGAAGCAATGCCATAAGGAAACCTCGGCGGTCGAGGAAATGTTTTTGCACGAAGATATTCCGTACCTGGATGTGACCAATTTTTCGATCGAGGAAATATCCTCCACGATCCTGTACGAAACCGGGCGCCAGCGCAACCCGATTTAGTGGGGTAGGGTAGCAGGCGTAACGAAATGGCTAGGTCGGGGTCGGCGCGGCCGCAGTTGGGAATCAATGAAACCTGCACCAACCAATCGTACCGATGACGCTTGTCGCTCTTTACAAGACCTAATTAAAGACCTAGATTCTGGTTTCGTAATTACTTATTGAACACCATACTATGACCCATCGTGTGCTTACAGAAGTCGCGGCGAGCATTTCCGAGCTGAAAGCCAATCCCATGAAGGTCGTTGCCAGCGGCAACGGCATGCCCATAGCCGTGTTAAATCGAAATGCGCCTGCGTTTTATTGTGTACCCGCCGCCGCGTATGAGGCCATGCTGGAACTGCTGGACGATATTGAGCTACTGAATATTGTTAAAGAAATGCAACACGAACAAACGGTTAACGTGTCGCTCGATGCCCTATAAGCTGCAATTCAAAAAATCCGCGCTCAAAGAATGGGAGAAACTTGGACTAACCATAAAAGAACAATTCAAAACGAAACTCAAAGAACGACTGAAAAATCCCCACGAACCCTCTGCCGCGCTGTCGGGTGCGCCCGACATTTACAAAATCAAATTACGCCGGCTGGGTTACAGACTCGTGTACTCGGTCCAAGATCAGACGGTTACCGTGATCGCGGTCGGAAAGCGCGATCGAAATGTAATCTACGATATTGCGCTTTCGAGACTCCGTGATCGTTTATAAGCCAGAAACCGGCCGGCTGCGCAACCGGATTTAAGGTTTCGATCGCAGCGGCTTGGTCTGTCGAATCGATCGAACCGTTGATACATTCGGCTAGAATTCCTGAAAACCGTCGATTACTGCGGCTAACAGGCAAGAGCTATAGCATGGATCGGCGGGCATTTTAAATGGCCTAGGCTCAATCAGTGGGCTTGAAAAACTTTTTCCGGTCCCAATAGGTCGGGATCATTGTAGTATCATCAAAAATTCGATAACCCGATTAAAGACGAGGACAGCTACAGCAATGACGGTACAAGCGAAGAAAGAAACCCGCGGCTTTGAAGCCGAAGTCAAGCATATTCTGGATCTGATGATCCATTCCCTGTACAGCAACAAGGAAGTGTTTTTACGGGAGCTAATTTCGAACGGATCCGACGCGGCCGATAAACTGCGCTTTGAAGCGCTTTCGAATGATACCTTTTATGAAGGGGACAGCGACCTGAAAATCCGGATCGAGTTCGACAAGGACAAAAGAACCATCACGGTCAAGGATAACGGGATCGGCATGACCCGGGACGAGGTTCAGGAAAATATCGGCACGATCGCCAAATCCGGGACCCGCAAGTTTTTCGAATCGTTGACCGGCGACGCCGCGAAGGACACCCAGTTGATCGGCCAGTTTGGAGTCGGCTTTTATTCATCCTTTATTGTCGCCGATAAAGTGACCGTCAAAACCCGCAAGGCCGGGGTCGATGCCGAACAGGGCGTTCTCTGGGAATCTTCCGGCGAAGGAGACTATACCATCGAAACCGTCCGCAAACGGGAGCGGGGGACCGAGGTCACGCTGCACCTGCGCGACGGCGAGGATGAATTCCTGAACGGATACCGGCTGCGCTCGATCATCACCAAGTTTTCCGATCATATTTCACTGCCGATCCGGATGGACAAGGACGTGCCGGAGCACGAAAAGAAAAAGGACGCCAAGGAGATCGTGGTTCCGGATGAAGAAACCGTGAACAGCGCCTCCGCGCTCTGGGCCAAGTCGAAACAGGAGATCTCCGTTGAGGCATATAACGAGTTCTACAAGCATGTCGGCCACGATTTTCAGGATCCCCTGACCTATATTCACAGCCGGGTCGAGGGGACGAACGAATATACCTTGTTGCTCTATATCCCGGCCCGCGCTCCGTTCGATCTGTGGGACCGTGATTCCAGGCATGGTGTAAAACTGTATGTGCGCAAGATTTTCATCATGGACGACGCGGAACAGTTGATGCCGCGCTATCTCAGATTCATTCGCGGCGTGATCGATTCCGATTCCCTGCCGCTGAATGTCTCGCGCGAGATCCTGCAGCAGAATAAACAGATCGAGACCATACGGGCCGGCGCAATCAAAAAGGTTCTGGGCGTGCTCGAGGATCTGGCCAAGAACGACGCCGCGAAGTATCAGACCTTCTGGAAGGAATTCGGCCGGGTCATCAAGGAAGGACCGATCGAAGATTATAAGAACAAGGACCGGATCGCGAAACTGCTGCGCTTTGCGAGCACCCATACCGATGCGGAAGTCCCGGACGTTTCCCTCGAAGATTATGTGGGGCGCATGATAGAGGGTCAGGACAAGATTTACTACATCACCGGGGATAGCCATTCCGCGGCCAGGAACAGCCCGCATCTCGAAATTTTCCGCAAGAAGGGTATTGAAGTCCTGTTGCTGTCGGATCGGGTCGATGAATGGCTGGCCGGCTATCTGACCGAATTCGACGGGAAATCACTCCAATCCGTCGCAAAGGGTGAATTGGACCTCGGCAATTTGGCCGAAAACGAAAACCAGGATCAGCAGAAAAAGGCCGCCGAGGAGCATAAGGACTTGATCGACCGGGTCAAGAAGGTGCTGGACACGAAAGTCAGCGATGTCCGGGTGAGCAATCGCCTGACCGAATCGGCCGCATGTCTTGTGACGGAATCCTACGGCATGAGTTTGAACATGGAACGGATTATGAAAGAGGCCGGGCAGAATCAGAATCTGCCGGGCGGCAGCAAGCCAATCTTCGAGATCAATCCCGGCCATCCATTGATTGCACGGTTGAAAAACGAATCAGATCAAAAACGCTTCGAGGATTTGACAGAAATCCTGTTCGATCAGGCGTTGCTCAGCGAAGGCGGCCAAATGGAAGATCCGGCCGCATTCGTGCATAAATTGAACGGGCTGTTGCAGGATCTCCTGAATTGAACGCGAATTTCGATTCTCCGACCTGGAGGCCTTGATTCGAAAATTACCCTCTCGGTAATTCTCCGCATGGACGCACGCATCGACAAACAATATAATCGCATCCGCAACCTGAGGATGCGGGAAGGTCAGGTGGCGCCGGCGAATTCTACGGATAGTCTCTTTCACCGCATCCCGGGTTCCAAATCACATTGTTAAGGAAGCTCTGATCAAATCAGAGCTTCCTTCAGTGCACGGATGCACTGGCAAAATCGAGCGTATAAGCGTTGGATTTTGTATGGCAACGCCAAATCGCATTGGCAGGATTGCCGGCCGCTGGGAAATCCAGGATGGATTTATTCAGCGTTTCGTTAAAGACCAATGGAGAATCGATATGGATCCTATCACTTCGAATCCAACACCAACTGAAACGACGGGACGATTTATCGTCACTTTTTCGGAGGGCGCACAGAGCCAGGCTCTGGCCGCCTTGAAAAAATACGCCGGAATCAATAAATCACAACTCATCAACAGCGCCGACTTCCGGGAAGGCGGCGCCGATATGGCCAAGATTCCGAAAGTGGGCGGTATATTATTTGAGCATTTGGGTATCGCCGTGATCGCCATGGAAGGCCCGGCGGCCGGTGCGGTTGCGCAGGAAGCGGGCGAGAATTCCGCGATTTTGGCCGTGGAACCCGAGGGAATCATGTATGCGCTGAATGACCAACAGGGACTGTCGATCGACTATTTGCGCGGGTTTAAGGACGCAGCCGTGACCTTATATGAAAAAGCGGCACGCGGCGCCGAGGCAGAACCCGCTGAAATCGCTGCTGCGTTCGCGGATACCGAGAGCCTTACCTGGGGCCTCGAAGCGACCCGTGTTGCGGATTCGAGATATACCGGAAGAGGTGTCCGCGTGGCCGTCCTGGACACCGGACTTGATTTACAACATCCGGATTTTGCAGGTCGCGCGATTACTTCCATGTCCTTCATCCCGGACGTCGCCAGCGCGCAGGACGGCCATGGTCACGGGACTCATTGCACCGGGACGGCATTGGGGCCGCGCACGCCTGGCCAGGGACGCCGCTATGGCGTAGCCTCCGGCGCCGAAATTTTCATCGGCAAGGTCCTGTCGGATCAGGGGAGCGGCAGCGATATGGGTATACTGGGCGGAATGGATTGGGCGGTAGCGAATCAGTGCCAGTTGATTTCCATGTCATTGGGCGCGGACCTAATGATGACTTCCACGGCGTATGAAACCGCGGGCCAAAGGGCCTTGGCCGCGGGTACACTGATCGTTGCCGCGGCCGGAAATAATGCCCGGCGGTCGTCCGGATCGTTCGGCTTTGTCGGCCGCCCGGCCAACAGCCGCTCGATCATGGCGGTCGGCGCCATGGATTCCTCGCTGCGCGTGGCCGATTTCTCTGCACGTGATACCGTTCGCTCCGCGGGAACAGCGGTCGATATTGCGGGCCCAGGCGTCGCGGTGTACTCGGCCTGGCCATTGCCGGTCCGCAATAACGTGATTTCCGGCACCAGCATGGCTACGCCCCACGTAGCGGGTATCGGCGCCCTTTGGGCCGAGGCCACGGAAGCACGCGGGGCGATGCTTTACCAGCGTTTGATCAGCAACGCGAGAACGCTTTCCAGGCCTATCGCGGATGTGGGTCGTGGTCTGGTTCAGGCGCCATGATTAGAGAGCCCTGATTAGAGACTGGAACCCGTTACGATGACCTGAACGGAACTTCGCGTCTCCGTTCGGGTCATTTAATGTGTTTAATGTCTTGAAATTGAAAAATGTCCAAGCCGTCCGATGCCGATATCGATGTCGTCGTGACCATCGATGATGCCCACATCGGCCACATGAACACGATCGTCAAGCAACTGGAGGCGCAGGGGCTTAAAGTGATGCAGTCCATGACGGGAATCGGTGTGGTCAGCGGAAAAGCTCGCCCGGAAGCCTGCAGCCGCCTGCGGAAGATTGCAGGCGTCAAGGCGGTCGAATCGGCCGGATCCGTGCAACTGGCCCCGCCGGATTCCGGAATTCAATAGCGATTCTTCGGACCCGGATTCACTTTGGGATTGAATCCAGAAATTCCCGGAACCATTCCGACTGGTTAATATTGGCAAGATCCGCATCGTTCCTGATTTCATCCACGCGCGGCAAATTGCCGCGGTTATGGGCCGCGGTTAAATACTCTTCGCAGCTTTTCAGGTCATTCTGCAAACACGCGATGCAGGCCAGGTTGTACGCCGAAATTCCGGGCCAGATTTCTTCGGCGGCTAAAAATTTTTCCTTGGCCTGCTGGTAGAGAACGTGATTTGGGTCGGCGCCTATCTTTCGTGCGTGATCCATCATCGTTGCGCCCCAATCGTTGATGACTTCATGATTTCTAGGCTCGATGACGGTGGCCGCGCTGTATTTTGAATAGGCCTCGTTAAACAGCTTTTCGGCGTCCTGCCCGTCATGAATCTTGGCCTGGCCATGCAAAGCCAAACCCCAGTTGTGCAGGCCTTCAAGCACTTTCGCGCCGCCATTGACGACCGCTTCGAATTTCGAACACGCCTGGCTAAACAAACGGTCCGCTTCCTGTCGCTCCGTTTTCGTTGCCGACTGCACCAGTTTGTTGCCGCTTTTGAGCGTTGAATTCGCGGAAAATTGAGACAGTATGCCCACGTTGATTCCTCACGATTGTTTTAGTTGATTGTGGTTGCGCCCATAACTCCGCGCTTCGGCAATGATAAGAAATCCGCTTGTCATTCTCAAGCGTAGTGACCGCCGCAATCGGTTCGGGAGTCCTGGATGCCCCTTTTCCCGTGGTTACAATCCGATAAGGTCCGTATTTCGTTGGCAACGAAATTGCTTAATTTCCTGTCAGAAGTCATTATCGCACCCGTTCTCGAATTCGAGAATTCTTTCGCCGTTGCCAAACGCGAAACGAATTACTAAATTATTACTGGAGGGGGTGCGGTCAGGATCGCAAAAGGAGTGTTCCGGTCGGCGATGGAGCGTTTCAAGACGAATCCGTGCGCCGGCTTGCGTAGGCAGGATTAATTACCAGATCACAGGAGGCGCTATGGCCGGGTGTGCAACCGAAAAATTGATTGTCAATGTCAACGTCGCCGAATATTTTAAGAAGTCCGTGGCGATGGCGGTCGTCAACCAGAGCGTGAATACGACCGAAGATACGCAATATTATGTTGTAAATCTTCTAACACGATTTGCCGATTCTAACATTTTTTTCCAGGCAAAAAACGACGAAGGTCCGCGCGTGACCCCGCTCGTAAAATTGTATGCCAGGGCCGTGGAATTGAAGTCCGAAATTGAACGGCGTCAGGCAATGCGCAGGCTCGGCGATGTGGCGTTGTTTGTTTCCGGCTTGTTTGCGGACAGCCTCAACAACCGAGCGGTCGATATCGATTACTACATCGGGATGGGCGGCGCGGCGTACGGCTATGTTTCGGAATCCTTCAACGCCAGGGAACGCGATGAAGGTAACAGCGAAGTGTTTTCGGAACTTGCGGCAAAGTTCACTGCGTTCGTGGACATCCTCGCGGAAGTCGCCGAGCGTTCCGCGTTGCGTTCCAATACCGGCCTCTTGAGGATTTATGAGGTCTGGCTAAAAACCGGGAGCAAGCGCGCCGAAAAGAAGCTCCGTGACTGCGGTATCTATCCGTCGGATTTCTCGACCAGCAAGCGCCATCATTAGAGCGCCGGGCGATGGTGTCGGAAAACTGCCTGAATGCGTTCCAGACGACGCTGGAATCGATCTACCGGATTCGGGTCGGTCAGTCCGTCGAGGATTTTCTGATCACCGATGCCGCGGTCGCGCGTGAACTCGATACCAGCCTGAACGCACGGGAAGTCAAGGAAAAACTGTTGATTCGGCCGTGCGCTGAAGGAATTGATGTCGCTCTCTATCTGGATCAGTCCGTGGTCGACCATCTGGGCCGCGAAAATCCATTGTCCGGTTTGCATGGAGGTAATCTGACCGATTTCTGGATTGCGCTGGAAGGCGTGAGCCACTTTTTGTATTTGATGTGGAACGTCTGTTTGGGAAAGGCGGTTACGCTCATGGAACTGGAAATGCAGGCTGAAGTTGATAAGTATGTGACTTCCTTATGGTTGATGAAGCGCCAGGAGAAACGTTGGTTCTCCAGACAGATCCGGGAAAACCTGTTTCACCGGGTACGCTTCGACGACTCCCTGGACGATCAGTCGCTGACCCGCTACAAGGACGCGAATTTCTATGCCGGCAAATACTGCATGCAACTCGAAAATCGATATCTGCGCAAAAAGCGCAGCCGGATGATGATCGAAGACATCCGGCATTTCTATCGATTACCGCAGGCAGAAAAGATTCGGCGGATTCAGTATTGCTAAGAAAGCTCTGATCAAATCAAAGTTTCTTGCGGTGCACGCATGCGCTGGCCAAAATCTACGCTTTCAGCGGATCTTTAGTTATCGAGCGCCTTTCCTGTTTTCAGCATCGTTTCGATGCGGGCGCTGGTTTCGGGCCGGCGCACGAGAAACATAAAATTTTCGAGTTCCCGTTCCGAAACAGTTTGTTCATTGATCCGCGTTCCCGGTGCGTCGCCGGACAGAACATCGGCCAATCGCTGGAAAAGAATCCGTTCGTAATCGGAAACCGGTTTGCCGCTCGCGATCTCGTCGATTGCCGCAGACAGCCAGGTTGCGGCCGGGCTGCTTACGATCGAGACGTTTGCGCTAGCGGGCGTTCGATAGTGCCGCGCCAGATTCAACGCTTTTGCTTTCGCGTCGGCGAGGAGGCGGTCCCGGTTCATCGTGATCGAGTCCCTTTCGCTCAGGAAATTCAGGTCGCGGGCGATTTCAGCGGACTGCGAAACGCTGCGTTTGGCAATCAGCAAAAAAGTCGTGGCGGCCAATGTACCCTCTTTTGTCGATTCCCGAGCGGCGTGATTCCGGAACAGCATTTCCTTGCATCCTCCCCATCCCGGTATGAGGCCGACCCCGGTTTCGACAAGCCCCATCTGCAGTTCGATGTGCGCCTGGATCGCGTCGCAATGCAGCAGAATTTCCGCACCGCCGCCGAGCGCGAGGCCCGACGGCGCGCCAATTACGGGCAACGGCGCATATTTCAGCGCCCGGTAGACCTTTTGGCCTTTGCGGATGAAGGCCTCGACTTCAGCCCAGTTCTGTGCCTCGATAGCGGCAAGCAATTCCTTGAGATCGGCGCCCGCGGAAAAATGAGGGCCGTCGTTATAGATCACGAGAGCCCTGAACTTATCCGCGGCCAAGTCGATACTGCGTTGCAAAAGATCGAGAAGTTCCCGGTTCAAGGTGTTCATCGGCGTGTGAAATTCGAAACATGCCACGCCGTCGCCTATATCCCAGAGACTTGCGCACGGGTTTTCAAGTAACGGACTGCCGCGGCGTTTGATGTCATCCAATGACAAAACTCCAGGCATTGGCGGCGCCAAGGTGAATTCTCCGTTTGGATTCTTGTGCCTGAGTATGCCACCGTCCGTCCGGTACATTGGACCCTTGACGTTCAACATACCGTTTAGCGCCTTTCCGTCTCGCCGGATACGTGTTTCCAGATAATCGATGCCGATCCGGTCGATCATTTCAAAGGGGCCGGTTCGCCAGTTGAAACCCAGGCGCATCGCGCGATCGATATCCGCCAGATTCAGGGCAATTTCCGGAACCAGTCCAGCCGTATAGTTCAAAGTCTCCGAGACTATCCGCCAGGCAAAAAGGCCGATATCGTCGGGCAAATCCAAAAGGGCCCTGATGGACGCGTTACCGGTTTGATCGGGTAGTTTAAACCCGGCTTTCCTGGTCGGACGGTATTCACCGCTTGCAAGGTCCACGGATTCGCTGAGTTTATCTCCGTTCATCCGCCGGATCCGGTAAAAGCCGGCTCCGGTTTTGCGGCCCAAAAAACCGCGGTCCAACAGGCCGCTGTAGACTGCGGGGACTTCACTGTAGGCGTGAAAGGCGTCGCTGGGGGGCAAGCCGGTTTTGAGAGTGGCGATAATGTGCGGTATCAAATCCAGGCCGATCAGATCCATGAGACCGAAAACTCCGGTTTTGGGGTTTCCGAGCGGCTTGCTCATCGCCGCATCGACCTCCTCGAGGTTCAGGTTTAGTCGGATCGCCGTATGCAGCGCGCATTGCAGCCAGAAAACGCCGATCCGGTTGCAAATAAATCCCGGGCTGTCCTTGCAGTCGACGATACTTTTGCCGAGATGCCGATCGATGAATTCGCGGATGGTCCGGGTAACTTCGGGGCGGGTCATGGGCCCGCTGATGATTTCCAGCAGGCGCATATAACGCGGCGGATTGAAAAAATGGGTGATCAAAAAGTTTCCGGCAAAGCGTTCCGGCATGCCGCGGGTCAACTCTGCGAGCGGAATCGTCGAGGTATTTGACGAGAGGACGCAATCCGGTTTTCTGATGTCCTCGATTTTTTTGTAGAGCCCCTTCTTGACATCGCTTCGCTCGACAACGGCTTCCACGATCCAGTCGACGTCATTCAGCAAACCCATATGATCGTCGATGTTGCCGGGAATCACCCGTTCGGCGCGATTCGGATGCGTAAATGCCGAAAACGACGATGCCTGCAGCAGTCGATCGATTGCCGATTTGGCGATCGCGTTGCGATCGTCGGCACTTTCGGAGACCATGTCCAGCAGATAAACCTGAAGGCCGGCATTGGCAATGTGCGCCGCTATCTTTGCGCCCATTACCCCGGCACCGATCACTGCCGCTTTCCTTAGGGTCTGCTTCATTAAAATTTCTCCGCTCAATCGATTGCGACCGGTGGACTCGATCTCCGATTCCGGGTCGGGCAGGGGCGAAAACCGGGGTAGTTCAGAGATTCATCATCAGTTGGCGAGTTCCCGAAGTTTCCTGCGCAGTACTTTTCCGATATCCGATTTTGGAAGATCGGTTACAAAGATGATCGATTTCGGAACCTTGTAAGGCGTAAGCCGTTCCCTACAGTAAAGCATCAGTTGTTGTTCGTCCAGACCGGGATTTCTTTTCACCACGACAGCTATGACCGCCTCGCCGCACAGGTCGTCTTCGATCCCGATCACACCGCATTCCAGCGCGTCCGGATGAGTATTGATGACGGCTTCGACGTCGTTCGGAAAGACATTGAATCCGGATACGATGATCAGGTCTTTTTTCCGGTCGAGCAGATAGATAAAACCGTCCTCATCGATGCGGGCAATGTCGCCTGTTTTCAGCCAGCCGTCCGGGGTCAGCACTTTTTCGGTTTCGTCTGGCCGGTTCCAGTAACCTTGCATGACTTGCGGTCCGTTAACCCATAATTCACCAACTTCGCCGAACGGAAGCAGTCCCCCGTCATCGTCGTGGATACTGCAATCGGTCGATGGCAGCGGCAACCCTATGCTGCCGTTGAATTTTATCAGATTCAGCGGGTTCATGGAAACCGCCGGTGACGTTTCAGTGAGTCCGTAACCTTCAATCAGCGTGCATCCGGTCAAAGCTTTCCAGCGTTCGGCGACCGATGGTTGAACCCCCATACCCCCGCCGACCGTGATTTTGAGAGTGCCGAAATCGAGATCTTGAAAGCCGGGGGCATCCATTAACCGTTTAAACAGGGTATTGACGCCCGGCAAGCAGGTGAAAGGAATGCGGCCGAGCTCTCTTATAAACGTGGTCAGATCGCGCGGATTGGCAATCAGATAATTCAGGCTTCCGAGGTTCAGGAAAGTCAGAAAACATGCGGTCAATGAGAAGATATGATAAAGCGGCAGGGCATTGATCACGATCTCACGGCCCGGCTCGACCTGTTTGCCGGGCGCGGACCCATGACTGATCCATACCGTTGCCTGCTGCATGTTGATCAGCAAGTTCCCGTGGCTTAGCATCGCGCTTTTACAAACTCCCGTCGTGCCACCGGTATATTGCAGGATGGCGGTATCGTCGAGAGTGATTTCAGCCGCACGGTACTGGAACTTGCTGCCTTTGGCGAGCGCGGTCTTAAATGCCACCGACCCGCGGATCTCGAATTTGGGGACCAATTTTTTGATCCGTTTTACCACAAAATTGGCGGCAACAGACTTCGGAAAAGTCAACAGATCACCGATCGACGTACGAATTACGTGTTGAACCGGGGTCGAATCCAGCACCGAGGCCAGCACGTGGCAAAAGTTGTCCAGAATAATAATCGCGGTGGCGCCGGAATCGTTTAGCTGATTTTTCAGTTCGGACGGCGTATAAAGCGGATTGATGTTGACGACGACAAGTCCGGCCTTGAGTATCCCGATTATTGCAACCGCATGCTGCAGCAAGTTGGGTATCATGATCGCAACGCGACTTCCCGCCGGAAGCCTGAGTTCCAGCGAAAGGTAACTGGCGAGGCGCGAACTCAGCTCATCGAACCGCTTATAAGTGAACTGCGTGCCCATGCTCGCAACCGCGGGGCGGTTTGGATAATTTTCGACCACCGAGGCGAAAAAATCGGGAATCGAAATCCAGGGGACAGGACCCACTTCGGCAGGTATTCCCTCAGGATATTGGAGAATCCAGGGCTTATTCATTTTCGGTTCTTTATTGTTGTTTTAAATTCCGGGGGCACTCAGGCTTTCGACGATGGGCTCGCCGGAAACATCGGACGCAGCCGGCTCGGGCGATAGATTAGCGCACCGTTTAATGAAAGCGGAAATGATTTCCTGGGTGTGGCCGATATTGTCCATTAATATTCCGTGCCGGTTCGCTTCGATTTTCACCAACTCTTTGATCGGTGAGCCCAGCTTGCGCAATATGATATCGGCGCTCTTCGGATCAACCGTAGGGTCTTCGTTTGCCTGAATCAAAAGGACCGGGCAATGAACGTCTCGCAATCGTCCTTCCAGTTCATTGATCAGCCTGCGTAATTCATACAGCCCACGGATTGGAATGTTCTGGTAGTTCACGTTAGGATGTTCGGGCCTGTTTTGCATGAACGGCTTGACCCCTTCATAACTCGAGATCCAATGCAGGAATTTATTGGTGCCATGAACCAGCGGGACGAACATCATTTTTGGATCGCGGAATTTAATTGGTACGGAAATTGCTGATACCCCGATTAACGAATCGGGTTGATCGGAAGCAAATCGGAGCGCCAAGGCGCCGCCGGTGGAAAAGCCGACGACATGGATCTGGTCCGCGAACGTCCGAATGATCGAATAACCCCGAAGAACCGAGTCGTACCAGTCTTCCCACGGTCTTTCGCGCAGGTCTTTGGGTGATGTGCCATGGCCTTTGAGACGCACGCCGATGACTGCGTAGCCCTGTTCAAACAGGCGTTCACCGAAGGATCGGATTTCCGCGGGAGAGGCGAGGAAGCCGTGGATCAAAATCACGCCGACTCCCGGGTTTTGCTTCGGTTGGAAAAAGAAAGGCTGGGAATCTTCGGTGGCGGTCTCCAGGCGATTGATGTCATCAAAGCGAGGCCTGGAGAAATGTTGTTTATCCCATTTCCACGACATCAACTCGTCATCGAATTGCAGGATCGCTTCGCCGGCCTGGTCGATCTTGCCGGCGTCGTTAAAGGCTTTCTCGCAGATGTCCGTAATAAAAGGCAGAGGGGCGACTTCATTGGCATAAACCGCCACCAGGTTCTCCATTCGGATGGTATCAAAATCGTGTTCTTCGAGCAGTTTCGGCAGGAACCGGTATTCTTCTTCGAAGGGCTCAATCAATTCACTCGTTTCCGCCATGTACAGGAATTGTTCGAGACCTTTATTGTTACCTTCCGCGAGGTGGCGATAGACATCCGGATCCATCAGGCTCCGGTGTAAATGAATCGAAGGGATTTTTTGGACTGCCTTGACCGCAAGATACAAGGATTTGTGAAACAGTGACCGGTTGATTTCGATCTTGCCGCGAATCAGGAGCAACATGATAATCGATGAGGCTAGATGACTTATATTTAAAGTAACTGCCTGATACATCGTTTCCATGTAGCGGTCGCGCAAAAAATGTGCGTTGCGTTTGATCCCTGCCGCTAGCAGTTTTTCACTGCGGGATGCGGCTCGCGTATGCAGGTCGAAGATATGGTCGATGGACTCGATATTCGGCGCGACCCGTTCGAGCAGCTCTCGTTCCCACCATCGCCATGCCGATTCCGCGAGGATCGGTTTCGCGAAGCGGATATCCATGTCGGTGTCCTTCAACAGGATATTGCCTTCGATCAATAATTCTTCCGAATGCCGGCGAGTCAGGCCGGAATTGAGCAGTTCCACGCCTTTGCGCAACAGGTTATCGCTGATCCGGATCGGGTAGAATGTGATATTCGCGGGTACGATTTCCGTGGGCCGGAGAGCGGCTTCGAGCAACGCGCCGACGTGATCGATGCCAATTTCCGCGCACCATTGTTCGAGCCGCTTGCGATCCTGACGGTAGTAGGCATTCCGGATGGTCCTCTTCAACGTATCGACGCCGAGCGCGAGAACCGCGGCGCCCGTATGTTGTTTTCGCCTTCCCATTGAACTGCGGGAAAATATACTGTATTCACCGTTGTGGTCTACGACCTGCCGGTCTTTGACCATGCCGCCCTCGGGAAAGATGATGATTTTGCGGCCCTTGAGAATCTGGCGACTTAGAATTGGCAGCAGATCTTCATGATCGTGGGGGACCGCGCCGACCGAACTCAGGTAATTGGAAAGCACATCGTCGCCGGCAAAAAATTCGCTATGCGCAACCGAGAAGCAATAACTTCCGGTTTCTTCGTAGATCAGGTATTGCGGGATGAAGGTTTCGAAGCGGGCGAAATGATTAAACAGGAATATTTCACCACGCTCGATCGCACTTTTTTCGGAATGCAGTTTGACATTGACGGAGAGAAGCTTTTTCAGGGTCCTGAACACCCGCACCGACCATTCATAGGTCGACGGAACAATTTCGTATTCCTGGGCCGCAGGTGGTACAGCGCGCATGTCGTCGCTTATAGGCTAAGATCCGAATGGATGTTCAAGCTACCCCGACAGGTATATTAAGACTATTCTCAGCGATTTGGCAATTCTCCTTTTCGTTGTGTGGCCGGCCGGCCTGGCCGTGACCTGAAACTTATCCAACCAATCCACGTCCTTATTTAATGGCCATTGCCGGTACGCTCAGATTGATATAATCAGTCAGGACCTGGGCGCTTTCCCGCAGCAGGGGGTCTTCGCGGTCAATCTCATTTTGAGTTTCGTCGAGCGGATCGACCTCCAATTCGGAGACTTCGTTCAGTTCCGTCTTGCCGGCCGCACGACGCCTTTTATTTTCGAGTTTGAGCAGCATCGAATCGCTTCGATTGTTTTCCATTCTGCGGATGGTTTCGTTAAGCGATACCTTCGACTTTTGATTGATCTCGTCCTGCAGCTTCCTTTTTTCCAACAGATACTCGAACTCGGTCGAGCCATTCAATCTCGCTTCATGGCGTTTCCGAAGTTCACCGAGCCATTGATTGATGTTCCCGTATTTCGGGTAGTGTACGGTTTCTATGGTATCCCAGGGCAAGGCATTGGGCATGGTGCTTTCTCCGATTTCAGCGCTGTCAAACACACTGGGCAATGATATGTCCGGGATGACGCCGCGGTTTTGTGTGCTTGCCCCGGAAATCCGGTAAAATTTTGACTGCGTGAGTTTTAACTGACCACTCCCCAACGGCTGCAGGGATTGAACGGTGCCCTTGCCGAAAGTCTGGCTGCCGATGACAACGCCGCGCTGGTAATCCTGGACCGCGCCCGCAAAAATCTCGGATGCCGACGCGCTCAAGCGGTTCACCAGTATGGCCAGCGGACCCGAATAAACATGTGTCGGATCCCGGTCTTCGAGTATCCGGACGGCGCCGTCCGCGTCGCGGATCTGTACCGTGGGCCCGGTGTCGATAAACAGCCCGGTCAGCGTAATGGCTTCGGACAGCGAACCGCCGCCATTGTTGCGCAGGTCGACGACCAGACCGTCGATGTGTTCCTTGTTGAGCTGTTCCAGCAACATGCGCACGTCGCGCGTCGTGCTCTTGAAATTCGGATCACCGGACTGCTGGGCGCGGTAGTCCATATAGAAAGCCGGGATATTGATGATGCCAATTTTACGGTGCTTCTTACCGTCGTTACCGTCGATTTCGATATCCAGAATATCCTTTTTCGCCGATTGTTCTTCCAGCCGGACCGTATCGCGGGTGATATTGATAATCCGGGTCGCCGAGTCGGTCTTGGCGTCGCCGCCGGGCTGAATCTCGAGGCGCACGACGGAGCCTTTCGGCCCACGAATCAGGTCGACCACGTCATCCAGGCGCCAGCCAACGACATCGACAATTTTGCCGTTTTCACCCTGCCCGACACCGATAATCGAATCCGTCGGTTTAAGCTGTCCGCCGTTGTCCGCGGGACCCGCCGGAACCAGCCGGAGCACTTTCGTATATTCATCCTCGCTTTGCAGGACAGCGCCGATTCCTTCCAGCGACAGCTTCATATTGATATTAAAGTTTTCGGAGGATCTGGGGCTGAAATATTGGGTGTGTGGATCGTAGAGACCCGTAAATGTATTCATGTAAACCTGGAATACATCGCCGGATTTGAACTGCTGCAATTGCTTGATCTGATTCCGGTACCTCGAGATCAGTTTTTCGGTGATTTCCGGATCGGTCTTGCCGGACAAACGGAGCAGCAGGACCGCGTTTTTCAGTTGCTTGCGCCAAAGGTCCTCCAGCTCAGTCTGATCCGCGGGCCAGGGTTCATTTTCGCGATCGACCTCCAGTGATTCGAATTTGTCAAAGTCCAATGTGCCGAGGCCTTTCTCGAGCTGGCCCAGGACATGGTTCACCTGTTCGTCCAGACGCTGGTTGTAGCGGTTGAAAATAACATAGGCTGCATTCAGATCGCCCTTCTTCAGATCGTCGTCGAGGCGGTGGCGGTAGATCTCGAATTCCCGTACGTCGTTTTTGGTAAAGTGACTGCGCGATTTATCGAGATACGATAAATACTCGTCCAGCATTTTGGAGGATAGCTGGTCATCGAGATTCACGTGTTGGTAATGGCCGAGCCTTAAATATTCGATGATCCGCAACGATGTTTCAGAATATTGCGGCTCGGGTGATAACTCCTGATTCGCGGAAAGGCCGGAAATTGCGGAAACGTGCGCGGTTCCGAAGAAAAGTCCGGTCAAGAGCAATACACGCACGATCATTTTCAGTCTCATCAATAACACCGTTGGGGGTTGATCGGGGAAATGGGTCTGGAATTAAAAATCGGCAATTCGAATGTAATCACCCTACTAGCAGAATAAAAGCACGTCAAACACATGATAGCGCAAAAGTCTGTTCATGGCGCCATAGCGATGGAAATCCGGGGTCTTGCGCAGATTGCGGACCGGCAACAATCGAGCCTTCGGCCGATAGCAACTGACACCGGTTCCGGGCCGTTGGTTCCCTTGCCCATCCCGAAAAAAGATCCCCCCAGGGATTTTGCTGTTGCGTCTTCTTCGGCGGAACCGGAAAATGTCAGTTCCCGGTCGTTACAAACACCCTTTGGAAGGGTGTTTCCGGATGAACAATGGTTAATGAGAGAACACCATGAATTTGCATGAATTTCAAGCCAAACATCTGCTTGCGAGCTATGGGATTGCGGTACCTGTCGGCGTTTCCGCGCGTACCGCCGACGAAGCGAAGAAGATCGCCAAAACGCTCGGGGGCGGCCACTGGGTCATTAAAGCCCAAGTCCACGCCGGAGGTCGCGGTAAGGCCGGCGGCGTCAAGATCGTAACTAACATCGACCAGGTCGGCACGGTGGCAGCCTCGATGCTGGGTCACCGCCTGACGACGCGGCAGACGGGTTCACGGGGGCTGCCCATCGATATTGTCCTGATCGAGCAGGTTACGACCATCAAACGCGAACTGTATTTAAGCGTGGTGGTGGATCGGAGTTCTGAACGGGTAGTGTTCATCGCCTCGGCCTCGGGAGGCATGGATATCGAGGAAGTAGCGGCCGACAGCCCGGAAAAGATCCTCACGGTCAGCGTGCATCCGGCGGCCGGATTGCAGCCCTATCAAAGCCGGCAACTCGCGTTCGGGCTCGGTCTGAAGGGGCCGCAGATCGGTCAGCTTAATGACATCATGCAAAAGGTCTATCGCCTGTTCCTGGAGAAGGATGCGAGTCAGATTGAAATCAATCCGCTCGCGATCACGACCAGGGGAGAGCTCCTGGCCATGGACGCCAAAATCAATATGGATGACAACGCGCTGTATTTACACTTTGATATCTCGGAGATGCGCGATCCTGCCCAGGAAGATGAAAAAGAGGCAATCGCGCGCCAGTTCGATTTGAATTATGTTACGCTCCACGGGTCGATCGGCTGTATGGTCAACGGCGCCGGTCTCGCGATGGCCACCATGGATCTGGTCAAACTCAAGGGTGGCGAACCGGCCAATTTTCTCGACGTCGGCGGCGGAACCGACGCGAAAAAAGTGGCTGAGGCGTTCAAACTGATTCTATCCGACAGCGCGGTCCGCGCAGTATTGGTCAATATCTTCGGCGGTATCGTACGGTGTGACGTTATCGCGGAGGGCATTCTGGCGGGCATTCGGGAAGTCGGCGTCGAGGTTCCCGTGATTGTCCGGCTCGAAGGGACCAATGCCACGGAAGGTCTTGCGCTGCTCAAAAGCGCCGGGTTGGACATCATCGCCGCGGACGATCTCGAAGCCGCGGCGGCCAAAGCCGTTGAGGCCGCCGCGGCTTAACGGGACCGAGATATCAGTGTCCATGTCCGGATTTCGATCCGGATCTTTGCCGCACGACCGATGTGAGTCGCCATGAGTATTCTGATCGATAAAGATACAACCGTCATTTGTCAGGGGTTTACCGGAAAGCAGGGAACCTTTCACTCACAACAAGCTCTCGACTATGGAACCCGCCTCGTCGGAGGGGTGACCCCGGGCCGCGGAGGCGCCAGGCACCTGGGGCTGCCGGTTTTTGATACGGTACGCGAAGCCGTGGCGGAAACCGGAGCGAAAGCTTCGGTAGTCTACGTTCCACCGCCTTTCGCGGCCGACGCGATTCTCGAAGCGGCGGACGCCGGGATTCAAATTATCGTCTGCATCACCGAAGGTGTACCAGTATTGCATATGCTGCGCGTGAAAGCGGCGTTAATGGGGCAGAGCTGTGTGCTGGTCGGGCCCAATTGTCCGGGAGTCATCACGCCGGGGGAATGCAAGATCGGAATTATGCCGGGTTTTATCCACAAACCCGGCAGTATCGGAATCGTGTCCAGATCCGGCACGCTCACTTATGAAGCCGTCTACCAGACGACGCGTGCGGGTCTTGGACAGAGCACCTGCGTCGGCATCGGCGGCGATCCGATCCATGGCATGGAATTCGTCGATGTGCTCGCAAAATTTCAGGCGGACGAGCAAACCCGCGGCATTATCATGGTCGGTGAAATCGGCGGTTCGGCCGAAGAAAATGCCGCCGCATACATCAAAGAGCACGTGACCAAACCGGTCGTTGGTTATATCGCCGGAGTCACCGCGCCGCCCGGTAAACGTATGGGCCACGCGGGCGCGATCGTAGCCGGGGGCAAAGGCACCGCCGCGGATAAATTCGCGGCGCTCGAATCGGCCGGCGTCCACATTGTCAAATCGCCGACCGAAATGGGACGCCGCATCCAGGATTGTTTGAGATGACAGGTTTCGTGGCAATGCGCGGGTTTCCCAGGCACCAGGTTCGGCCATCGTGAAACTTGGAGTTGCGGTCGCCCAGATCAATTTGTTCGTTGGCGATATCGAAGGAAACCGGGATCGGATTCTGAAGGCCGCTATTTACGCTCGCGATGAGTTGCGGGCTGATGTTGTCGTCTTTCCGGAACTGAGCATCTCCGGCTATCCGCCGGAAGATTTGCTGTTGCGGCCCGATTTCATCGCGAGGTGCAACGACGCGCTGGATGACCTTGCCACAATTGCTTGGGGGATTTGTCTCGTCGTCGGCTTTCCGGAAGCGGCAGACGGAAAATTATTCAACAGCGCCGCGGTATTGGAATCCCGAAAAATACAAGCGGTTTATCGAAAATGTGAATTGCCGAATTACGGCGTATTTGACGAGAAACGCTATTTTTCGCCTGGATTCGAGCCTTGTGTGTTTCAAATTCGGGGCGTCACCCTGGCAATCACCCTGTGCGAGGACATCTGGATCGAAGGCGCCGTGGAACGCTCGAGAGCCGCGGGCGCCGAGTTGATTTTAAACCTGAACGCGTCCCCGTTCCATGCCCGCAAAATCACCGAACGCGAGGCGGTACTGCGGAAACGGATCGAAGTAACCGCGGTGCCGATCGTGTATGTGAACCAGGTCGGGGGGCAGGACGAACTCGTATTTGACGGCGCATCGTTCGCGATGGATGGCCAGGGGAAAGTGTTCTATCGGGCGCCCGAATTCGAGGCATCGATCGAATTGGTGGAGTTTAGTCTCGATCAGAAAATAACCCCGCTTCCAGCCACGGTCGCCCCTGGGTACACCGAAGTGTCGAGTGAATACAAAGCCCTGGTCCTGGGTATCCGGGATTATGTCCGGAAAAACGGCTTTCAGGGCGCGGTCCTGGGCTTGTCGGGCGGGATCGATTCCGCGATGACGCTCGCGCTCGCAGTGGATGCGCTGGGCAGCGACCAGCTCGAAGCGGTGTTGATGCCGTCCCGATACACCGCGCCGATGAGCAATGAGGACGCCATCGAAGAAGCGCGATTGCTCGGAGTTCAAACCCATGTCATTCCGATCGAGCCGGCGGTCGGTGCGTTCGCCGGAATGCTCGAAGAAATTTTTCGCGGGCTGCCTCGGGATACTACCGAAGAGAATATCCAGGCCCGCTGCCGGGGCGTCGTGCTGATGGCGATATCGAATAAAAAGAAAAAGTTGCTGTTGACCACCGGAAATAAAAGTGAATTGAGCGTGGGCTATGCAACGCTGTATGGTGATATGGCGGGCGGCTTCGCGCCGCTCAAGGATGTGCCGAAGACACTTGTTTACCGGCTTGCGGCGTACCGGAATTCACTTTCCGGGGTGATTCCGCGCCGTGTGCTTGCGCGCCCGCCGACTGCTGAACTGGCTCCGAATCAATTGGATCAGGATTCGCTGCCGCCCTATCCGGTTCTGGATGCCATTCTCGTCCGCTATGTCGAACAGGATCGTTCAATCGACGAGATCATTGCCGAGGGCTTCGACGAATCGGAAGTCAGGCGGGTCGTCGCGTTGGTCAACAATAACGAATACAAACGCAGACAGGCGCCGCCCGGTGTGCGTATCACGGCGCGGGCTTTCGGACGCGATCGTCGCTATCCGATGACCTCCGGGTTTCGACCTTCGTAAACCGGCCTCATCGAAAATAAATGTTCTGATTAGTTCAGAACTTCCGCAGTGCAGGGATGCGCTGCCAAAATCGCACGCCGTCAGCGTGTGATTTTGTGAGGCAATCCTGCCAATCGCATTGGCAGGATTGACGACCGCTGAGAAATCCAGGATGGATTTATTCAGCGTTTCCCTAAGGATCAGTCATCGTCGAGGCCGATAATATCCCAAATGTCTTCGGCGACCGATCGGTTCAGTTCGGTATATTCGGAATTCGGAATACCGTTCCCGTAGTTCAGCGCATATATCCGTGCCGCATCGGCGGCCAGATCATTCATCGCGAGTTCTTTATAGGCCGCTTCCATGATCTTGAGCGCGATCGGTACGGCTGGAGTCCTCTGATAGTTTTCAATGACATAAGTCATACGTTCAACGACGGCCACATAGGCCTCCCGTTTCATGTAGTAGCGGCCCACATGGATTTCGTAGATCGCCAGGTTGTTCCTTAATGCGACCATACGTTGACGGGAATCGGCCGCGTATCGGCTGGTCGGGAAGCTATCGACCAATGTTTGAAAATCCTTGAAAGCCTCACGGGCTGAACCGGGGTCTCGCTGCGAGGAATCGGTAGGGATGAACCGTTCGAGGAAACCGATGCTCCGGTTGTAATTAACCAGGCCTTTCAGATAATGGGCATAATCGACATTCGGGTGGCGGGGATGCAGCTTGATAAAGCGATCGGTGGCCGCAATCGCCGAATCCGGTTCATCGGATTTGTAATAGGCATACCCGATATCGAGTTGGGCCTGGGCGGCGTAAATTCCGAACGGAAACCGGGTTTCCAGGGTTTCGTATAGCTTGATCGCCTTTTCGTAACGCTCGTCTCGCAGCGCCTGTTTGGCTTCGGTATAAAATTTTTCCGCGGTCCAATCCGCGTACTCGTCTTTCTTGTCCGCGAGACCGGAACATCCAAGTAGGGTCAAAACCGTTCCGAATGCAAAAAGCCACAGAATTAGTCGATAAGATCGTGGTTCCGCGGGTAACATAAGGTTGTGAACTGGATCAAAGTCATGGGTTGCCCGCTGTATAGGGCATCGAACGCAGGCGCAGGATTTTGAGGAACGAAGCGCGCCATATTGTGATGGCCTTCGCCGTCGGCAACTCCAGAATTTGTTTGATCGCCGGCTGGCGAAGGTTCTCCATGACCGTTAGTATACCGAAAAGAGACCTGATGAGTAGTGCTTATGATGCGGATTGAACTGCGGGTTGCGCGGGTGCCCGATTCCCTGGCCGGCGCCCGATTGGATCAGGCTTTGGCGGCAATGTTTCCGGAATATTCGAGAAGCCGACTGCAGACCTGGATTCGCGGCGGCCGCGTACAGGTCGACGGACTGACGCCGCAGCCTAAAGACCGGGTGGACGGCGGTGAAGTCGTCCAGCTCGACGCGGAGCCGGAATCGCAGTCACCGTTTGAGCCCGAAGATTTGCCGCTGGACATTGTTTACGAGGACGACTCGCTGATCGTGATCAATAAACCGGCCAGTCTGGTCGTGCATCCTGCGGCCGGAAACTGGCGCGGCACGCTGCAGAACGCGCTGTTGAACCATGACCGGGTATCGACGTCGCTGCCCCGAGCGGGATTGGTACACCGGATTGACAAGGACACCACCGGACTTCTGGTGGTTGCGCGGACACTCATGGCGCACAAGAATTTGGTCGATCAATTGCAGGCTCGCACGATCAAACGGGAATACCTTGCGGTCGTGCAGGGAACCATGCTGGCCGGCGGCACGGTCGCGGAGCCGATCGCGAGGCATCCGTCAGACCGGAAAAAGTTTGCGGTGCGCGATAACGGTAAAGCGGCCGTGACCCATTACCGGATCGTCGAACGTTTCCCGCACCATACCCTGATCCGGCTCAAACTGGAAACCGGGCGAACCCACCAGATCCGTGTACATATGACGCATTTGCGGTATCCACTGGTCGGCGATCCGGTCTATGGCGGCCGTCTTCGGATACCCGCGGGTTGCCGCGAAGAGACGATCGAAACATTGCGTCAGTTCCGCCGCCAGGCGCTTCATGCGACGCAACTCGGGCTGGAACATCCGGCGACCGGCCGGTATTGTGAATGGAACGTGGACATGCCGGTCGATATGACCGCGCTCGTCGCGGCTTTGAAAAATCCGTGAACGCTTTTTTCATCACGCCAGAATGGCCGGTTTCGTCCGATATTCACGCGGTTACAACGCTGCGAACCGGCGGCTTCAGCCGCGGCGCCTATGCGAGCATGAATCCCGCGGCCCATGTCGGGGATAAGTCACTGTCGGTTCTTCGCAATCGACAGCTGCTGATCGCCCGGCTGGACCTCCCCGCTGAACCTGTCTGGTTAAAGCAGGTGCACGGTAACCGGATTATCGATGCGGGATCCGCCGGCGAGAGAACGGCGGATGCAAGTTTTACGGTCGAAAAGCACGTCGTCTGTGTGGTGTTGACCGCCGATTGTGTTCCGGTCCTGCTGTGCAACCCCGTAACCGGCATGATTGCCGCGATTCATGCGGGTTGGCGAGGACTTCTGCTGGGGGTCATCGAGGCCGCCGTGAACGTGCTCGGCGATGTCGGAGTGGCATGGCTTGGTCCTGCGATCGGGCGCGATGCGTTTCTGGTCGGCTCCGAGGTTCGGGACCGGTTTCTTGCAAAATCCCCGGCCTATGATTCGGCCTTCCAAGCCGTAAATGATTCCAGGTGGTTGATGGACCTTTGTTCGGTTGCCCGAATGATCTTGTCGGCATGCGGCGTACGATCGATCAGTGGCGGTGAATGGTGCACTTATTCCGATCCGGAGCGGTTCTTTTCGTATCGTCGGGATGGAAGTTGCGGACGGTTGGCGACATTGATCTGGAGGGAATAACGTGACGTTCCGTGTTGGTCACCCGATTGGAATGGTTCTACTTTGGCAGATTAGCCCACAAGCCCGTCATACCGGCCGGGAAGCGGGTATCCAGCGCCCATGGACGGCAACCTCGCAGTTTTCGATGGAGCCTGGATTCCGGCGATCCGCCTGCCGGGATGACGATCTTGAAAATATCGGTAATGAAATTTGACCAAGTAGAAATAGGGAACCGGATCTCCATCGCGAAATCGATCAATCTCCGTATCTGATCCGAAGGGCCCGTGTATCCCGGAGATTCCTGAACCGGTCAAACTGGAGCGAAATGAGCTTTCCGGTTATCATTCTGATCCTTTGGTTCCAGGCGCCTCGTCGGTACCCGGTCCGGTTCGCAAATCCAATCCGCCTCGAATATTTCCATCGGTTAACCATCAGCGATGTCCAATTCAAAGTTATCTGCGATTGAAATCAGTCCCTCATCTGCGGCTGATTCCTGCATTATCTGGTTGCATGGCCTCGGCGCGAGCGGTCACGATTTTGAGCCTGTCGTGCCTTATCTGGGCCTGCCCGATTCGCTGCCGGTTCGATTCGTGTTTCCGCATGCGCCGGAACGCGCGGTCACGGTGAATCAAGGTTATGTGATGCCCGCCTGGTACGACATCACTGAACTTTCGATCAACCGTGGAATTGATTATGCCGGAATCAATGCCTCGGTTGGACTGATTCACGAGCTTATCGACCATGAAATCGACAAAGGAATCGTTCCAGACCGGATTGTTCTGGCCGGGTTTTCCCAGGGGGGAGTGATCGCACTGGAGGCGGGTTTGGGTTTCCGGCCGCGGCTCGCGGGACTTATCGGTTTGTCGACCTACCTTGCTAAAAATGCGATTCCGCCGGGAAAGTTACCGATTTTTCTCGGGCACGGCCGGTCCGATCCGGTCGTTCCTTTTTTCCTGGGCCAGCAGGCCAGGGACGCGCTGATGGACCAGGGTTATCCAGTCGAATGGCACCAATACTCGATAGAACACTCGGTTTCCATGGAGGAGATCAGGGACATCGGCAAATGGCTCACCGCGCGTCTCGGTTGAAACCCTGAATCGCCGGCAGAACCGGCGTGTAGACACCTTCGCTCAGCCGCCGGCGCAAAGATTACGGTGTCCGTTTATTCGCTTATCCGTCCTCTTTTATTCCTGATCGATCCCGAGGCGGCTCACGATCTGACCTTGAAATTGTTGACGATTGCGGCGCGATGGGCGGTCGTTGGAACGACCGGTCCGGTTTTCGATTGCAAACCCTTAAGGGTCATGGGTCTCACATTTCCGAATCCGGTGGGACTCGCGGCCGGGCTCGACAAAAATGGCGATTACGTGGATGCGCTTGAGGCGCTGGGCTTCGGCTTTGTCGAAGTCGGCACCGTGACGCCACGGGCGCAACCCGGAAACCCAAAACCCCGGCTGTTCCGGATTCCGGAGGCGCAAGCCATTATCAACCGGATGGGCTTCAACAACCGCGGTGTCGACCATCTGGTCGAACGATTGAAGAAACGCCGCTCGCGAGGGATTCTCGGAATCAACATCGGCAAAAACTTCGACACGTCGATCGAAAACGCGGCCGGGGACTATATCGCCTGCATGCGTAAGGTCTATGCCTACGCAAGTTACATTACGCTGAATATATCCTCGCCGAATACGAAAGACCTGCGCAACCTTCAACATCCCGAGTCCCTGGGCAGATTGTTACAGCGTTTAAAAAGCGAACAGACGGAATTGTGCAACCGTCACGGAAAATATGTTCCGCTTGCGGTAAAAATCGCGCCGGATTTAAGCGATGCGGAAGCTTTCGCGATGGCCGAGCTTTTGCTTGCCAACCAGATCGACGCGGTAATCGCGACGAATACGACCGTTTCGAGGGACCGGATCAAAGGCCTTCGCCACGCGGGCGAAGACGGGGGGCTCAGCGGAAGACCACTTTTCGAGCAGTCGACCAGAATCGTAGCCTGCCTCTCGCGCGCGCTGAAAACCACCATTCCGATTATCGCATCGGGAGGAATTCTGACACCCGAAGACGCTTTAGAAAAAAAGGCCGCGGGCGCAAGCCTGGTTCAGTTGTACAGCGGCCTGGTTTACAAGGGTCCGGATCTGATCGCCGAAACCGTGGCGGCCTTTCGCGCGAGCGGTTGAGGTTTCGCCATTCTGGACGGAAAGATCTCCGGAAGTTCGCGGTCCTGCGCTTCCTTATTCACCGGTACCGGTGTACCATTAAAAAATTTACTGTTTACCGGGAGAAATTTGATGCTTCGCGGATCCGCATGGCTGGTTTTACTGACCTTGTTCTCAATCAACGTGTACTGCGGCACGATCATAGATTTTCGTGACCCGAGCGGCAAGGACGGGCAGTTTTTGTCCGACGGCAAAATGGGGCGGTTGAATACGAAGGACGGAACGACCTTTGTTATTGTTGATTATGCCAAACAGAGTATGAAAGTCGTGAGTGCGCAACACCGGCAAGTGCTCGATATGACCGATGCGATTGCCTCGAAAGGTCCGGCCCAACCTGCCGCGGACAAGCCTGCGCTGTCGTTCGAGACCGATGGCGATGGACCGGTGGTCGCGGGTTACAACACGACCCAATTCAAGCTGCTGGTCAACGGCCAGTTCTGTGGGACGATATTTGGCTCCAAACAGGCGATGGACGATTCCGGTTTGGATCAAATGTTCACGTTGTTGCGGAAGGTTGCCGAGCAATCCGCCGGGGCCATCGCGGCCGCGCAATCCGGAGCCAACCCGTGTATCCGCGGGAAGACCGATATCTTCGGCCAGCTTTCATCAATCGGGGCTCCGCTTCGCACCATCGACGAAAACGGACGCATAGAGAGCGAAGTGACGGGAATCCGCAAGGACGTGATTCTACCATCCGATACGTTTGTCATTCCGAGTGAATATACCGTCGTAAGCGCCGCTGAACAGATGAAAAACGTCGAACTGCAGTTACGCGCTGAATTGCAGAAAATGGCGGAGAATATGCCCGAGACGGAGAAAAAGCTTGCCGAATTGCAGAAGAATGGAAAAATGTCTCCGGAAACTGTGGCGAAACTGAAGCAGTTGATGAAACAATATCAATCGAAGCCGTGACGCAAACCGGAGATACAAAGTCCTGAACCGGCTGGGGGTGTTGGAAACCGGAATTTCCGATCTTAATCTCCGGTTATTTCCTGTCTTCCAGAGATTATAAGGTTGCCCAAGTTACCCATTCGTCCGCCGATTTTCACACCGGAAGCTCAGATTCAATGGATAAGACCCTGAGTTCCGGAATTTTGCTTCCGCGTCGATTTTCGATACCAGCGCAGGTATCCACAAAACCGGCCTGTATCCCGTGAACGACCGTATACCCGACAAATTACGCAAGGGCAGGGGAGCAGTCAGCAATTCGACCGGCCGGTACGAGGCGGTGATTCATGAACCGATCGATGACGGCTGGAATTCGGCGGATGATACCCCGGACCCGCTCCGGACCACATTATCGGTGGACAGTGCGCGGCGCGTGATCACGTATAATCGCTCGCCGGATGTCGGTTTCGATCGTTCAATCAATCCCTACCGGGGCTGCGAACACGGGTGTGTGTATTGTTTTGCGAGGCCGACTCATACCTGGCTCGGATTGTCGGCCGGTCTCGATTTTGAAAGCCGGCTGTTTTACAAACCCGACGCTCCGGAAAGACTTCGCGAAGAACTCGCGGACCCGAAGTATCGGTGTGCGCCGATCGCGCTCGGAATCAACACCGATGCCTATCAGCCGGTGGAACGCAAAATTGGCCTGACGCGAAGAATTCTGGAAATTTTGTGCGACGTGAACCACCCGGTGGTGCTGGTAACAAAATCCTCATTGATCGAACGGGACCTCGATCTGTTGACCGCAATGGCCGCGAAACATCTGGTTTCGGTATCGGTTTCGATTACCACCCTATCGCGCACTCTGGCCCGCCGGCTCGAACCGCGAGCCGCGGCTCCCGAGCGCAGGCTTGAAACTCTGCGCAGAATCGCGGGCGCGAACATTCCGGCAGGTTTACTGCTGGCGCCTTTGATACCGGTTTTGACGGACGCGGAAATGGAAAACATTCTGCACGCCACGCGGTCCGCGGGCGCGGCCTCCGCGGGTTATGTACTCCTGCGTTTACCGCATGAGATCGCCGGTCTGTTCCGCGAATGGCTGGATCGGCATGAACCGCTGAAGGCCGCTCATGTGATGTCAACGATTCGGGGAACCCGCGGCGGCAAAAACTATGATGCCCGGTTCGGCTTCCGAATGCGAGGCACCGGTGACTACGCGGATTTATTGGCGCAGCGGTTCCGGCTCGCGACAAAAAAACTGGGATTTGGGGAATCGCCGCGGTTGAACACCTCGAGCTTCCGGCCACCCCGGTTCGGACCGCGCCAGATGTCGTTGTTCTAGGGAAACGCTAAATAAATCCATCCTGGATTTTTCAGCGGTCGGCAACCCTGCCAATTCGATTTGGGGTTGCCTAACAAAATCAAACGCCTACAGCGTTCGATTTTGGCAGCGAATCCCTGCACTGCAGGAAGTTCTGATTTGATCAGAACTTCCCTAAGCAGTTCGATACTTCCGCTGCCAGCCATGGAGAGCGAACGCGAGGGCTGGTAGTCCCCGGTAGGCGTAGGTAATTTTGGATACCCGTCGTGCGCTAGCGCCAGAGGGGATCCAAAATTACCTCCGAAACGCCGTCCAGCCATTTGTGGGAGCGGTG
>JBGTCG010000020.1:0-12357 GCA_041748915.1 Methylococcales bacterium
TCTTGCGGAATATTCCTCCGCCTCGTCCGAAAACCATCTGTTCAATCCCCTGAATACCTTTTCAAGAAACCCATCTTGATACTCAGAACCCGCCTCCCCTAATATTTAGTTCGGATCGCTACGAACTCACGGAAACAGGTAGACTACTGATCGAGGAGAACCACATAACTTCAAACGTTGAGAGGAAAGAGGTCAAAAATGCACAACTATGAAACCGATTACGCCGGATGGGCAAAGGAACAAGCCGCCCTACTCCGCTCCGGTCAGTTCGCACAGATCGATATCGACCACATCGCTAAGGAATTAGAGAGCATTATGGGCAATGAACGTCGTGAAATTTACCACCGAATGATCATACTGATTGCGCATTTGCTCAAATGGCAACTCCAACCGGACCACCGTTCGAACAGCTGGCGCAGTACTATACGTATCCAACGTTCGGACATCCTGAACGTTCTGAAAGATAGCCCAAGCCTAAAGCGTACGATACCGGAACAAATTCAGGACGCCTACCCAGACGCAAAAGATTTGGCCGCATACGAAACCGGCCTGATCAACAAGGATCTTCCAAAACTATGTCCATATTCTGAAGATGAAGTCCTCAATCCGGATTTCTGGCCGGACTGAATACCGTATCCCCTGCACGAGGCTATACCGGCATTTGTCGGTATTATCTGATTTTGTCGTGAGACGGTATCGATCCCTCGAACTATGGCCGCCCGAGTCCGCTGGCGACGCCGCCCGGTGGAACCTCGTGCACCGGAACGTATTTCGCTGCGATGGGTAGCTGTATGGTCGTGTCTGACCGAACCAACATGATCGAGTTTGGCCCGTCAACCACGATCCAACCCTGAGCGCGGATCTCAGCGTAGCTCAGACGATATTCGGCAGATTCCTTGACTATCTTGAGGATGCCCTGGACTTGCCCGTTTTCGGTGTAGGTCACCGGTCTGAGTACGGTCGCAGATTCGAGCAACGCAATTAACGGATCGGTTTTGCCCGGCCCCACAACCGTTTCAGATGTGGTGAATGTGGTGAATGTGGTGCTGACCGGTGGTTTTTCTGGTTCCGTTTGACTTGGTACCGGATCGAGCCGATGCGACAAAACTTGATAGTCTTCAGCCATCCCTTTCAGAGTCCATACAATAAGGCCTGCACAAACACCCGCTACCATGCATAATCCCGGCGTCATGGTCCGAGCTTTGCGCTGTTTTGCGGTTCGCTGTGCAATGTCATCCCGGATTGTTTTGACTTCTTTTTCCAGAGATTGCAGCAGCGGTAGCCTGTTGGAGTGATACGGCGGTAACGGTGTGAAAGTTTTCCGACCGTCGGTTAGTTCCCCCGTTTTCAGGTCTATTTCGATCTGCTCTGAAAAAATCTGCGCCGTATCGTAGCAATCATACAAATCTAGCCCGCGATACCACCAACGGCCAACCGCAATCGGGTTTTTATTGCCATAGTAGACTTTTGCGACGTGGATTTTCGGCAGCAACTGCGCAAACCCGACCGCGTTGAGTATCGGTCCGATAATGGGAATCGTCAGGCGATCCGTGCGCTTGCAGTCCACAACGTGTTCTGCCAAGCTCCCGGCAAGCTGCGGATCGACCAGGTTCATATTCTGTACGATAAAGAAAATATCCCAGTGCAATTTCCTTGCGTGCAGAAACCAATTAATAACCGGAAGCCTTCCTTGTCCTGCCAGGTCCGAGCGTTAAACCAGGTTCCGAGTTCATCCAACGCGACGAGGCCGTAGAGCCCTTCGTTTTACTCATCGCAGCCCCGCCCCAGGGCTTCCAGGTCGCAAAGGCGCGGCCTATCCGGTTCCCGTACGTAATGCCCTTTCGACTCAGGCCCTCTCAAGTAACACATACCAGGTAGCTGATTTAGAAAGGTGGTTTTATGCGGCTTTGGGGACCGGAACCACTTGGAAGCCGAGTTGTTCGGCGCGTTTGGTCAGCGACTTGACGACCCGCTGACGGTAGCGTTCCTCGTATTGGGCCTGGCCTTGATCGACGTATTCTTCGCCTTTGGTAACCAAGCTGTAGAGGAGGCGGGCCAGTTTATGAGCACAGGCGGTGATGGCGCGGGGCTTGTCTGCCTCCGCGCGCAGAGCCGTCGATAGTAAGCGCCCAAGGCCGATTGGCTGGTGCGGAGATTGGCCGCCACCATCCGCAGCGCTTGGGCAGCCCGATTGGTGGTGCGCTTGGCAACCCCGGACAACACCTTGCCGTCAGAAATCTTGGTTCCCGAACACAGGCCCAGCCACGACGCGAAATGCTTGGCGCTCTTGAAACGCGAGAGGTCAACTCCGACTTCAGCCAGAACCTTGAAGGCGGTGGTGACGTCGATCCCGTCGATGCGGGTCAAATCCACCCCGCACAATTGGAACAGATAGGTGCGCATATCGAAGCGTGGTGCATTTCTCGCCTTGCCGCCGCAGCGTTTCTTCGGCAACTGCGGTTGGCCGTTGCCTGTTGCGCCAGAGCCGCCAGCAGGCAGTTTCCAACTGGCGATCGCATGCGGTCAGTTATTCGGTATAGGCATCATATAGGGCCACGGCCTGCTTGAGGGCGAACAGATGTTCTTCACGCGCCAATTTCCTTGCAGGGCCTTGGCAATCTCTTCCTCGCCATCTCGAATCCTGACGTTGCGGAGCTTGGCCAGCACCTGCCCGTCACGTTCGCCGGCCAAAATCGCCCGGATGATCTTCTGTCCGGTTTTGCCGGCCACGTCGGAAATCACCTGGCCCAGTTGAATGTTCATTTGCGTTAGGGCCTTCTGCATGTGCTGGACATGGCGAGACTGATAGGACAACAGCATCTCCCGCTGCCGCGCCACACACCGCAAGGCACAGAAATCACCTTGGGGGCGGAACGCCCCGGACAATAGACCAAAGCTCATTGCCATTGCTGCAACCACTGGCAATCCAGTACATCGGATTTGCGTCCCGAGACATTCTTGACGTGGCGGGCATTCACAAGATACACCGTGAAGCCGCGCAATTCCAGCAACTCGAACAGCGGAATCCAGTACGCCCCGGTGGATTCCATCGCTACCGTATCCACCCCACAGGTGGTGAGCCAATCGGCCAGCCGTTCCAGGTCCCCGGTGAAACTCGGAAATTCCCGCACCGGTTCATCGTCCCGGTCCGGCGGCACTGCCACATAATGGCTGGCGGCTCCGACATCAATGCCGGCGGCGTTGGGATGAGTCAATTCGAACACAACACGCCTGCGTGCGGCCATGGTTTTGCTCCATTATTCAAGATGGGAACGCCACGCCGCTTCGGGAACGTCGTCAAAGATCATTCTCTCAAACGGGATGTCCGGTCTCCCGGACTCGCCATTGTCGCCGACGTCACCCGGGACCACGCTAACATACGGGTGCGAACACACGATTGGCTGATCGGTCTTCGGCGGTGCGGTAGTCCCACTGTACCGCAATCCGCCCTAAGTTTCTTCCCAACGCCTGCCGGCAAGGCCGGTTATTGCGCTAACATGGCCGTGAGGTTTAAGTCTAGATTCGTCGCGACCCTACGTCCTTGCTTTAGATAGTCGCGGATTTTGCCGACGACGCACAGCGTTTTCCCACTGCCCAGTTTACCGGTCAAAAAGTTGACGGCCATTGCTAGTAAGTGCGAGCGATTGTAAACTTCTGTTCCAAAAACGTACGGTTCGTCCAATAAACCCAATGAGCGGCGCGCGCCGTCGCGCTGGCCTCGATACAAGTGCGAGCGTTCTCCGCCCGATCCGGGTACCGTGCCCACGCCTGTGCTGCTGCTTGGACCTTGATAGGCGTATTGCCCTTGATACGTGTCCGTCTTAATGTTGTGGTTAACAGCAGTCCCTTGGGGGTTAGACGCTCGAGGCTGTCCGTTTGCGTCTCTAATCGTGGGATTTGGCGTATGTGCGCCGAAGTTAATTCCAGAAGATGGAATGGATTCCACGCAGGTCTATTTCTGATTGACCTCACCGCAGTTCGTAGGCCAACAAGTTGTGTTGAGGCAATACGGTATGATCGATTCCTGCCAATTGCGCCAGAAGGTTTCTTGTCGATAATCGTCCACGAAGGTGTGGAACTGTCCAGTTCCTCCGGAACCCCAGCGGCGGAAAACGATGCTGTCCCAATCCGGCAATTTCGGGTCTACAAAGACCTCCGGGAAACCGTCGTCGCCGTAATGAACCGGCGGCAGGTCGTTTTGACAGCAGCGCCTCACCGTTTCCATTCCGGTTCTACGCCATGCCGTGGCTCGGGGTAACAAGACAGACCCTGTCCGGTTACACGACCTGGTACCCGTACTATCGACGACTACACAGCAGTGAAAATAGCCAACGCCATTAATCGGGACCCGTTAGAGCTCATCGCGCTAGCAAATATGGAACGAGAAAAGAATTCCGAGAGAAAGGAATATTGGCGCAAGATCGCCGGAACCGGCGTCGCCACTGCTCTTCTTTTTGGAGCGTTCTCAGATGATTATCAAAATACTCGTAGTTACGGTATTAACAAGGACATACAGTATACGCATATAATTACTTTTTTGTAGAACAGAGTATTTCGTTAACCTGGCGAAAAACGAGTGTTGAATCGGGACCGAACGATGCTAGACTACCTGCGGTTAAGCACGCTCTGAAGGGCCGCGCGCGCAATTCGCTTTTGTGCACGGCCATGTTCCAACAAACCTTCAATCTCAATAGAAACCGTTGCGAATTTTCGTCTCCGCGAGAGATTCCGTGTAGAACAGTAATGTATTACGCAGAGTTTTTCCATTTAAAGGAAGCTCCGTTTTCAATCGCACCCGATCCGCGTTACCTGTTTATGAGCGAACGCCACCGTGAAGCGCTCGCGCACTTGCTTTACGGCGTTATGAACGGCAATGGTTTTGTCGCGCTGACCGGCGAAGTCGGTACCGGGAAAACGACGCTGTGTAATTGTTTGGTCGATCAATTGCCCGGCAACGTCGATTTGGCGCTGGTGTTGAATCCGCGCGTGAACGCGGAAGAACTGCTGGCGACCGTCTGCGACGAGCTGGGAATCGCATATCCGAAGGGAACCATTAGTCTCAAGGTTTTGATTGACGCGCTGACCGCACATTTGCTGCAAGTCCATGCCCTGGGCCGCAATACGGTTCTGTTGATCGACGAAGCCCAGAATCTAAGTATCGATGTTCTTGAACAGATCCGTCTGTTAACCAACCTGGAAACCAATGACACCAAGTTATTGCAAATCATTCTGGTTAGTCAGCCGGAACTGAACCAGCTCCTGGCTCGGGAGAATCTGCGCCAATTGAACCAGAGAATAACCGCCCGCTATCACATCGACCCGCTGTCGCCGAGTGAATGCACCGAGTATATCGACCACCGGCTAAAGGTTGCCGGAGCCGGTTTTAACCCTGTCTTCAGCAAACGCGCGGTGAAGAAAGTCTTTCAATTTTCGGGCGGCGTACCCCGGCTCATTAATATTATCTGTGAACGCGCAATGCTCGGCGCCTATAGTCTCGGTACGAAGCAGATCGGGCCGAAGATCGTCTGCAAAGCAGCCAGAGAAGTTCTGTTGCCCCGCCCCTCTCTTCCGGGCTGGTCGCGGAGATCCTTGGGTATCGGGTTATTGATCGGAGTATTCTGCGTATTGTTTTTTTTAGGATTCGTGCATATTCGCCCGCCTAGCTTGGTTCAAGACTCCAGGGTTGCCGCCGAACCCGCGGAAACTGGCCCAACAAAAACGGACCCGCAATCCGCATCAGCGTCGCGGATCTTCAAAGAACTTTTCGCTGAACTGGTTCCGCTGACCGAATCCGGCATTGCTATCGAAGAAAACGCGAACGAGATCAACCAATCTCTGGAAGCGATGGAAATAATCGATCCCGATCGAGCCAAAGCCGGTAATCCACCGAGGATTCGATTCATTGACGCGATTTCCATTCCGGAAATGGACTTTAATGCCGCGCTTTCCCAATTGTTTCGCCAGTGGAATATTCGCGATGTGCCGAGGTCAAACGAGTTCTGCGAATCCGCGCAGCGTGCCGGACTGCAGTGTTTTGTCCAGCAAGGCACCTGGAACTATCTTCTGAGCCTGAATATGCCGGCAACGCTCGAATTTGCGCCACAACACGGTGTGATCCGGCACGCCACGCTGATCGGCGTGGATCGGGAGACCGCGACCTTTCAATTAGTTCGGGACGATCCGGTTTCCTTTCCTATTACTGAAGTTTTGCCATTCTGGCAGGGAAAGTTTGCATTGTTGTGGTGGCCGCCCGCGCCCGGGATTTCCTTGCTGGTACGCGGATATTCAAATCCGGCCGTAACCTGGCTTCGGGGAACCCTGTCAGCGATTCGTGGAACCCCTGGCCAGAATTCAGCTTCGATTTATTTCGACGAAGAGCTTGAAAAAGAGGTGATTTCTTTTCAGTCGAATCACGGCCTGGATCCGGATGGCAAAGTTGGCGCTGAAACCATCATCGTTCTCAATAATTTGAGCAATTCTCCAAATATCCCGAAGCTGAACGCGAAACCCAATTAGTCATGTCTTATCTGTTGGACGCGCTGAGAAAATCCGAGCTTGAACGCAGAGTCGGTGAAGTTCCGAAAATGACGCCTGAATTGGCGGTTCAGTCTCCGCCACGGAAGCGTCATCCGTTCGCGATTCTTGTGATTGCGCTGGTGCTGATTAATTTCGGCACCCTCTTCTATATCACCTTTCGCGACCGATCGCTACCGAACGGAGTCCCGGAAAATCCGCCGCACATCGAGACGCCCGATACCGCACCCGACATTCTAGAAAAAGCCGAGCCGGGACACCGTCCAAACGTCTCGGCAAAACAGGAATTAGGCACCGCGCCCCATTTCGAGCAGAAGCCCGCTGAGGGTGGAAAGATGCCATTGCGCGCGACCCAAGCAAATGTCGAGAAACAGGCTCCAGCGTTCCCGCCGGGCCGATCGAAACAAAACCAGACCAGCGCCGGCGAACCGCGGGCAAGAAGAAATTCTCCCGAAACCACGCCGCCGCCGGCGGTTACGACGGCCGACAAACCTGCGGCCGATATGGAACACCAGGACTCCGGCAGCGGCGCAGTTCAATTCGTCGAAGCGCCCTCCTCGATTCCCGAGCCGTCACCTGCAACCGAACCTGCGAACCCGAAAACCGAAGCCATCCCATTCCTTGCCGACTTGCCTCGCGATTTTCAGCGCGACCTACCGACGTTGGTAATCAACGTCTTCGTTTATTCCGAAATTCTCGAGGAACGTTTCGTGATTATAAATATGAAGAAGTATTCGACTGGCCAAAAGATCGACGTTGGCCCGGAAATTCTAGAAATCCGGGCGGACAGTCTGGTGCTGGCACATCTCGGCCGGAAATTTCGCGTCAGGCGTCCGTAATGAAAGGGAAAACCCGAAGAATTTGGACCGTAATCCCGGTAAAGCCGCTGCGTCGGCAGCTTTAGGAAATGCTTTGGTGCCGGGGTGTGGTCCGGTGGCCATCGGCACGGAAATCAATTCCGGAGATGCAGTGCCTTCGGGCGGTTTGGCGGGAAGATTCGCCGGTAACCGTGATGTTCACTCGGGCTTTGCGTCACCCGGATTGTCGTCTTCGCGAGCGTTGACATTAAGGTTTGGAAAGGCATTCCAAAATGCCTTTTGCATCGACTCCATTGATTGCAGGTGGGCCGGAAAATAGGGTTTCATCAAATTGAACGCATCGAGACCGGAAACCCCTTTGGTCATGTCCTCGCGAATTCTATCCAATATATCCGTTTGCAGGGACTGGACATCGGGAAGACCGAAAAATTCGCGGACTTCGTGAGGGGTTGCATCAATTTCAACGCTGATTTTCATGATAGGTGGTTCATTTAAGATCACTAAAGTATATGAGGTTTTCTTTCCGGCGAAGATCCCGCTGACAGGGCTATGGGCAGACGTCTAGAATCGAGATTCGATACGCTCGATATGAACCGCGGTCATATCGAGTTTGAAGCCCTCCGCTCGAACAGTAGTGTAACCCAATCCGTGGCCGAGCGTTGGCCGGCGCTCGACCAGGCTTCAGCGCCGCGATTCAAGAGCAACCTCGCCGCGAGATAAGGTTCGAACTAAAGGTTATTTATTCCATAATTCAGGCCCAGTGTTGTAAACTGCGCGCCTTTACGGATTGTATGCTGGGTTGTTCCGCGTGCAATGGAAGTCATGCTCGGGGCACACGAGGCAGACTTGCGTTCCGGCTATCATGCATTGCAATTTATATCCCGTACGGTTTCAAAAACAGAACCCAATGCGCACTCGAAATTTTCCACTGAATACCCTGAAAGAATCGCCCGCGGAGGCGGAAATCGCGAGCCATCAATTGATGCTGCGAGCCGGACTGATCCGCAAACTGGCCGCCGGGCTATATACCTGGCTTCCGCTGGGAATCCGGGTCCTGCATAAGGTGGAAACGATCATCCGGGAGGAAATGAACCGGTCCGGCGCGCTCGAGGTTCTGATGCCCGCGGTACAACCCGCGGAACTCTGGCAGGAGTCCGGCCGGTGGGAGCACTATGGCCCGGAACTCGCGCGGCTTCGCGACAGACACGACCGTGAATTCTGCCTGGGTCCGACCCACGAGGAAATTATCACCGACCTGGCCAGAAACGAGATCAAAAGCTACAAGCAACTGCCGATCAACTATTACCAGATACAGACCAAGTTCCGGGATGAAATCAGGCCCCGCTTCGGCATCATGCGCGCGCGCGAATTTATCATGAAGGACGCGTATTCGTTTCATATGGACGAAGAATCGCTCGATGAAACCTACCAGGAGATGCATCACGCGTATTGCCGGATTTTTTCCGGGCTCGGACTCGAATACCGCGCGGTTCTGGCCGATTCCGGCGCGATCGGCGGGAACCTGTCGCACGAGTTTCATGTGCTCGCCGAATCAGGCGAGGATGCGATCGCGTTTTCAACCGAGAGCGGATACGCGGCCAATGTCGAATTGGCCGAAGCCGTAGCGATCGGCGAGCGCGGTAATCCGGCGTTACTGATGACGCGAGTCGATACTCCGGACCAGCACAGCATCAACGAGGTCAGCGGGTTTCTTGGCGTGAAACCCGAACAGTGTCTCAAAACCCTATTGGTCAAGGCCGAAGACGGTACGGTTGTCGCGCTGGTGCTGCGCGGCGATCACGAGCTGAATCCGGTCAAGCTCCAAAAACTCGAGGGGATCGCATCGCCGATGCAATTCGCGAGCGATCAGGAAATACAGGCTGCCGCGGGTTGCTCCGCGGGTTCCCTCGGTCCCGTGGGATTGAACATTCCGGTGATCGCGGACCGTTCCGCGGTCACCCTCACCGATTTCGTCTGCGGCGCCAATCATGATGGACGCCACTTCACCGGCGTCAACTGGGAGCGGGATTTGCCGGTTCCTGCGCGAACCGAGGATATCCGCAGGGTCCGGAACGGCGATCCCAGCCCCGACGGTCAGGGAACATTGAAAATCGCCCGCGGCATCGAGGTCGGTCATATCTTTCAACTCGGCCGAAAATACAGTGCGGCCATGAACGCGGTGGTGCTCGATGAAAGCGGCCACAGCCGCATCATGACCATGGGCTGTTACGGGATCGGCGTGACCCGGGTCATCGCTGCGGCGATCGAGCAAAATCATGATGATAAGGGCATTCTCTGGCCGGCCGCGATCGCGCCGTTCCAGGTTGCCCTGCTGCCCATGAACATGCACAAATCGGAACGGCTCAGAATGGCCGCCGATAAGCTGTACGAGGAACTAATCGCCGCCGGATTCGATGTACTATTCGACGACCGCAAGGTACGCGCGGGGTTCATGTTCGCCGACATCGAACTGATCGGAATCCCGCACCGGGTGGTCCTCGGCGACCGCGGGCTTGACTCCGGAAACGTGGAGTACAAAGGGCGCCTGGATACGGAGATGCAGGAGGTTCGGATAACCGAAGTTGTCGAATTCTTGAGGGAGCAGTTAAACAAAGAGCGGTGGTTCGTAACCGATTGATGAAGTCGGCAGCGATAATCCACGCCGAGTCAGGTCCGGGCATGCCTGGTACGCCGCTAAACCGGACAAATCACCTACGAAACCGGACAGTTTATTGGTTCTCTTCACTCCCGGAATATCTTGTTGACAACCGGTCTGCGGAATTTACACGCAAATTTAGTTTCAGAGGATAAGGTTGACGGGTATTGCAATTCTTCCGCTACCGGCGCAATTGGTGATTGCTCCAAGGCATGGTTCTGTTGGTCATCACGGCGTGGTTGGCGCTTTCGACGCTTTCCACCTGCGCTTTCGCGCCGCAGTATTATGCCAAGGCAGGCCTGTCGGATTGCATGTCCGACATGACCCTGGAAGAACAGCCGTCCAGCGAACACACTGCTCCGGCATCGGACGCTTGCATCAAGTCCTGCGCGACCGATCAGGAAGAGTGGTTTTAGCTTAACCAGCGACACCGCCAAAGACTATTCATTATTATTGCCGCTGATCTTCTGGCCTTTCGCCTGCGTTCTTCTGCTTCTCTCGCCTTCGGCAGGTTCCTATCCGTGCAGGCGTTTGCTCCGGTCCTATAAACCTACCTGTTTGGTCCCGCATAGCGGTGGCGCAGTGATAGTTCAGCCAATTTAAGATCGTGGTAGTGAGAACTGACAAAAACGCCACGAACACGGTTAATTTCGATACGATCGAAAATTCCAGCCGCGCCGGGCTCCGTATTGGATATTCTTCTCCAGTCATCATAATGTGGGACCAATCGTTCGTATCCGTTTCCGCTCATTATGATGTTTAAGTATAGTGAGTCGCTGGAGTTGGATAACACATCCTGACTTCTTCCTGCCGCCGCGGAACCGGGATATGTTTTAGATCGATCACCGGGCTATTATCCTTGAATTCGGCAACTAAAGATCGACCGGGAGAGTCTATAATGGAAGTAAATCGACTTACCAAGGAAATGCACCATGGCAATCACTCAAAGCCCGTTGCAGAGTTTCGCCCGGCTTCACCAGCTTGAAGGACTCAGCGATACAACCCTCGAAGCACTCAATGATCAGGCGCCCGGGTATTCCGTGGCCAAGGCCCGGCGGTTTCTCGAATTTCAAAAGCGTATTGAGACTTCGCTATTGCGGCACCGTATCATCACCAATAATACGTATACTGCCTGGTTCAGCCAAGGCCGTCAAAATATGGAACAAATCAAGGACTTTATAGTTCAGTTCTCGGTCTTTTCGAATCAATTTCTGTTGGCTCAACTAAACAAGATGATCAACGCAGACAGTCTGGAAAACATGCGCGCCTCGAAGGAGATCCTGGCGAATGAAATTGGCGTGCGCTTTAGATCGAAGCTTGACTCCAGCCCTGATGAGATTTACGGATGCACCGAAGGGTCAATAGAGGGCAGCACCTTCCGTTTTGCCGCGGCGCATTTCGAATGGCTGTATTCGCTCGCACGCGAACTCGGGTTAAGATTTGACGAAATTGGCAAGGCCTGCCACGGGACCGAATCTACGCTGTTTTTTTGCCGGGAATTGTTCCGGCTTTACGGCGGCGACAATTATCAAGTTTCCCAGGCGGCCAGTTTCGCGGTCGAAAACTGGGCCGCCGCTGGATTCTGGAAAGAACTGATTGACGGATTCAGAGCCTTCAACCGCAATAACGGATTGAACCTGCCACTTGGGTTTTTTATCTGGCATGACCGCATCGAAACACAGCATGCCGAACATACCCAGGAAGAACTGGAAAGTCTTTATTTCACGCATGAACTGGACGAGGACGCGTTTATCCGCAACGGCAATACGATGCTCGACGGTGTCGCCGCATTCTGGGATGGCCTCGATAAACAACGCCGCGAGATTCCAAGCCTTCATTGATCAGCGCGGCTCTCGTTGCGGACCGCGAAACGCCGCGCGCCACCTCTTACCATTCTGTCACGCAACTGAGCTAGGAGCCTGTCGGATAGGCTAGTTGATCTGAGTGTCATCCGGGACGACCGATTTTTCCACCAGATCCCGAATAGATTATATGCGCCGATCAATTAACCTGGTCAGGCTGATTCGACGGGTCAATCTCGGTAATCTCCGTTTGATAAGGCGATCGTTGATCCTTTTATCCCCTTCCTGTCGCCGCCAGCACGTGCATTCTTTTTAAATTGAATGCCATCGTAACGAGTTTCCATTCGCCGGACTCCGCCTGGAGTCCTCTCAAGGAGTACTGTCGAATTCCCATGACTGGTTTGATGATCCCGCACACGCCTTTCGTACCCAGGTCCTGTTCGATCCCGCATAGCTCTGCAACCGTGCGAACCAAGGTTTCCGATTTATGGGTGTTGAGCTGATCCAAGATAATATGGTGGACCTTATATTCCGGAGTTTCTTGAAT